>JAOABY010000009.1 GCA_026418115.1 Spirochaetaceae bacterium | reverse complement strand
GATGTGTATAAGAGACAGCCAGTATGCGAACATGAAGCAGAAACTGGACAAGACCCCCGAAGTCCTGGAAAGGCTCTTTGCGGCAATCAGGGCAACCGGCCTCGAACCGCACGCAAGGCCCATCCGGGGAGGTACAGACGGTTCACGGCTCACTGAAATGGGAATCCCCACACCGAATGTGTTCACAGGCGGCCATAACTATCACAGCCGCTTCGAGTGGGCTTCGGTGTCGGAGATGACAGCGGCAGTAGAGACAATTCTGAATCTGGTGAGAATTTACGCTCAAACCTGAGTATCATGCGCCTGCTGTCCGGAACCTGGCACATAAGCCCGGGCCTTCCGAACCCTTTCACTGCAGCAGCGCGCCAGGCAAACAGAAACGGCAGACCAGCAGGCCTGCCGTTTCTGTTTCGTACATGAAACCTGCACCTGAACCTATGGCTCCCATCGATGGCAGTCGGGTGCGACTACGATGTCGGCATCGGTATGCTCTATGATCCAGGCGGGATCGTACGCATCAAAATATTCATTGAGTACGAACCGTCCTTCCTTCACTTCAAAGAAGCCAAGGTCGGTAACAACATAATCAACCTCATGCATAGCAGTGAGTGGCAGGGTACATCGGCGCTTGAGCTTGCTTGCTCCCGATTTCTCAAAATGGGTAGTCGCAGCGATGACATGCCTGGAGCCGGCCACAAGGTCCATGGCACCACCCATGCCCGGCACCATCTTGCCAGGAATCTTGTAATTGGCAAGATTGCCTTCCTGGTCGACCTCGAGAACTCCAAGCACGGTGAAATCAACATGACCTCCCCTGATGATGCCGAAGCTTGTTGCCGAATCGAAGAAGCATCCGCCTGGAAGCAGGGTGACCGGCTGAGCGCCTGCGTTCGTGAGATCCTTGTCTTCCTCGCCTGGCGCAGGAGCTGGCCCCAGACCCAGAAGGCCGTTCTCTGATTGCAGAATGACGGTCACATCGGGCGGCACATAGTTTCCCACCAGTGTAGGCAGCCCTATGCCTAGATTGACCACATGACCGGTCCTGAAGAAGCGGGCAATGTGTCGGGCAATGATTTCCTTGTTTTCCACATACTCAGGCATGTGAACCTCCTTCCGGCCTTCCGTCCGACAGCACGAGATAGTCCACAAAAATGGAAGGTGTGTGAATCTGATCGGGATCGAGCGCTCCTATGGGCACAATCTCCTCCACTTCGGCAATGACAAGGCTGCATGCGGTAGCCATCAGCGGATTGAAATTACGCGCCGTCTTGGAATAGACAAGATTGCCTGCCCTGTCCGCCTTGCGCGCCTTGATAAGGGCCACATCGCCGGGGAGCGGCAGCTCGAGCAGAAAGCGCCGGCCTTCCACTTCGAGCACCTGCTTGCCCTGTTCCACCTCCGTCCCCACGCCGGTAGGCGTCAGAATGCCTCCAAGTCCGAAGCCTGCTGCCCGGATGCGCTCGGCAAGCGTACCCTGCGGTACGAGCTCAACCTCC
Organism: Spirochaetaceae bacterium; assembly: GCA_026418115.1. GTDB lineage: Bacteria > Spirochaetota > Spirochaetia > Treponematales > Rectinemataceae > Rectinema. The sequence continues at coordinate 54,051 of JAOABY010000009.1, read as the reverse complement.
AGCTCGCCTGCATGCATCTGCCGCTGCGTTTCGGGATTGGTACCGATGTGGGACACAATGACTTTCCTGAACCGCCGCCCCAGTATGAGCGGTGCCACGCCTGTCGTGCGCCCGCTTTTGGGATCATAAATCGCGGTATCATTGCAAACCAGCGTGAAATTGCTCTTCCCTGAGGCCAGCAGCGCAGCCAGCAGCATATCTGGCGAGCCGCAGCCCAGGAAGCCTCCCACGTGTACGACTGCGCCATCCCGGACCATGGCTGCAGCCTCATCCGCACGAATGATGCTCTTTTCTACCATATCTGCTGACCCTCCGTGCTCCCTGACCTGTTCACCGCCCTCACGAGGCGGTCATACGCCGTACTATGAAGGTCGCGACATCTTCGGCATAGGTGCCGCGTCCAAAGCCTGCATCAAAGCCAAGTTTGGCAGCGAGCTTGTTGGTAATTCGGGGGCCGCCGGCAATGCAGATGAACCTTCCTCTGAGCCCCTGCGCCTCCAGCAGCTCGATAAATTCGGTCAGCGTGTGAATATGGGATTCCTTCTGCGTCACCACCTGGGACACCAGAATGGCGTCCGCGTTGTGCGCACACGCATATTCAATGAGTTTCTGGTTGGGTACCTGGGCTCCCAGGTTATGCGCTTCGATCATTTCGTACCGCTCGAGCCCATAATGGTGGTTATAGCCTTTCATGTTCATGATGGCATCAATGCCGACCGTATGCGCATCAAAGCCCGTACAGGCACCAACGACAACCACCTTGCGCCCTATCTTCTCCTTGATGAACGCGTTGATTTCGTCCATGGTCATTGATTTTTCACTGTCGTCGCGATCACCTTCCACCGTATCCCAGTCTATGCCGTGATGGGTCGCAGCGTAGACCACGAAGAAGGTGAATTCCTCAGACATGGGTGCAGCATGGACGACTTCGCATTCATGGAACCCCCACGCATGGACCAGCCGGCGTGCTGCCTCCATGCCCCTCGATCCGCAGGGTACAGGAAGGGTAAACGAGAGCTGGACCTTCCCATCATTCATCGTATCGCCATAAGGCCGTATTATCGTTGCCATGCAGTATTCCTCCTTCCTCCCGGGATCAGTGGGCAAGTCCGAGTGCCCGCTCCAGCCTGTCCTCGACTGGATTGGCATAGGTTTCGAGGCGAGGCACGAGACCTTCAAAGCCTTTGCCGCCTGTGCGCGGGCGCGCAATATCAGCAAACATGGCCTGCTCGATGCTCTGCATAAGGCCAATGCGCTCGACCTCCTCGAGGAATTGTACGGTGCGATCCAGCACCTCATGGGCACGGCGCACAATCAATCCGTCGGGGCGGAACTCGATCTCATCCATGATGGCATCGATGCCATTCATGACGTACAGCGCAGTTTCGACCGCGATGTGGCGGTCCATCATGAATGGCGTGTGAATTGCTTCGGTGAGCATGCCGAGAAGGTGGATACCCTGCCCCGTGGCCTTAGAGACAAAGTTGAACATGTTGTCCATGACAAGGCCCTTGAAAATATCACCTGACATGTGTTTGGTAGGTGGCATGTACTTCAGCGGGTGCTCGGGGAAGATTTCGCGTGCCATCTGAGCCTGTGCCAGCTCGTAGAGAATGCCGTTCTTTATCGATGGATCCATCTCGAAGGCATGGCCGAGGCCCATCTGCCAGGGCTGGAGGCCAGCCGCATAGGCAAAGCGCTCGTTCAGGAACTGGGAGGCAAGCACCGTGTAGGCTTTCTCGAAGGCATCGCTGGTGGTGAGATAGTTGTCTTCGCCGGTATTGATGATGATGCCCGAGTAGGCATTGATCATGCGGCTGAAGCGCTGGTCGACGAAGGTGCGGTACATGTTGATGTCGCGGAACAGGATGCCGTACATCGAATCGTTCAGCATCATGTCGAGACGCTCGAGCGCGCCCATGGCTGCGATTTCCGGCATGCAGAGCCCGGAAGCATAGTTGGTCTGGTAGATGTAGCGGCGCTCACGCTCCATGACCTCATCCAGGGCCTGCCGCATGATGCGGAAATTCTCCTGGGTCGCATAGGTACCTCCAAAGCCTTCGGTAGTCGCTCCATAGGGCACGTAATCAAGAAGGCTCTGCGCCGTGGTACGGATAACGGCGATGACATCCGCACCATGGAGGGCGGCGGCCTGGGCTTGTTTCACGTCCTCATAGATATTGCCTGTGGCAACAATCAGGTACAGCAGTGGGCTATGGTTGCGGCCCTTGTATTCTTCCTGCTTTGCCTGACGGAAGGCACGATTTGCATCGATGCGCGCAAAATTCCTCGCTGCCAATTCGCTGGCAAGCTCGAGCGCCCGCTGACGATCGCCCATCGGCAGCGTCGCAATGCTGAATCCTTCGGCAATCCGTCTGTCAAGCTCGGCCTGTTCAAGACCGGTCTGCAGGAGAGCGTTCGCATACCATGCTGCCACTCCTTCACCGAGCCTGTCCCTCAGTGCGTCCACCACCAGGTTGGGTACGGGGATACCATCCGGTGAGGCTCCATCCGCGCCGAGCAGACGGAGTGTCGCACGCTCCACCGTCACCGTAGTATGCTGTTCTATGAATTCGAGAACAGGTGCACAGATGGAAGCAGCCAGTGCACGGGCTCTGTCGATCTTGTCCTGTGGCAGGTTCAGCTTGGATCGCATGATTGTCGTTCTCCTTCCAGCAAAGCTCTTGCCCGGTCGATGACCGGACGATCGAGTCCCAGCAGTTCCGCAATCATTATTGCATCGGAACGGAGGATGTCCTGACTCAGTTCCGCCGGAATCACTCGGTATTGCATCATGGCGTTGATGGCACGGAGTCTTTCCGTCAGGTCTTTTTCGGTCGCAGGCGCAGTACCGTCAGCTGCATCGCTGCCTTCTGCAGGACTGCTGGATGACAGTACTCCCCGCTGAGTATCATCGGCACTGTTTTCTCCGGAAGCAAGTGCTGCCCGGGCAGCTTCTCTATTCAAACCAGCCATCCGGAAGTGCCGGATGTACGGGTGGCGGAAATCGCAGGCCAGATGGGTGGCAAACAGAGCCCGGACAGCATGGTAGCGCGCAAGATGTTCAGAGACTGCCTGCATGATCGCCTTGCCTTCCTCTCCACTGGTGGTCTGGGCAAATTCATCAAATACCACGATGCCGGGCTGTGATCGTGCACGCCTGAGTACCTGCGTCAGGCGGTGAATCTCATAGCCAAAGGATGAAAGTCCCCGTCGTGCACCATTACTGTCGATTTCGGAGCCCACCACATCAACCCAGGCGCACAGAGGGGCTTGCAGGCTGTCTGCCGGCACAAAATTGCCTGTCTGTGCGAGTACCTGGAGGAACAGCACGGTCTGCAGGACGCAGGTCTTGCCTCCCATGTTTGAACCTGTCAGAAGCGCCACCGGCTTGTCCAGTTCCAGATCCAGGGGCACGTATGCAAATCCCCGTTCCTGACATTCCAATGCAAGCGGCACAAGCCGGCCTCCCCTGCAGCTCCACTCGGCTCTGCCGAGCTGCGGTCTTGTCATGTGCCAGGAATTGGCCAGCGTCCACCGGGCCAGCGCTGCGTCGAAGCGACCGATCGCCTGAACAGCGCGTTCGATCTGCTCGCTGCACGATGCGGTCTCCTGCGCCAGACGCCTGATCACTATTTCCTCGAGGGTTCGCTCCATTTCACGTGCGGCACGTCGTTCTTCCTCTAGCGTAAGCAGATCAGCATCAGGAAGCAGGCGTATCTTTACGTATCGCTCATCATATGGCTCAACTTCGATCCTGGGAGCATCGGGTTCGCTGCAGACGCGCGCCAGGGCAAGGCCTTTTTCATGGGTAACCAGAAGAAATTCTCTGCCCATGAATTCCAGTCCATGAGAGTCGCGCACCCTGCTTTCCAGATTCTTCCTGTAGGTCTTGGCCTGTGCTGTCAGCTCGCTGAGTCTGGTTCGTATGGCAGCGAGCCTTGGTTCATGGCGTTCCGTTATGGCAAATGACTCGGCATCCGCATTGCCGGCGGCAAGATGTGCAAGCAGGCCTTCACAAGCAAAATCGAGTCCGAAATAGTGAACTGTCGCATCATCCAGCAGACTGCCTGCAGCTTTGCAGTGTGCCAGGAACTTCTTCACCAGAAAGAGCTCCATGAGCCCCCAGGAGTCAGCATCCCCGATTGAGGGGAGCCTTGGCATCCTTCCAAGATGCCAGCATACCCTTTCAAATGCCGTCCCCTTCGATTGCAGGGTTCTCACCGCTCGCCCGGCTGCCTCAATATCATCATACAGACGTTCCAGCGTCGCCCCATTCTCGATGAACCCCGTCGAGTCCAGGATGTCGCGCCCGTAGGGAGTGAGTGGCTGCAGCAAACCGAGAAACTCGGAGACACGTGCAAAATCGAGGACATGCCGAGGTATCTGATTTCCGACGAATGTCATGCCGCCACTCCAGGTGTTTCATGAACATAGGGATTCCAGCAGCACACCGCAGCATCTACGTCTGGGCGGAGTGCCTGCCTGAATCTGATACCATCCACATCGCGCAACACTACGCAGAAACCTCCAAAGGTAACTTTTCGTCTTACGTGGAGTCTTCGCTGTGATGCCAGAGCAAGCACTTCCTGATCAGAGAGAAATACATGCGCCATGTCATCGACTACCACTGCCACGCGATTTGCTGCAATACTGCCGTACAGCTCGGATGTCAGCAGACCGGGGAGTTCCACTGAAGCTTCCATCGCTGCTGCCTGCTGCTGCCAGACCGGGAGCGTCACCAGCGCATGGAACACAGTCATGCGGTGTACGGCCCGTTGCCAGCCTGCCTTGTCTGCCATCACGCTGCAGAACAGTGTCGCTTCGGGCAGCGCGGAAATCTGCGAAATCCTGTCCAGAGATCCATCAACCAGGACAGTCGAAATCCCGGAAAGCTCGCGTGCTCTCTGAATGATTCGAGGCAGATCATCATTGCGGGAGGGTCCAGCCAGAAGCGCAACGCCCTCTCTTCCTGCCCTGACCATTACGAGCGGACCGAGCGCGCTCATGCCCCGCGGAGGCCGCGCCTGCTGGCTTTCATCTGCGAGCGTCTGCGTGCGGGAAGGCACGTCCATGATCACAGGGGCACAATCAAGAAGCGGGAGTAGCCTTGCCGCCGTCAGAAAGACATCTCCTCCCTCTACCTGGAATACAGGCACACGAGAGACTCCGTTGACAGGATCTGTTCCTCCTTCAAAACCAGCGCTGATGATGATGCAGCGCTCCCCCGCCCTGTGGAGAGAGGCGAGCGCTGCCTTGGTGAAGGTTGTCTTGCCGCTTCCGCTGCCAAGCCCCGTCACCAGACTGATGCGCCGGGCAAACCAGTCCGAAGCAGGCAGCATGGCTTCAGGTACCGGATTCGTGATGGGCCGATCTGACTGCCCGTGCCAGATTCTTCGGTTCCAGCACCCGCTCCTGGCCGCTGAGCAGACGCGCTACACCGCAGCTTGGCTCCAGCCAGGGCTCATCCTTGCATATCCTGCACATTCCGCAGTCTTCCTTGTAGGTTTCCGGCTCATCATAGGTTGTAATGACACCTTCGTAATTGCGGAGGATGACTCGTTTTTCATTCGAGGTAATGAGATAGTCCGGCATGACAGGAATCTTGCCGCCGCCTCCGGGAGCATCGATGACGAAGGTAGGCACCGCAAGCCCACTGGTATGGCCTCGGAGATTCTCAATGATCTCGATACCCTTGGACACCGTGGTTCTGAAATGGGAAATGCCCAGAGAAAGATCACACTGGTAGATATAGTATGGCTTGACTCTGATGGTGAGCAGTTTCTGTACCAGCTTCTTCATCAGCACCGGGCAGTCGTTGACATCTCTGAGCAGCACGCTCTGGTTGCCCAGGGGAATGCCGACATTGGCCAGCTTCTCACAGGCTTCCCGTGCTTCTTTCGTGATTTCCTTGGGGTGATTGAAGTGGGTATTGATATAGATCGGATGATACTTCTTCAGCATTTCGACGAGCTCATCGGTGATGCGCATCGGCATCACGACAGGCGTCCTCGTCCCAATGCGGATAATCTCTACATGCGGAATCGCACGTATTTCCGAGATGATGCGCTCGAGCCTCTCTGTCGAGAGCACCAGGGGATCGCCACCAGAAATGAGCACGTCGCGGACGACAGGCGTGCGGCGTATATAATCGATTGCAGCACTGATGCGCTGCTCATCAAGGTGGACATCTTCATGGCCAACGAAGCGTCTGCGCGTGCAGTGGCGGCAGTTCATCGAGCAGATGTTGGTGACAAGGAGCAGCACTCTGTCGGGATAGCGATGGGTGAGACCAGGCACAGGCGAGTCGACATCCTCATGGAGAGGATCGGCCTGATCTGAGGCAAGGAAATGGGTTTCCTGGATACGCGGAATAGCCTGCAGGCGTACCGGGCAGGCGGGATTCACCGGATCTATCAGCGATGCATAGTACGGCGTGATCGCCATCCGGAAGATCTTGAGCACTTCGCCTATGTCATGCTTTTCCTGTTCACTCAGCGGTACCACCTGTTCCAGCGTGGGAATGTCACGGATGGCATGGGACATCTGCCAGTGCCAGTCATACCACTGCTCTGGCGTGACGTTGCTGTAGAGAGGAATCCTTCTCCAGTCGAAGGAAGGGTATTCATGCATGATTATCTCCTGAGCTTGAGCATTGCACGGACATCGTCGGGTGTTGCGATTTCGAGCTGTGCTTCCCTGGCGATACGCGCGGCCCGTTCTACGAGCTCCGCATTGGAAGTGGCCAGACGGCCTTTGGCGTAGTAGACATTGTCCTCGAAGCCGACCCGGATCCAGCCGCCAGTAGCAATTGCACCATACTGTGCAGGAAGCGAAGCCCTCCCAATGCCCATGACGGTAAAGAAAGCCCCCTGGGGCATGGCATGCCGGAACTCCAGCAGAGCTTCAGGAGAATAGGGTACACTTCCCGGCACATTCAGCACAAAACCGTAGTGATAGGGAGGCGCGATGAGTCCTTCTTCAATGAGTATTTTCGATGCATGGACATGTCCGAGGTCGAAACATTCCAGTGTGGGGCGGACACCATGGTCCCTGAAGGCCTGGGCAAACTGCCGCATGATGGGCAGCGTATTGACGATGTAATCATTGCCGAAGTTCACCGTGCCGCAATCGAGACTGGCCATTTCAGGCTCCAATGCAACCAGCGGAGCAAGCCGGGCTTCCGGGGTATCCCCCACTGCACCACCGGTGGTGATCTCGATCACAATATCGCACTTGCGCCGGATCAGCTCCATGGTGCGCCGGAATACCTCCGTATCCATGGTTGGCTTTCCTTCGGCATCGCGTACATGGAGATGCAGAATGGCAGCGCCGGCTCTCCATGCATCATAGGCTGCATCCGCGATTTCTTCGGGTGTGATGGGCAGCGCAGGCTGCTGGGCTTTTGTGGTTTCGGCACCTGTGCAGGCACAGGTAATGACGAGTTTCTGGCTCATGCTGCCTCCTTGTACAAAGCCTGTCGGCGGGGGAACGGGGCTCCCGCAGGAGAGCCCCTCTGGCTCATTTCACGTAATGCTGTTCGAAGAATGCGCGGAGTTTGGGATTCTCGCGCAGCTCCCAGAGCGTAATTTCCGCGTGATCCTTTGTGTAGCCGTTGCCGATGATCATGGTGACATCCTTGCCGATGCCTTCGGCACCAAGGGCTGCACGGGTAAAGCTGGTCGCCATGGAGAAGAAATAGACGAGCCCGCCATCACGGACAGGAAGGATGGATGCCATCTCGCATCCCTGGATATTCACGCAATTGATGGCAATATCGTATTCGCGGCCCTTGTTGGCCGAGAGCACCTTGTGGAGGAGTTCCACCGGCTTGGTGGCATCGCCTACAACAATTTCATGTGCCAGGCCCATTTCCTCGATGTAGGCGCGGGAGCGTTCCGAATGGATATTGGCCACCACACGGCCGGTCGGTCCGACGCGCTTCATGGCCTCATAGCAGCAGAGAAGGCCGGACTTGCCACCAGCTCCAAGAACAAGGACGGAATCACCCGGCTTCACCAGCTTGGCAGTCTGTGCGGGAGCGCCGGCAACATCGAGTGCCGCCAGCGCAAGGCGCTCATCCATGTCATCAGGCAGCTTGGCATAGATGCCAGACTCAAAGAGGATGGCCTGACCAACGATTTCCACACGGTCGATGTCCTTGTGCACCGCCAGAATTCGCTCAATCTTGAGCGGGGTCAGGGAAAGAGAGACAAGGCTTGCGATCTTGTCACCGACCTTGAGATCACGGTGTGCAAGCGCCGGGCCAATTTTGGCCACACGGCCAATGAACATGCCGCCGGAGCCTGTCACGGGATTCTGCTGCTTGCCCCGTGTGCCAACAATGTTCATGATGATGGCCTTTATCTTTTCCTCATCGCCGCCGGCTTCCTCCTCGATCTGGGTGAAGCTGGCTGAATCGATGTTCAGCGCAATGACATCAACGAGAATTTCGTTGTCATAGAGTTTCGACATGTCATTGTCAAGTTTGAGCGCTGTCTGCGGCATGACGCCAACCGGTTCAATGACGCGGTGTGTACCATATTTATCACCCATTGGCATGGTTGCGTACCTCCGGCTCTATCATCACACGGGTTTGTCAGCTCGTCAACAGAAGAAATGTAATTGTTTGCAAGGCAAGAGCATATGAATAAATATGCAAGATTGGAATACCATTCTGTGATATGGGACAGCCAGGGGGCCAGACAATACTGCCGATAGAATGTTCATTGAAAAAGCAAAGGGGCTCCCTCACGGGAACCCCTTGCAGGCATGATGCTGACCCAATCCGTTCCGCTAGAAGACAAGCTTCGCTCCTGCCAAGACTTTCAGCGTTGGAGCAGTCATGTATGGCTCCAGCGGATAGCCATTCCAGCCAGTGACTTGGCCAGCAGGAACCAGATAGAGAATCTTGGTAAAAATATTCAGCCTGCCGGCCGTCAGGCCAAGCCCGCCACCTCCTGCCAGATATCGCGTCGCGGTGAGAGGCTGGAATGGGTCGGGATCATCGATATAGTTCGCATAGTCTCTTGTCAGTCTGCCGAACCCCACTTCGATAAAAGGATCCAGCATCGCTTTATAGCCAACCAGATGCCCCTGGATATACATCATGCGATCCGCATCTCTGAAGGGATTGCCACCAATACCAGGAAGCAAGTTTGACCAGGCAAAGGATGCACCGAAGGTAGTATACTTTCCTCCGATCTCCACAAACATGCCATGAAAGATACCATCGCCACTCAGAAGACGTGCCAGCATCTCTTCCATGGTTGCTGCGGGTGAATACAGGCCAGACAGCGAACCACCCAGGCCGAACTCAGCCGCTGCAGGCATGATAGCGAGCATTGCGACAAGCAAGGCCAGTATCATGTTCTTCTTCATTTCCTGTTCCTCCCTGCCGGCAGAGTCGCCAGCATGAATAACCATGACACAATTAGAAAACAATATCGCATCTCGAAAGATACAGAAACATCAGATCATGCAAAATTCATCCTCTGCCGTTATAGTTTTGAAGAGAAGCCGTGTAACAAAAAGACTGCGAAATGGGTTTCATCCATGAACCCACCTGCTGAGGAGGCAGAGAACCATGAAACGATACATTGGATTGATTCTTCTGGTATGCCTGCTGGTGTCGGGGCTTTCGGCACAGGCCAAAACCGCCCTCACCATACAGTCAAATGTACACGGAGCCAGAGTGTATATTGAAGACAAGCTGGCCGGATACACCAATCCCAACTTTTCCGTGCTCCTGCTACCTGGTACGTACAAGGTAAGGGTCAGCATGGATGGTTACCCTGATTTTTCCACTACTGTAGTTCTGGGGAACACGCCTGTCACCATTATCGCGACGCTGGGGAATACACCCGTGCCTCCAGCACCTCCACCGCCACCACCCCCGCCCCGTGCTCACTTGCTGCAGATACAGTCAAACGTAGCTGGAGCTCAGGTCTATATCAACGGATCATACGCAGGTACCGTTCCGTTTGCGGTTTCCTACCCTGCCGGTTCGTACCAGATCGAAGTCCGCGCACCTGGTTATGACTCCTATTTCCGAACCGTCCAGTTGACGGGTCCGGTTTCCTTCTTCGCAAGTCTGTTGCGGGCGACCTTCCCCGTATCGATCAATCTCAACAATAACATCAGAGCTGCAGTCTATATTGATGACAGCTATGTCGGGCAGACCCCCTACTATGGCTTCCTCAGCCCGGGCAGCTACACGATCCGCATCTCTGCAACCGGCTATCGCGATTATGTAGAGCGCATCAGGGTGAATGGCCCGATGACTCTGCAGATTGTACTGCAGCCGGCGCTTGTGGAATATGAGGTCCGACTGCCACAGAGCTTCATGGATATGTTCGGCCGCAAACTCGACATGAAGGATTTCGATATCTATATTGACAACAAGTATCAGAAATCCCTCAGAGGGGTACTGGAACCGGGCACGCATACGTTGGCGATCGAATTCAGGAACTTCAGATTCGAGACCCAGTTCGAGGTCAGGCTGGGGAATCCTGTGGTGATCGAACCTTTCTTCGGAGTCATGGTTCGGTGAGAGGGGTTGCAGGATTGCTGCTGGGCGCTGCCGTTCCCATACAGGGGAGCGGTAGCGCTCCTGTCATGAAGTTGCACGAAACAGGACGGGAATTGCTGAATATTTTTACCAAAATACATTACATTTTTGAAATTTATAATGTTTCAGAAAAAATTTACAAGTGTATACCTTTACAAAAAGGAGCTTGTGGGCTATATTTTTTTCTATAAATCCGTGAAAGAAAAAAGGCTCATGAATGCTTGCCATGCTTGATTTCAGGGAATATCAGACCATTGCCTTGAATACGAACGCATTCAAGGGCGTCGAGCTCGATCTCATGGAAGAGATTCTCGGCGACTGGAAACGTTCGCCTGGCGAACCCTATACCGTCCTCGAACTCCGTGACGGGAAGACGCTCGCATCCTTTGCCATCATACAGAGAGTATCAGGCAGGAATTTTACCTTTGACCTTCGATATCTGGTGCTCGATCGCGACTACCACGCAACTAGTGCCATTCACCATATGCTGAAACTCATCGATACTGAACTGCTCAGAAAAATACCTTTTGCAGTGATCAGACTCGAGATATCAGGTGCCAAATACAGGAGCCTGGGCGAAAAGGTGCTGGAAGAAGCGGGTTACTGCATGCTCGGCCATATTCAGGGGCATTTTGGCGAGCATGATGATTTCTATTATTATGTGAAGGCAATATTCCGCAATCCTCCTCGATTCATCAAGATCGACAAGCCATTTGAGGATACTCTGCCATCGCTGCCGCAGGATGATGGTGAAGAAGAGTAAGGCAATGCTTACAGGAGCTGTCGAAGGCGGCGGTACCAAGTTTGTCTGCGCCGTGTATGAATGGAACGATGCAACAGGCATTCCGGAACAGCTCGCCGTCTGCAGAATCCCGACCACCACGCCAGAAGCTACGCTGCATGCCTGCATCTCATTCTTCAATGAACAGCAGAAAAAGGGGCTCACGCTGGAGGCGACTGGCATCGCCATGTTCGGCCCCCTGCAGCTCGACCGACACGATCCTGGCTGGGGCTCCACGGTATCCACACCCAAACCAGGCTGGAGCAACATCCCCATAGCCAGCCCCTTTCGGGAAGCAACAGGTACTGAGGTGGCAATTGATACAGACGTAACGGCGGCTGCGATGGCCGAGTATCAATGGGGAGCAGCGCTGCACGAGCCCGTAGTCTGCTATCTCACTGTCGGTACCGGCATAGGACTTGGGTTGCTGGTGGAAGGGCGCCCGTTACCCGGACCTGCACGCCCCGAGTTCGGCCATATTCGCATACCACATGCATCGCAGGACCTCTTCCCTGGTATCTGCGAATTCCACGGAGATTGTCTGGAAGGGCTTGCGTGCGGCCCAGCGCTGGCACTGCGGTGGGGGAAGCCGGGAGCAGCACTGCATGATAACCACCCTGCATGGGAACTTGAAGCCTCGTATCTGGCACATGCCTGTGCCACACTCATGCTGACGCTGGGGAATCCCTGCATCGTCATTGGTGGGGGAGTCGGCCTGCGGCAGGGGCTGCTTGAGCGCATACGCATACGAACAACCAAACTGCTTGCAGGGTATGGCTCTGCTGATCCTGAGGCACCGAACTATCGCATCAGGCAGGCGGCTCTGGGCGAGGATGCGGGGCTGCTGGGCGCCGCACTGCTCGCTTACCGCCAAGCTTGCGCAGCGCATACAATTGCCTGACAGACAGGATGCAGACGCCTGCCCAATCTGCCAACTCTTGATTGAATCCCCTGGTGTTTGCTATAGTGTGGCGCGTTGCGTGCCGAGATAGCTCATTAGGCAGAGCGGCGCACTCGTAATGCGCAGGTGTCGGGTTCGAATCCCGATCTCGGCTTACAATCTACACCATCCGATTGCCTTCAGTACGACAACGGCTTCCCGTCTGCGGGAAGCCGTTGTGCTTTCAGGAGACTTCAGAACCACTCCCCTGCCATTCAGAACACCTTGCCTGTACTACAGCGTTCCTACTTTGATGTTGTCAATGTAGACATGACCATATGACGTATCTGGCGCTCCGCTGAACCAGCTGCCGAAGCAGATCCGCCCATCCTGGTCGGCGAGATGGGCATAGTTCTCTGAATTCATAGCCTGTGAGATGGTGCCCACCAGTGTGCTGCTGGCTGCCTCGCGGACCTCGACCGTATAGGACCCTGTGCCAAAGGTGATTTTCAAGCGGTACCATGTATTAGGGCTGATGCCGACATACTGGTGATTCAGCGCTGCATAGGCATCCACTGAATGGTAGGGATCAATCATGACAAAAGCGCCGTTCTGGGTCTTGGCAAGCAGAAACCAGCGAGCAGACACATCGTCTACCCGGTAGAAATCCAGCTCGAGCTTCTTCCCCAGCAGGTTCGCCGTCTTGAGCCCGTCAATGACCGGCGAATAGACTACGATGCCTTTGTCATGGGTTCCCATAATGGCATCCTTAAGCTCTAGCACTTTGCCCCTGCCCGATCCCGTTGGATCAGTAATGACTGCTGCGCTGCCCGTAGATTCTGGATACACATACCAGTAGGTTGGGCCTGTGTTGGTACCCAGCACCACGTTACCGAAGTCTTCCTGATAGGGTTTCATCTGATTCAGCAGTTCCTGCAGCAGGTCGCATCCCGTCAGCATCACGCACAGCAGGCATCCAAGCAACAGCACACCCACAGAGAAACTTGCTTTCCTCATACTTTGCCTCCTGGACATCAGATTTATCCGGGGCGAGCCCCGGGGATATCACAGTTCAAATGACCAGGATGCTCCACACGATGTACCTTTAATAATTGTAGTGCAAGTCATTGAGAGTACAAGGGAAAATCCTTGCCTGCCGTGGCCGTCCGGGCTGCATCCGGCTTGCCGTGTCCACAACTCTCTGCTGGTCAGTCCCTCCTCTGGTAGTTTGGCGCTTCCTTGGTGATGACGATGCTGTGAGGATGGCTCTCTGCATAAGCAGCAGCTGTAATGCGTACCATCCGGGCTGATCTGAGATCCTGCAGCGTACGGGCGCCGGCATAGCCCATGCCCGAACGCAGACCACCCATCATCTGTGCGATGTAATCAGCCAGTTTGCCTCGATATGGCACCATGCCTTCCACACCTTCCGGCACCAGCTTGCCGCCTCCCTGTCCAGAACCATAGCGGTCTCGCCCATAACCCTGTAATGCGCCCAGACTGCCCATGCCTCGATAGCTCTTGAACTGTCTGCCCTCGTAGAGCACCAGCTCGCCAGGCGCCTCTTCAAGGCCGGCAAGCATACTCCCCAGCATGACTGTCTCTGCTCCGGCTGCAATCGCCTTGACGATATCGCCGGAATAACGGATGCCGCCATCAGCGATTATAGGAATGCCATATGCTCTCGCTGCCTTGGAACATTCGTAGATTGCAGTGAGCTGCGGCATGCCGGCGCCGGAGATGATACGGGTCGTACAGATCGAACCAGCGCCCACGCCCACTTTGACTGCATCGGCGCCTGCCTTGATAAGCGCCACCGTACCCTCGGCGTTCATCACAGTGCCGGCGATGACAGGCAGAGAAGGAGCAACACTCTTGATGCGGCGTATGGCCTCAATCACCGACCTGGTATGTCCGTGTGCAGTATCGATGACTACTGCATCAACACCGCGTGCATGCAGCAGGCTGACCCTTTCTTCGAGGTCCTTGCCTACCCCCACTGCAGCGCCTACCCGCAACCGGCCGCGCTCATCGATGGCTGCATCAGGGTATTCTTCGCGTTTGACAATATCCTTGATGGTGATGAGACCCTTGAGGCGGCCTTCCTGGTCCACCAAGGGAAGTTTCTCGATCTTGTGTCTGCGGAGAATGGCTTTCGCCTCATCCACCGAGGTCCCTTCTGGCGCAGTGACAAGCCCTTCGCGGGTCATAAATTCTGAAACCGGACGGCCCATGTCCTCAGGTCCACAGAAACGGCGGTCCCTGTTGGTAATGATGCCAACAAGCCTCTTGGTGGTGGCATTGACAATGGGTATGCCGGAGATGCGATAGGTGGCCATCAGGTGCTCTGCTTCAGCCAGAGTGGCGGTCTCCGGCAGCGACACAGGATCGCTGATCATCCCTGATTCAGAGCGTTTCACCTTGTAGACTTCGGCAGCCTGCGCTTCCGGGGGGAGGTTGCGGTGGATCACGCCAAAACCACCTACTCTGGCAAGTGCAATGGCAAGGCGTGATTCCGTGACGGTATCCATGGCTGCAGAGAGCACCGGTGCCTTGAGCCTGATGCCCGCTACGAGTTGTGCGCTGATATCTACCTCTGAGGGCAGTACTTCGCTGTACCCCGGCACTATGAGCACATCATCGAAGGTCAGTCCCATGCCTTCCTCGGAAAGTATCTCAAGATCCATATTCATCTCCTCTCTCAATGACGAAAATGCCTGATGCCGGTGAGCACCACTGCCATGCCGAGTCTGTTCGCAGCTTCCAGCACCTCGGCATCACGTACCGAGCCGCCAGGATGCACGACTGCCGTGACGCCTGCTTCTGCTGCTGCTTCGATGCCATCAGGGAATGGGAAAAAGGCATCGGAGGCCATCACGGCACCACGGGCACGATCTCCCGCTCTGGCACAGGCCTGTCGCACTGCATCAACTCGATTGGTCTGTCCTCCACCAATACCCACAGTCGCGGTTCCCCTTGCCAGCACAATGGCATTGGATTTGACATGCTGCACCGCGTGCCAGGCAAAGCGCAGCGCTTCCATTTCTGCAGCAGTCGGCGCGCGGGTACTGGCTACCCGCCACTCGGTTCCCGCAGGATCACCCGCGTCCCGCGTCTGCACCAGAATGCCTCCTGCGGCACTGCGCAGTTCCCAGGGAAGCTTCGTGTAGAGCTCCGGATCCCCTTCCACCAGCCTCAGGTTCTTTCTCGCGCTCAGCAGATTGAGCGCAGCATCGGAAAAGGTGGGAGCAGCGACACATTCAAGGAAAAGACCGCGCAGTTCCTCTGCTGTAGATTCGTCCACCGTTCTGTTCAAGGCGACTATTCCGCCGAACGCAGAGACCGGGTCACAGGCAAGCGCTGCCTGAAATGCAGCAGCCGGGCTTTCCGCGACAGCTATTCCACACGGCGAAAGATGCTTGACAATCACCGCTGCTGGTTGCTGGAACGCCAGCACTGCGCGCCATGCTGTATCAAGATCGAGGAGGTTGTTGTAGGACAGTTCCTTGCCTCCCAACACCCTGCCTCCCAGCGGTCCCGCCTGCACCATCGTCATGCTGTGCGAGTGTGCGGTGGAGGAGGCAGCAGCATTGAGGAACCCCGCTGGCACCTCTCCCTGCACCTTCATGAACGTGGGGATCGCAAACAGCGCCTGCTGGTGAGGATTCTCTCCATAGCGGAGCATGCGCTCGATACCAGCCTCAACAAGCAGCACGGGCTCGGATCCGCTACTGGCTGGAACGTTCGCCTCATTATCTTTCCCATTGATTTCCGCCCCCTGAGTGGCGACAGCGGCTGAGCTCACCCTGCCTTCCATCCAGGCCGAGATCGCCCTGTCATAGGATGCTGTCCGCCTGAAGCCCTCCAGAGCGAGCCGCAGGCGCAGCGATTCTGGAATGCCGCCTGTCTCAATCGCCTGCGCAACCTCATCATACTGATCAGGACTGATCACCAGCGTCACTCGCTCGGCGTTCTTTGCAGCAGCCCGGATGAGTGCCACCCCGCCTATGTCGATTTCCTCTATGATTTCGGAGTCGGTAGCACCTGGCCTGGCTACTGTCGCCTCGAAGGGATAGAGATTGACAATTACCATGTCGATGGGCTCCCAGCCCTGCGCCTTGAGCTGCGCCAGATCAGACTGGTGAGGCCTTGCCAGAATACCTGCGTGAATGGCGGGATGCAGGGTCTTTACTCTGCCTCCCAGGAGTTCGGGTGATTTGGTATAGGCTGCCACATCGACAGGTGCAAGACCTGCGCGGCGCAGAGTCTCGGCAGTTCCTCCCGACGCCAGGAAACGCCAGCCATGCTTTGCAAGCCTGTGCGCAAACTCGGCGAGCCCCTGCTTGTCATGTACAGAAACGAGTGCCAAAGGCATATGCTACTCCTCCGTGCTTTCATGTTCTCTCTTGCATTGTTGAGCAGACAGTCCGCTGCCTTTCGCTCGCAGCGAGTTCCGCAACCAGTGCGAGCAGTTCTCTGTGCTCCACTGCATGTACTTTTGCCTCCAGACTTTCAAGCGTATCGTCCGGCGAGATCGGGATTTCAGCCTGCCGAAGTACCGGTCCGCAATCTACACCCTCGTCAGGCACCAGATGGAGCATGACGCCGGTGCGATCGAGCGTTCCTTCTCGTGAGGCAGCATAGGCTTTCTCGATTGCATGGGTGCCTGGAAACATGCCAGGCAGCGCGGGATGCATGTTGATCACACGCAGGGGGAACCTCGACAGGAATTCGGTAGTGAGCAGGCGCATCCAGCCGAGCAGCAGGACATAGTCAGGCTCCCACTGCGCCACGATGTCGGCGAGATGTCTGTCATAGGCTCGCCTGCGTGCATCACGGCTCGCGCCGGGAGCGCTTGATGCCGCCACAGGCGGGTACAGCCACGCTGGTATGCCAGCACGCACTGCCCGTCCCAGACAGGGTGCGCCAGGTACATTGCAGACCAGCGCAGCAATCTCCAAACCGGCTATGCTGCCGTCGTGGAGTGCGTCAACGAGCGCCTGAAAATTGGATCCATTCCCCGAAGCAAGCACGACAACCCTCATGCAGGCTCCTTCTCTGTCAGATGGCCATTCCTGGAGCTACTCAAGACGCACCTTCCCGGTACCGGGCTCGAGTGAGCCAATCACAAAAGCAGGCTCGGGTACGAGTCTGAGGAAACGTTCAACATCATGTTCGGCGACTATAGCAACCATGCCGATGCCCATATTGAAGACGCGGTACATTTCTTCTGCATCCACCTGGCCCCAATCCTGCAGAAGCCTGAACAGTGCCGGCACAGGCCAGGAACCCAGGCGAATATGCGCATCAAGGCCCTCAGGCAGGACGCGAGGAATGTTTTCAAGAAATCCGCCGCCGGTGATATGCGCCAGTGCCTTGACTGGCTGAGGATCCGCCTTCAGAGCAGCATCGAGCAGGGGCAGGTAGGACCGGTGCGGCGCCAGCAGAGCATCGGCAAGCGTGCCATCGAGGCCTGTATAATGGCGGTCGAGCTTCTTGCCGGCCACAATGCGGCGTGCCAGTGAATAGCCATTGGTATGCAGTCCCGACGAAGCGAGGCCCACCAGCACGTCGCCGGCCTGAAGGTTCGGCCGCGGGAGTCTCCGTTCCTCCTCGACCACGCCAACAATGGTACCGGCAATATCCATCTCTGCTGTGCGATAGGTTCCCGGCATTTCTGCCGTTTCCCCGCCAAGCAGCGCGCAGCCACCTGCCTTGCATGCTTCTGCCATGCCTGCAACGATTTCCGCTACTTTGGCGGGATCAAGTCTGTCGGCAGCGATGTAGTCCATGAAAAAGAGCGGTCGGGCGCCCTGCACCAGAATATCATTGAAGGAATGGTTGACAATGTCATGGCCAAGCTGGCGAACCCTGCCTAGAGAGAGCCCCAGGCTAGTCTTGGTACCGACGCCATCAGTCGAGGCAACCAGGACAGGTTTGCGGAGACTCTTGAGTTTCGAGGCATCATACTGGCCGCCAAAGGCGCCAATGCCTGCGAGCACCTCCGGCCCATAGGTCGACACGACTGCAGCTTTCATCATGGCTACCGCCCTGTTCCCTGCATCAATATCGACACCTGCGGCTGCATAGGAACTTGCGGGCTTCGGATGCTGCAGATCGGATCCGATGTCTGATCGGAAATGGACGCCATCAAAGTGCACGCTGGATGCTGCCGCATAGGCTTTTGCCCTCGCTGCTGCAAGCGTATCGTCAACGCCAACAGCGCAGAGCACCCTTCCCCCTGCCGTGACGAGATGTCCATCTTTGCGGGCAGTACCTGCATGCAGCATCCATGCACCTTCGGGCAGCTCGCCTATGGTAATGGGATCGCCTTTGCGCGGATGTTCGGGATAGCCATGTGCTGCGAGCACGACACAGGCAGCATGCCGCTCCTGCCAGCGGATCATCGAAGGGTCAAGCCGCCCCCTGGCAGCAGCATACAAGGCAGCCAGCAGGTCACCATCGAGCAGCGGCAGCATGACCTGGGTCTCGGGGTCGCCGAATCGGGCATTGTACTCCAATACGCGCGGGCCATCCTTGGTCAGCATGAGTCCCGCATAGAGAGCGCCCACAAAAGGCGTCCCCTCTTCCGCCAGCCCCCTGAGCACTGGTGCAATGACCTGACGGGCATACTCCTCTGCAAGCTCCCTGCTGCACACCGGTGCGATCGTACCCATGCCTCCCGTATTGGGACCATGATCGCCATCGAGCAGCCGCTTGTGATCTCTCGCAGGAGGCAGCAGCGCATACCGCGTACCATCGCACAGCGCTATGAGCGAAAGCTCCTGCCCATCCAGCCGCTCCTCCAGCACAATCGAACCATCCTCGCCTCCCAGAGCCAGGAGTTGCGTGATCGCTGCATCAAGTTCCTCTTCCGATTCCGGTACAATCACTCCTTTGCCAGCAGCAAGCCCCGATGCCTTGACCACTACCGGCCTGCCGAACTCCCGCGCCCATGCTTTCGCTGCTGCTGCCTCCGTGAAGCTCTTCCACGCAGCCGTGGGAATGCCATGCCGGTCCATGAATGCCTTTGCAAAAGCCTTGGAGCTCTCCATGCGGGCTGCATCTTTTCCGGCTCCA
Source organism: Spirochaetaceae bacterium (assembly GCA_026418115.1). GTDB lineage: Bacteria > Spirochaetota > Spirochaetia > Treponematales > Rectinemataceae > Rectinema. Next base: position 34,740 of record JAOABY010000009.1, on the reverse strand, counting down.
AAGCAGGGAATGCCTCGCTTGCGTATCTCATCGGCCAGGCCGGCAGCAAGAGGCGCTTCAGGGCCGATCACCACCAGTTGCACTCGCTCCTGAACCGCAAGATCCGCTATCGCCTTCACATCAAGTGGAGACAGCGGCGCACAGTCGGCCAGCTCCTCGATGCCTGGATTCCCCGGCACCGCTATCATCCGGTCCAACAGTGGAGAGCCCGCAATCGAACGCGCGAGTGCGTGTTCCCGCCCCCCTCCGCCGACGAGCAGCACCTTCATCGGATACCCCCTTCAAAGCTCGATTTTTCGAATCCCTCATCGACAGGAATCGGATAATTGCCATCAAAACAGGCTCTGCAGAGCCCCTGCACTCCTATGGCCCTTGCAAGACCGTCCACACTCAGATAGGCGAGTGAGTCTGCTCCCAGCTCTCTGGCGATCTCGTCAACAGTCCTGCCCACGGCAATGAGCTGCTCGCCCATGTCCACGCCCATGTAGCACTGATGGAGGACTGGCGGCGAAGCAATCCGCAGATGCACTTCACTGGCTCCTGCGGCACGCAGCAGTGCGACGAGCGGTTTGGTAGTCGTACCCCGCACGATCGAGTCATCAACCACTACGATGCGCGCACCCTGCAGCGTGCCGGGAAGAGTAGCGAACTTGAGTGCCACGCCTTTCTTTCGAAGTGACTGCGTCGGCTCGATGAACGTGCGGCCGATATAGCGGTTCTTGACCAGGCCTTCGTCATAGGGAATCCCCGAGCGGTGAGCATAACCGATTGCAGCCGCAATCGAGGAATCCGGAACGGCGATCACCACATCGGCATCGGCAGGTGCTTCCTCAGCGAGAATCTCGCCCATTGCCCGCCGTACCGCATGCACCGATTTCCCGTTCCACACCGAGTCCGGGCGAGAGAAATAGACATACTCGAAGCTGCAGGAAGCCTGTTGCGGCTGGCTGCGCGTCTCAGGGTTCCCCTGGGATGCCATGCTCCATCCATCGAACATAGTGAGTGTTGCCCCATCGAGCCGAACGATGGCGCCACGAGGCACTTCGCCTATTTCCCTGCAGCCAAGGAGCTGCAGGGCACAGGTCTCGGATGCAAGCGCGTAGCCACCATCAGACAGCTCTCCCCATGCCAGCGGTCTGAAGCCCCATGGATCACGAACACCATAGACTCCATCCTTGGTGAGCAGGACGAGCGAGTAGGCGCCCACCCACTGGTGCATCACCGAGGCAATGCGAGCCGGCCAGTTCTCCCCTTCGGAGCCGGCCAGCATCATTGCGAGCAGTTCACTGTCGGAACCGGTCATGAGGCCTATCCCTTTTTCGAGGAGCATCTTTCGCAGGGCAGGCGCATTGGCGATATTGCCGTTGTGCCCCAGCGCCAGAGGCCCATACCGGGTATCTATGAGAAATGGCTGTGCGTTGCGGGCTGTCGAACCACCAGTCGTGGAGTAGCGGGTATGGCCGATGGCAAAATTCCCTGCAAGCTGGTCGAGGTCTCTGTCACGGAAGACCTGTGACACCAGCCCGGTATCCTTGTGCAGTCTGAGCGATATGCCATCGCTTGCGGCGATGCCGGCGGATTCCTGACCCCGGTGCTGGAGGGCAAATAGCCCGTAGAATGCAAGTCTCGATGCCTCGGCACCTGCAATGCCGACAATGCCGCAGGCTTCTTTCATTTCGATGGCATCGAAGCGATCTTCGGTCACAATGCACTTCCTTCAGCGATGCTCCTGCCGCGTGTTCCCGCGAGCGCGGCATCCTGATCAAGCAATCTCTGCACCTGCTGTTCCTGTGAAAGGCGTACCGCCTCTCGGATGGTCGTATCCTGCAGCCCGAGCATCTTGGCTGCCGCCAGTGCTGCGTTTGCCGGATCCATGACCACCATGGGAGCCACGCCCGACGGCATCCGCAGACTGGACCAGATATCCTGTGCGCCCCAGGCCTCGGAGGGAGGAGGACAGGCAATGACAGGCCTTGTGGTGGCAGCATCGACCATACCCGAAAGCGCATTGGATCTTCCTGCGACCGTAATCAGCACAACAGGCTCTGCGACATGCTCCAGCGCATCAATCAGATCGAGCAGCCTGCGAGGCGTCTTATGAGCTGATGCAATATGCACTTCATGCTGGATCCCGAACTGCGAGAGCGCTTTGCCGATTGCATCCACATGCGGCATGTCAGCCTGGCTTCCCGTCAGAATTACTACCTTGCCACTCATAGCAGACCCTCCGATTTGAGCACAGCCTGGATTCTCGGTTCGACAGGATAGGAAGCCGGTATGAAAGGCATGCCGGTGATCCGCTCGAAGGATTCCTGGTACAACAGACTCGTCCGGACCCACAGTTCATCAGGCATGACTGGAGGTTCGCCGTCGCCTCTGTAGCCCGTCCTGGCATACTCGAGCCTCACGAATTCCTTGTCAAAGCATTCCGGCTCGAGCCCAGCCTCGAATCGCTGCTGATAGCTTGATGCCAGCCAGAAGCGCGAGGAATCGGGTGTATGCACCTCATCGATAAGCACCAGTTTCCCCTCGGCATCCAGACCGAATTCATACTTGGTATCCACAAGAATCAGGCCTGCCCGGGCAGCGATTTCCGTTCCTCTCTGGAACAGCGCAAGCGCCGCCTGCTTGATCTGATCCCACAATGCAGCAGCCATCCAGCCGCGCGTTACCACTTCGTCGAGATCCAGCCGTTCGTCATGGCCGGTAGGCCCGCCTTTCGTAGTAGGCGTAATGACTGGTACAGGCAGCTTCTCGTTCTTGCGCAGCCCTTCCGGAAAGTGCTGCCCATAGATGGTGCGCTCACCAAGCTCGTAACGCCGCCACAGTGCGGTGGAGGTAACACCGGTAATGTAGCCACGTACAATGACTTCTACAGGCAGAGGTTCAGCTTCCCGGACGATGGCACAATTGGGATCCGGAGTGGACTCGAGATGATTCGGTACAATATCAGCGGTCTGCCTGAACCAGAACGCCGAAAGCTCATTGAGCACCTGGCCCTTGAACGGCACTGCCGTAAGCACCCTGTCGAATGCCGAGAGCCTGTCGGTGGTGACAATCAGCCGCCTTCCTCCAGGCAGATTCCACCACTCTCTCACCTTTCCCTCGCCCTGTGCGCCACCCCTACCCTTGTACGCAAGTGGCAGTACTTCCTTTACCAGGGATTCAGAAACCATGTACCCTCCTTGTTGCGGCACCTGCCTGCTCGCAGGCCGCTTCTCCTGTATGCGCCCGTAGAGCGTGTGACATGTTCAGGACTGCAAGGCAAAGGCCACCCCTCGCCGCAGCAGTTCGAGTGCTCCCTTGCCTGACTTGCCAGGCAGACTCGCTGTCTGGTAGCTGAATACCGCGTTCTCTGGATGCGGCATCAGACCAAGCACGTTCCCCTGTTCGTTACAGAGCCCCGCGATATCTCCGATTGATCCATTGGGATTTGCAGGGTATTCGCCTCCCGCTGGCTGGCCGTCGGCATTCGTATAGATCAGTGCGATATGACCCCCTTCACGCAGCCGGGCCAGCGCCTCGTTCTCAAATGAAGCAAGCCTTCCTTCACCATGCGCCACAGGACACCAGAAATCTTCTAATCCCTGTGTCCAGATGCAGTGCGAGGCTGGTGCAGCGAGCCTGACCCATCGACACTCGAACCTGCCTTTTTCATTGGCAGTGAGGGTTACCTGCAGCGACCTGGCTGAACCGGGCAGCAGACCAGCTTTGACCAGCGCCTGGAATCCATTGCAGATGCCGAGCACCGGTCTGCCGGACGCCACGAAATCCGACATTGCTTCCTGAAAATACGTTATCAGATCAAGCGCAAGAAGTTTCCCAGCACCCAGCGCATCACCATAGGAGAAGCCGCCCGGCACCACTACCATGCCATACTTCTGTATCCGCTCCGGCGCCTCTCTGAGTATGGCGAGTGGCACCACCTCTGCCTGGCTGCCTGCCAGCTCCAGTGCCTCGACAAGATCTCGGTCACGATTCGTACCCGGCGCTTTGAGTACCAGCGCTTTCATGGCAATACCTCCGCACCCTGCACTTTCCACGCAGTCAGGAGTTGATCGATTGCAATCGTTTCCCGTACTCCATGGCCGGTAATCTCGAGCACAGGGGCTCGCTGGACCTCCCCAAGCAAGGTCAGAGCCTCGCTCCCTGCTGCCTCAGCCATGCGCATTTCGAATCTCTCCTCGAATCCCTGACGCACTTCTACAATCAGCGCTGCATCCATGTCGGCAAACCAGAAATCATCCCCCTCTTCCGAAGACGGAATTTCCAGAACAGCTCCCATTCTGCCGCCCATGCACATTTCTGCCACCGCTACTGCAGCTCCGCCCTCCGCACAATCATGCACGGCGGCAAGCTCCCCAGCCTGTATTGCCTGATGGATTGCCCGATAGAAATTTCTGATCCTGTCGGTTGGCAGGAGATGGCTTCCGCGGACCAGCATGAGCAAGTCCCCTGGCTGCTTCAGAAATGAAGTCATGACTTTGGTGACATTAGGTACGAATCCCATTGCCGACACGAGCAGGGAAGGTGGAATGGCATGACGTCGTCCATCACCGCCCAGGTATTCGTTATAGAAGGAATCCTTCCCCGAGATGATGGGAGTTCCATAGGCAAGCGCGGCATCATGGAGACCACGGGCTGTTTCTACCAGCGCACCCATCACAAGTGGATCATTGGGATTGCCCATGCAGAAATTATCGAGAATTGCAAGCTTGTCAGGATCTGCGCCTACCGCTACCGCATTGCGGACTGCTTCGTCCACACAGGACCACGCCATGCCGCACGGATCGACTTCGCCCTTGTCAGGCCTTATCGCGTTGGAAAGCGCAATACCCCACGCGCCTCCCGTTCCCTGAGGTACCAGTACCGCAGCATCCTGAGGCGCATCACCTCCCGGGCCGGCAAATGGTTTGACGACAGTACCACCCTGGACTTCATGATCGTAGCGGCGGACGATCTGCTCGCGTGAAGCAATGTTGGGACTGGCAAGCAGCTCCAGCAGGCGGGAGGCAAATTGCACATGCGTACCCTGCCCAGCTGGTCTGCTGCCTGCATCGACAGCAGCACGGGCAGGCTGGGCAACCTGGAATGTAGTACTAGTCGCATCGAGCACTTCCGATGCAAGGTCCGACTCATCACGAACGATCCTCGCTTCCAGCTGCCGTCTCGGCAGCCCTTCATGCAGGAAGGTGCCAGGCAGATCCAGCACCACCTCTCCGCCAAGTCTCACCACAAGTCTTCCATCATTCCTGAAACTGCCTAGATCCCAGTATTCCGCAGCCCACTTCTTACAGAGCGCATCAAGAGCAGCTACATGCTCCGGCGGTACTGCAAGCACCATCCGCTCCTGCGCCTCGGAAAGCCAGAGTTCCCATGCCGAAAGACCGGGATACTTGGTGCCGAGCCCCGCCAGCTCGATGTCTGCACCCAGCTGAGAGGCCATTTCTCCAATCGCCGACGACAGCCCGCCGGCACCACAATCAGTGACTGCCGTGTAGAGCTTCGCATCACGCGCTTCAAGCAGGACATCGAGTGCACGTTTCTGAACGATGGGCTCGCCTATCTGTACCGAAGCTCCCGCCACTTCACCGGTCGAGGCGTCCATGGTCATTGATGAGAAGGTAGCGCCACGAATACCGTCCCGTCCGGTTCTGCCTCCCAGGACGATGACATGATCGCCAGGTCGGGGCTGGTGCACATGCGCTCCTCGCGGAGCAAGACCGACACAGCCGCAGTACACCAGAGGATTGGACGCATAGCCAGGATGGAAAACTACCGCTCCATTCACATTGGGGATGCCCATTTTGTTGCCGTAGTCCTCAACACCCTCGACGACGCCACGGGCAATGAGTCGTGGATGCAGCACTCCTTCGGGAAGCAGGTCGGCAGGCGTGTCCTGCGGTCCGAAACAGAGCACATCCGTGACGGCAATGGGCCGTGCAGAAACGCCCATAATATCCCGAATCACGCCGCCCACACCGGTATTCGCACCGCCAAAAGGCTCAACGGCAGAAGGATGGTTGTGAGTTTCCACTTTGAAGGAAAGATCCCATGCACCATCGAAATTCACGATGCCGGCATTGTCGACAAAAGCCGAAGCAACCCATGGCCTGTCAAGCGAACGGGTAACGGTCTGGATAAAGGTTCTGAATATGCTGTCGACCGTATAGTCACGTACCAGCGTGCTATTGCGGTCAACTTCGCGCACATGCACCAGCGCCTTGAAGGTCTTGTGGACGCAGTGTTCGCTCCAGGTCTGGGCAAGCATTTCCAGCTCTACATCGCTGGCAGCTCTTCCGGCCTGCCTGTACCAGTCCCTGATCGCCCTCATCTCGACAAGATCGAGCGCGAGCCTTCGTTCCCGCGACAGGGCAAGCAGGGCCTCGTCATCCATCGAAGCGACATCAAGCCATACTACGGGAGCACCATGTGCCTCCTCATCAGGGAAAAGCGGCTGGATTTCGCCAAAGGCCCATCGGTCTACCAGGGGATTGGCCAGCAGGCGGCGCGCCATGGTTTCGAGTACCGCTGAGGTCAGCCCCTCTCCTTCAAACTCCCACCGGGTACCGGTGGCAACTCGCTCTACTCCCTTTACACCAAGCTCATGCGCCGCTCTGACTGCTTCCTCGCCAAAAGGATCGGCCACGCCCGGCTTGCGGAGAATCTCAATCACTGCGCGAGCAGCTGCGCCATCAACACCGGCAGCCTTGCTTCCGCTCTCGGAAGGCGCGCCCAGCACCCTCCACGCACAGGTTTCAACTACGGGGTCGGAAAAAACAAAACGCCCGAGGAGATCCATCTCCTCGGGCGCAATCTTCCCGTCCACGAAGTAGAGGGCACACGAGTGCGCACTTCGCACTCCGCCCATTCCCAGCGCGCGCATATCGGCGTGCAACGCCTCCACGCGCGGGCCTCCAGCACCCCTTCCACGTACCTCCAAACGGTACATCATTCGGTTGGTCGCCATGCCGATATATAGCAGCGCATGGCAACATGTGTCAAGAAGCCCAGAGCCACCATACCATCATTGATGCAACAAGCGTCGTGAGCAGTGTAAAGGGAACCGCAAGCCGCATCCACCTGCCTATGCCGATACTCTGGCCTTGCTTCTGTGAGATGCTCACCGCAACAATATTCGCTGACGCCCCGAATGGCGTCAGATTCCCTCCGATGCATGAGCCGACCAGCAGACCGAACATGAAGAGCTCCGGTCTACCCCCCATGGTGGAAGCAAGGCTCATCCCCACCGGCAGCATGGCGGCAATGTAGGGTACATTATCCACAAAACCAGAGATCAGCACCGATATGCCAGTGATCATCACGAATGCGAGCAGCCTGTTGCCACCAGCAGCAGAAGCCATCCCCGCGGCAAGCTTCTCAAGCACGCCCGAATGGGAGACTGCGCCAATTGTGATAAAAATGCCTGCCAGGAATACCATGGTCTGCCAGTCAAAACCCTGCAGCATTCTCCGGACGGCCTCTCGGTCTCCCTTCAGTAAGGCAAGCCAGGCCAGGCCACCCACTCCGAGCACCATTACGAGCAGTCCGCTCCCTGGATGAATGCCGCCTTCCTCCGATACCGTCGAAAGGAGCGCCAGGCCTGCAATCATTGCTCCCAGCAGCCAGGCGGGCACCCATGAAGATACATGTGCATCCGGCAGTGAGAGATGCTCACTCTGGAGCTTCCGGAAATGAAGAAAGAAATATATAGCACCAGCCACTGCTGCTGCCTGTACAATGAAGAAAATCGAGAGCCGCCCATCCTTGATGAAAAAATCATTGAAGGAATACCCCGCAAAATCGGCAAAGATCATCGACGGCGGATCACCGACCAGCGTGGCGGTGCCCTGCAGATTCGCCATGACCGCGAGCCCGATCATGAAGGGCGGAAGCGGCATTCGGCTTTTTCTGGCGAGTTCCAGCACGACCGGAGCAACGACCAGTACAGTGGCCACATTTTCCACAAATGCGGACACAAGGCCGGTGAACACAAGTATGGCTGTTATTCCGACTCCTGGATTGGGCGCGCGTTCAAGAATTCTGTCTGCAAGCAGTGAAGGCGCTCCCGAATGAATGAACAGCTCGGCGAGCAGGAGGCTCCCCGCATAGATCATCAGGATGTTCCAGTTTATCAGGCTGAGCGCATCGCCTATGCTGAGCACACCAGCCACTACAAGGATGCCGGCCGCCACCACAGGCCACCATGCCTTCAGTCCGGGGAAAATGATGATGGCAGCATACATTGCAATCGCTACGATGAGAGGAAGCTGTTCCTGCATGCACGCACCTCCGGTGCAGAAAATATCCGGACAGGCAGTTCGGAAATCCGCCTCATGCATGCCCTGCGAATAAAAAAAACCGCACGGCATGATGTCCGTGCGGTCTCGCGCATACCTTGCTGATGGTACATGCCGACCGGAAGGCTGAAGCCTCGTGCTGACGATCGGCATGCCTGCCTTCAGTGGCAGGCGGCTACTCCCCGCACACTTACTATATCGATGCCCCTTCGGTGCGTCAATGTGGCACTTGCGCCCTCACCCTCCACTGCGCTAGTATTCAACAATTTTTACGCAGGGAGGTCTTTATGAGTCGTTTCGAGTCCATGGTACTGCAAGGCACCATCGAACCCACCCCGCTCGCATCGATCGACTGGGACCGTCTCGGTTTCTCGGTCATTGTCACACCGTACATCGGCGGATCGATCGCCCTGGCGGATGGCGTGTTCGAGCACCCAGTAGTAGTACCCAACGGCATGCTTGCCATTCCTCCCCTCGCCTGCGTGCTGAATTACGGACAGGGTCTGTTTGAAGGCATGAAGGCGCGTCGAGGAGCCGATGGGAAGGTTCGCCTCTTCCGTGTCGATGCCAATGCTGCGCGCATGGCCAGGGGTGCTGCCCGCTTCATGCTGGCCGTACCCTCTGCAGATCTGTACCGCAAGACTGTAACTGAAGTCGTGCAGGCGAATGCAGACTATGTCCCGCCCTATGGCAAGGGCTCGCTGTATATCCGCCCCATTCTGGCCGGCGTTGGAGCGACACTGAGCCCCGTGGCTTCCGACACCACCATGTTCGCCGTCACCACACTGCCGGTCGGTCTCCGCTACAAAGGTACCGCCATGCTCAAGATCAAGGTAGAAGACCGCTATCAGCGTGCGGCAGCCAAAGGAACAGGCTGGGTCAAGGCTGCCGGCAACTATGCTCCCTGTTTCCTGCCTGCCGATGAAGCCAAGCACGAAGGATACTCGGATGTGCTGTTCCTGGACCAGAGTGGCCGGTTTGTCGAGGAGGTCGGCACAGCCAATTTTGCCATGGTGAAAAAGGGCGTGCTGTATGTGGCAGACTCACCCTCAATCCTGCCGGGCATCACCAGAGACTCCATCATGAGGATAGCCCGCGAGATGCTGGGTATCGAAGTAGTCTTCGGTCAGCTGGAACTGGATCGTGTGCTGGGACTTGGAGCATATGAGGGCGAGGGTCCTGCCGATGAAGCATTCTGCACGGGAACTGCTGCGGTGATCAGCCCGATCTCGGATATCACATGGAATGGCCGTACCCATCACTTCGGCGATGAACCCGGCCCCATCGCAGCCAGACTGTACGAGCTTCTGGACGGCATACAGACCGGCCGCGTGCCTGATCCCTACGGGTGGGTGACCGTGCTGGACTGAAGCCTTTGAGGTGAGGTGCAGAGCCTGCACAACCTCTGCACCTCTTGCCCAAATAGGCTCAATTCTGCTATATTCGCCCATGGTTGCGCGGCATGTGCAGCGCACCAGCCAATGGGGAATTAGCTCAGTTGGTAGAGCGATAGGTTCGCAATCTATAGGTCAGGGGTTCGAATCCCCTATTCTCCATGGAAAAGCCGGACACCCAGGCAGGGTGTCCGGCCTTTTTTTTGAGCATGCTGGCAGACCTGAAGCTTGATGCATTGCAAGCCCTGCAGCCGCACCAGGCCAGTTCATGATCAGCTCAAAGCCCGATTCTTGCACCGAATGTCACACTGCCTGTAGTCAGATAGTTGGCCGTCTCATCGTTCTGGGACTCGGTCCAGAACAGATCGGGATACTGTGACACACCTGCCGCCGAGCCGCCCAGGAACCTGAAATTGAGAAATGCCTCCGCACCTGACTGAAACCGTCGGCCTGCCCGGATGGAAGCATCAAGAATGGAGCCCTCAAACTGGAACGTAGCTCCATTGAGCAGGGCACTCGAGGCGTAGATGCCTGTCGCTTCAAACCCTGCAAAGAAACCTCCTGGCAATCCGAATTCACCCGCCACCGCAAGAGCAGGAACAATTCCCAGATTCTGCGAGACAGCGCGCACGTCATTCCCGACAGCATCAAAACCGCTGAATCGAATCGAAGCATTCCGCAACTGGACTGCCGCGCCTACCCCGAGAAAGTCCGCCCCCCTGAGAAGATCATATAGATAGGTAACTCTGTAGAAAGGAAATGAATACACGATATCCACCGGCGACCCAGCAGCAAAGGTCACATCATCAATAGTGAATGCAGTGCGTGCAACAGTCTGCGTGGTCAGTTCAAGAGGCTGGTAGAGAAAGCGGATCGAGTGCCTTCCGTCTGCCAGCATCTGCACACTGAGCCGCGAGAAAGGAAAGAGTATCTCCTGCCCGCCCATGGTAACAAAATCGAACTCTGTATTGGCGGGAGATGGACCCACTCTGTAGGTGTGAGAGAATACTTTGACTGTCCCGAGCTCTGCTTCCAGCGATACATCGAGCGGAGAAGGTGCAGCCATAATGCCAAGAGGAAGCATTGCCAAGGCGATCAACAGCGCTGCATACCTTTTGTGATATCTCATGTAAAACCTCCAAATAATATATATCAATTTATATATGAAAAATCTTATCGGCAACCGGCCGCGATGATCAGCCTTCGCTTGAACCTGTTTTTCATGATGCAGACTGGCAGTTGCATCTGCGCAGCACCTCGCCTAGGATGATGTAACAAGGAGAGATCAGACCATGCCGGAAGACGCATTTGTGCTGTATGCGACAGGTCCTTCGAAAGGCGTTCTCTTGTTGAAAGCCCTCGCAGTGATGGGCATCGTGCTGCTGCTGATGAGCCTCCGGGGCATTCTGACATGGTTCTCCGGCGTGCTCGTCGCAGCACTGATGGGGCTGTATGTCATCATCGACTACCTGTATTGGGAGCAGAAAGGTATCCGCAGCATCGCCGTGAATGCCGAGACAGTCACACTCTGGAAAGGTCGCAGCCGCACCATGCAGCAGATTGCAAGAGACCGCATCACCGCAATAGGCGTGTATCGAAAAATGAGTCTGGTGCGGGTAGTTTTCTTCCTGGGAGGCGGACCGCTGAAAGTCATGCCTGGCTTTACGTACTTCACAGGCCCCAGAATCATGGTGACCAATGAATATTTCGACAGCGGAGCATTCAAGAATCTTCTCACTGCACTTGAGCAATACGGATACCCCATCCAGTACCAATGAATTCTGCATCGTTGCCCCACTTGACCGATGGATGGTGCCCGTCTCGTTATGGTGCTAGGATGATGCCATGATCAGAAACCTCTGGTATGCGGTGCTTGAATCGAGCGAAGTGAAAGATGGTATTGTTGGCGTCACTCGCCTTGGAGAAAGGCTGGTGTTCTGGAGAGACCGAGAGGGGAAAGTACGCTGCTTCTTTGACCGCTGTGCACATCGCGGCGCTTCGCTGGCCGGCGGCAAACTCCATGGCGATGTGATCGCCTGCCCCTTTCATGGGCTTCAGTACGATGTCAGCGGGCGCTGTGTGAAAATTCCTGCAAATGGCAAGAACGCCCCGGTTCCCGAGCGCTTCAGGATGCGCACGTATCCTACCCATGAGGCTTATGGCATCATCTGGATCTGGTGGGGAGAAAACCCGCCACAGGACCTCGCGCCGCCCTCCTTTTTTGACGATCTCACCCACTTCACTCACTGGAAAACCGTGCGTGACCCATGGGACAACCACTACACGCGAGTGCTGGAGAATCAGCTCGATGTGGTGCATCTGCCCTTTGTCCATCACAACACCATAGGGCGGGGCAACCGTACCCTCGTCGAGGGCCCCGGTCTCGAGTGGAAGAACGACATCATGTTCTTTCACTATACCTACAACAAGGTTGATGATGGGTCAAAACCGCGGACCCCTCAGGAAGTCCCCGTGCCACCTTCCGACCGCGACTTCAAGCTCGAAACCATCCTCCCCAATCTCTGGCAAAACCATATTTCCAGAAAGCTTCGAATATTGGGCATGTTCGTGCCGGTGGACGAGACCCATACCCTGCTCTATCTCCGGCTCTACCAGGACTTTGTCCGCATACCTGTGCTTCGCGAGCTCGTCGACTGGATCATGGGGGTCTTCAATCTGATTGTCGCGCACCAGGACCGCCGGGTAGTGAACACGCAGATTCCGAAGGGCGACGGGACGGGAACGGGAGAGCTGCTCATCCAGGGGGACTATCCCATAATGGAGTTCCGCAAGAAGCGTCTTGAGCTGAAAAAGCGGGCAGAGCAACCGCCCCGCTCAACGTGATGGGCCTTTGCCCTGATTGCCCTTGCCCTGACCCTGGCCCTCACCTGCTCCCTGGCTGCCGCCGCCTTCTGTAGAAGGCCTCTGCAATTGTCCATCTGGATTCTGCTGCTCGCGCATGAGGCTGCCAAACCTGGCGACCTGTTCAAAGAGCACGTTCTGCCTTGTGGCAGACAATTTCTTTGCAAGATTCGCCGCATCTCGCTGCAGATTCTGCCCAGCCGCCTTTTCCAGCGGCGCAATCTGTGCGGAGAATTCAGTATCGGGACGATCGCTCATGATGAGCGCTCCTGCAAGCAGAACCGTGGTTTCGGCATCGATCAGGCCCTTTGATCGCAGCGGCAGCACTGCTGCCATGGCGGCAGTAATCCTGTTGAACAGCAGCTGCGACTTGCGGCTCGAACGGTCACCATCCCATCCGAGCGCAATATCCAGAATGAAGGCACATTCCTGTTCGGAAAGACCGGCACGCAGGAAAATATCCAGGCGCAGGATCTGTTCAGAAACCTCGGCTGGAGTCTGCGCCTTGAGATTTCTGGATGCCAGCATTCCTGCAATCGTGCCAAAGCGGGCTACATCCTTTTTCAGACTCTCGATGGCTTTCGAAGGGGCAATGCGCTTTCTGTAGGCTTCTTCCAGCCTCAGCATCAGCAGACGATCCGTCAGCCCCTGCATTTCGAGCTGCCTGGCCAGTTCGAGCGAGGCCTGCCGTATGCTGCCATAAGCTGCCAGATGATTGCCATCAGAGAACCAGGCTTCCACTTCCTGCGCACCCAGACTCAAAGGGGAAAGCACCAGCATGCTGAGAGCTGCTATCAGGAGGGCTCTTCGGCAACGAACTTTCATACAACAGTCTGCCATTTCAGCCTCCTCACAGCCTCAGGAGGCTGCTCTCGCCTCCGAACCCATCATCGACCTTGAGAGGAGAAGCCGGATCAGGGATCCACCTTTCTCCATCAATTACAAAGTTGTACAGATATTCCCGGCCTTTCCGGAGTGGAATTTTCAAGCTCCACGTGTTCGCGGAGACTTTTGTAAACTGGTATGCCGTGGTGTCCCACCCGTTGAAGGTGCCGGCGAGCGAGACACTCGCAGCATCGGGCGCCTCGAGCAGAAAGGTAACCAGTATTGTGTCCTGCGTACTGCCATTTCGTCCGATCAGAATGCCCATCACTATTCCTGCAGCAAGTATCACTGCTGCGTAGGCCAGCTTCAGCAGCCTGCTCTTTCTGAACTTGTTGTCATCCCGAAGTGCTCTTGCTGCAGCCGGCTGGCTTGCTGCCACAGACACGTCCTCGCTGTCTGCATTTCGTGCTGCATCCACCCTGGAGAACACGGCCTCCATGAATGCGTCTACATCTTCAAGAGGAGCCGGCCCTCGAGACTCGCCATAATCCCTGCGCGCGAGTACAGCCAGCGTTCCGAATCGATCTCTACAGGCAGAACACTGCGCCAGGTGCTCCTCTACCTCGACCCATCGGGCTCGAGTCTGATCGGATCTGTCTTCCCTCATTCCGGTGGGATCCGTCTCAGCCCATGCATCAAACCATGATGCAACTTCTGAACATCGCATCATATCGACTTTTCTCCTTCGGGACGTCCCGACTCGAAAGATGCGAGCGAGCGTTTCAGCATCTTGCGCGCACGGAACAGTCGGGATTTCACCGCTTCTTCACCTATGCCGAGCAGATTGGCAATCTGTGCCACAGGCAGCTCGGCAAAATAATACAACTCGACTGGAACACTCAATGATTCTGGCAGCGCTGCCATAGCATCTCTCAGTGCACTTCCCGCAAGGCGATCTTCAGCATCTCCGGCAGGATCGGCAGCAGGCCTCGAGAATTCCTCAAGGGCTGCGGCATGCAGCTTCCTTAATTCAGAACTCCTGCGCCGGATCAGACTGCGAATGTGATTGAGCGTGATGCCAAAGAGCCACGCACCAAAATCTGCAGCGGTATCAAACGAATTGATGCCCATATATGCCTTGGCAAAGATTTCCTGCGCAGCATCGAGGGCTTCCTCTCGTGAATTCAGCCGATACCTGCAGAAAGCAATTACAGAAGGAGCATATTTCTCCACCAGCACGCGAAAGGCATTCCTGGTGCCGGCCTGTACGAGTCTGACTGCTTCCTTTTCTTCAAGTTCACCAATGGAGGACACCATACCTCTCCAACTCTGCCTGGAAGCAGTGCCTTCCGGATCGCCGGCTTTCTGCCTGGATGCAACCATGTTGCTCTCTGCTGCGTATATATCCGTGTGATACACACCATATATACGCAGGAGGTTGCACAATGGTTGCACGAAGTCGTCTTGTCGTCATGAGTCTTGTTCTCATTTTTGCTCTGGGGAGCATTCCTGTCTATTCCCAGCAGCAAGTCCATACCGCTGATGGAATCCCGGCATCATTACAGAAGCTGGCCAGCGCATTCAATGTGGATGTTGCGCTGCTCACTTCCCTTTATGAACAGGGTTACACCCCTGGAGAGATCTGGCTGGCTCTTGAAATTGCCAAGGTAACGGAAACCCCACTTGAAGAGGCTATTCCTCTTGCAGCCGATGCGCAAGGCCATGGGTGGGGAGTGCTTGCTGCAATCCTCGAAATAGCCCCGGGCTCCGAAGCATTCCATGCGCTGAAGTTTGACTGGCAGGGCCTTGGCACACAGGATGCGCTTCGCCAGACGCTGCAGCAACAGATCCGCACCAGACAGCAGGAACAACTGCGCACCATGGTAGCAGAACATCAGGGCCAGAATGAAAACGCACAGCAGAGACAGGGGCAGGGCGATCAGAATCAGAATCAGACCCGGACCGGTCAGAACAACGATGCAGGCCAGGCAGCCGGCAATGGGAATCAGACCAGGCAGCAAGGTGGCCAGGGCAATCAGGGTGGAAACAATCGCTGAACATCTCTTGTAGATGGCTTCAGGCTCAAGCCTCGTCGCGAGGCTTGAGCCTTTTTTTTGCGCAAGGCTTCTGGAGTGGAGGCGCTGGCGCGGGAGATGGCTGGATCAATATAGTATATATTATATTGAATATTTAATTATGTTTATATTAAGATGTCTCTCATGAAACAGACTCTGTCAGCACGCATCACACGGACACTCACACGACACAGACGGTTGATCCAGGCGATTGCAGGTGCAGGCCTCTATCTTGCGGCATCCCTTGCCGGTGTGCCTCTTCTCTGGATTCTGCTGGGAGCCTCGGTGCTCGGCATACTCACCGGAAAGGTATTCTGCCGATGGCTCTGCCCAATAGGGTTTCTCATGGAGTACATGATGGGCATGAGCAAGGATACCAGATTCCAGCAGCTGTACCAGTATCACAAGCTTGGATGTCCCATCGCATGGGTGACGGGATTCCTGAACAGACTGTCCCTGCTCACCATCAGGCACAGCAGCACCACCTGTACGAGCTGCGGAGCCTGTGACAGAGCATGCTATCTCTCAACTCTTGAACCAGCAAAATACAGCCTTTTCAGAAAAGGCAAGGATTCTCCTGCCGATGCCTATGCCTGTTCACGCTGTCTGGCATGTGTCCAGGCGTGTCCCAATCAGAGCCTTGCTCTCGGGCAGCGGACAGGCGGCAGACAGTGAGGAAAGGCCTCGAGGCATGTGCTACAGCCATCATGGTTGCAGCACTGCCGAAGCCTGCAGTTTCAGTGGCCATGTCCCCGGGCCATCAGGACCCCGTGTTCCAGAAGAGGAGCGAGCAGTGCGGCATGGAGTGAAGCACCTGCCACGCTGCCGGGGAAATTGACGACATACTGCGTGCCCTTCATGCCTGCAATGCCTCGTGAGAATACAGCATAAGGAGTCTGCTCCAGCGAACGTGCCCTGAAGTATTCTGCAAGTCCCGGCACGGTTCTGTCGCAGTAGCGCATGGTTGCCTCAGGGGTCTGATCCCTTGGCGATGGCCCAGTGCCTCCTGTAGTGATGATCCAGTCGGCATGCGGGTGCCGGCAGAGCGCATCGTACACGCTCTGCGCTCCATCCGGCACCACTTCGGTTTCCCACTGGATGTCGGCGATCATCGACTTGATGGTCTCGATGATGGCAGGCCCGGACCTATCTTCGTACTCACCTCGCGATGCACGGTCAGAAACGGTAATGACAGCGATCGTCACGATGTACCTCCCCGCCCCTGATCACTCGTGCAAAAATTCCCTTGCGCGGCATGACACAGTCGCCCACCAGACGACGTATTTCGCAGGCGGCATGACATTCCTTGCCTATTTTCGAAACCTCGAGCACCACCTCTCCTATCTGCAGACGCGTCCCCAGCGGCAGAAGATGCAGGGCAATACCTTCAGTCGTAATATTCTCGGCAAAATCGCCTGGGGCCAGCCTTTCCGGCGCGCCCGCAAGGGCGCAGATGCCTTCCTTCCCAAGTGCTGCAAGCTGTGCGGATGCTTTTTCAATTTCCTCAATGGCAAGCAGCGATACCTGTCGGTTTTCGAGCACTCCGGCATGAGCATCGCCTTCGATGCCCTGCCCGGGAATGAGTCTTGCAGTCTCGACAGGATGCTTGCGCGTGCCGGTGCGCTCCGAGACATTCACAGAGACTATGCGGAATTCGCCTTCTGGCGGGAGCTGTGGCTCATGCTGCGAATCTGATGATGACATGATGATACTATCGTTCATGCAAGTTCCTCTTTCGTCTTTTCAATCAGTGTGATATTGGTGATACGCATCTGCCTGTCCACCGCCTTGCACATATCATAGATGGTGAGCGCAGCAACCGACACGGCAGTCAGGGCCTCCATCTCGATGCCAGTCTTGTCGGTGCAGATGGCTCTGGCGCGTATAGCAATCCCTGTCTCCTCAAACTCGAAGTCCACTTCCACATGCTCGATGCCTATGGTGTGGCAGAGCGGGATGAGGTCTGCGGTGCGTTTGGCTGCCATGATGCCCGCGATACGGGCAGTAGCCAACACATTGCCCTTGGCAATCTGCTGTTCCCTGATCATGGCAAGGGTCGCAGGAGCCAGCTCAATGCGACCCGATGCGGTTGCCGTGCGCTTCACGCGTGGTTTCGCCGAGACATCAACCATCCGGGCGTTCCCCTCACTGTCAAGATGTGTGAATGCAGCCTTTTCATTCATGGCAACCTCCTTGCCAGTTCGATTCAACCGCCCGTCTGGGCGACGGATACTGTAGTGCTCACTGTACCATGCAGCGGCTTACTGAGAATGGCCTTCTGCAGCGAAGCCTTCAGATCCTGATAATCAAGAGGAATATCGATATCCGAGTGCAGGCATGAACGCAGCACACCATGAGCAAGCAGTCTGATGCGGTTGCAGCGGGAGCATGGCGGTGGGCGGTCATACTCGCCACCATCTTCCTTGGGTTCATCCAGAGAATAGTGCGCGATGGTCTGGAGAGCTGCGCCTCGGGATGCTGCAAACTTCCGCATGGCCACAATTTCCTGAGGCGTAGTATCTTCCAGTATGACCATGTTGAGCTTGACGGGAAGCCCCGCTGCCAGTGCAGCATCTATGCCAGCCAGTACATCCTCGAGGTTACCCACGCGAGTGATGGCCCGGTAACGGGCAGGATCAAGGGTATCCAGCGAAATGTTGACCGAATCGAGGCCGGCTTCTGCCAGCGGTCTAGCCAGAGATGAGAGCATGGTGCCGTTGGTGGTCATCGCAAGAGTGTCGAGCCCCTCGATTTGCCGCAATATCCTCACCAGATCAACAATGCCCTTGCGGGCAAGGGGCTCGCCACCTGTCAGCCGGATCTTCCGTATGCCGAGATCAACCGCAGCCCGTGCCACAAGCTCAATCTGCTCAAACCGCATGATCTGATCGTGAGGCAGAAGATCGATGCCCTCTGCAGGCATGCAGTAGACACAGCGCAGATTGCAGCGATCCGTCACGGAAATTCTGAGATAGTCGATTTCACGCCCGAATGAGTCGCGCATTGAGATACTCCCCGGCTTCGATTCTCTCCTGCCCCAGCTCCATGCGAACGAGCACCTGCGCATGGGCAAGTACCGTTATCATTGAGGAGCCATGATACTGCAATGGCCTTGCCAGCATTCCAAGCTCATCCTTTTCAAGCGTGCAGGGATGAAATTCGACACGGTCAGAGCCCTTCCGCGAAAGGGGCGATGCAAGACGTGCCCGCACCGTCCGGGGAGTATGATCTAGGCCCATGCACGCCAGAACGTAGGGCTTCACGAACACTTCGAAATTCACAAAAGTGGAGACCGGATTCCCCGGCAGTCCGAATACCGCAACCCGGTCTCGCCTGCCAAAGAAAGTAGGTTTGCCGGGGCGCATCTTCAGCGTGTGGAATACAGGCTCGACCTCCAGCTGTCGCAATACCTTCGGTATGAGATCGAAATCACCCATCGAGACGCCCCCGGAAAGTATGACAATATCACTTGCTGCAAGAGCCTCTGCCAGTGTGCGGCGGAGATCCTCCTCTCTGTCTGGCACTATACCCAGGAATCTGGCCTCTGCTCCTGCCATCTGCGCCTGAGCTACAAGCTGGGGACCATTGGAGTCAAAAATGCATGAGGGGGGCAGCGGAGTACCTGCAGCAACGATTTCATTACCCGTGGAAATGACACAGACTCGTGGCTTTCGATACACCGACACCTGGGCTATGCCACCCGTAGCCAGAATGCCGATATCCTGAGGCTGAAGGATCCTGGGCGAGAGAAGAAGCTCACCCTGCCGCAGATTCTCGCCGCGGGCAATGATATTCGTGATCTTTTCCTGCAGTGTAAAAGTGATGAGAGGACGACCCTGTGCATCAGTTCCCGCCTCTCGGGTCCACTCGACCCGTTGCACGCCTGTCGCACCCAGGGGTATGGGGGCTCCTGTCATGATGCGTATCGCCTCACCCTCGCCAAGCGGAGACTCACTCGCTCTCCCTGCAGGTACAGCATCAATCACTGTGTAGGTACTGCGTGGCTCACCTTTTCGATAGGCAAAACCGTCCATGGCTGCCTTATCGAAGGGCGGGTGATCAATCGGCGAGCGAATCTCCTCCGCAAGAGCCCTGCCGAGCGCATGCTCGAGAGGAATCTGCTCCCGTGCAAGGTACCGGTGTGCCTCACTGGCTGCGTCCAGCACCAGAACCAGGGCTTCATCGGGGTGCAAGTTCGTACGCACTCTGCTTTCTCCTTTCCATGAGCTTCAGTTCCTCGCCACATACAATGATGCGATCTGCGAGCCTCTCTGCCAGCATCCTGTCATGCGTGGCAAAGAGAATGGTTCTTTGCTTCCTTATCTGGCAGAGGCTTCTCTCAATGAGACTCGCGGATGCCTGATCCACATTCGCGGTCGGCTCATCCAGCAGCAGGACTTCTCTCCCAGAAGCCAGGACACGAGCCAGCGCCAGTCTCTGAGCCTCACCACCCGAAAGAGCACGCGCCGCTCTCTGCTCCTGCCCATCCAGACCAACTGCCTGCAAAGCCCAGGCAACAGTATCCATGTCGCAGTACAGGGTTCCCGAGCGCACAAGTCCTGTATGTCCTCGTGCAGCTGCCAGATTCTCTGCTACGGTTCCACGCAGCATCCATGGATGCTGATGCAGGTAAACAGAACAGCTGCGAGCCACCCTGCGAATATAAGGCTGCCCTCGAAACAGCAGCGTACCGCCTGAGTGCTGCGGTGTACCTTGACAAGGCAGGAGATAATTCAGCAGTTTGAGTATCGTTGTCTTTCCACTGCCATTGGGTCCAAGCAATGCAACACATTCGTGCTCTCGCAACTCCAGAAATGGAATATCGAGCTGGCGAGTTCCCCCTGGCTGATAGGAATACCAGAGGTTCTCTAACCTGAAGAGCGCGTGCTGCTGATTCATGCTAAAGTCCCCCTGGAATTCCGTGAATTGATAAGCCAATGCACTGCCAGCGCAACGAATAGCAGTATGAGGCCAAGGATCATGGCCTGCTCGAATTCGCCACGCGAAGTATCGAGCGCAATGGCCGTAGTCATGGTTCTGGTAGAGTTGCGGAGATTGCCGCCCAGCATCATGGCAACGCCAACTTCACCTATTACCCGTGAAAATGCCATGGCGACACCAGCAGCAATGATGGTTTTGCCCTCTCGAAGAGCCAGCACGAATTTCAGAGGCAATCCACATCCAAAGGTCTCGAGAGTTTCCATGAAACGCCGGTCCACAGTTCGGAAACCGGCAGCGATAAAGGAAACAAGTATTGGCAGGGCAAGAAAATATTGGCCTATCACCACGCCGGCTGGCGTATAGAGAAGCCCCATCGGGCCAAGTGGCCCGGAGCGGGACAGGAACGCATAGAGCACCAGTCCCACCACTACCGTCGGCAACGCTGCCAAGGACTGGAACAGAGTATAGGCAATTCTTCTGGCGCGACTCTCACCCCAGCCGATCCACATCCCTAGAGGAATACCAGCCAATGATGAAAAGCCCACCGAAAGAAATGCAAACAGAAGGCTTCTACCGAGAATCGTAAGGATTTCAGTGGATACTGCCATGGTTTTCATCAATGCGCGATCGGGAAAAAGCATGGTTCGCCCTCAATCAGAAAACCTGCAATGAGTGATGCTCCCTCACTGCCGGTCAGAAACGAAGCCAGCTTCGCTGCACCATCGGCATTGCGGCCTGACAAATGTGCGCTCCTGGGGATAATGACGCTATAGATAGTGCGAAGCATCGCATCGCCCTGCAGGAGTACCTGCAGATGCGGCAGCCGTGTGCGCATGGCAAGCCAGGTAGCGCGATCGCTGAGCGTATATGCCCCAAGCTGCTCTGCCATGGTGAGGACTTCTGCCATTCCCTGCCCTGCTTCCCGATACCACGGCCCGCGCACCAGCCCCTTGATGTTCGCCCATATTTCCAGCTCTTTCTGATGCGTACCCGATCGATCACCCCTCGATATGAAGAGTGCTTTCGATGCAGCTATGGCACGGAATGCGTCGACACATGTGTCGGCATGGGCTGCGCCTGCAGGGTCATTGCGGGGGCCAAGCAGCAGGAAATCGCCAGTCATGAATGGAACATGCAGTTCACCCAATCCCTTGGCCATGAACTGAGCTTCGAGGTCTGGCGCATGCGATATGACCAGATCACAGTCGCCTCGCTCGGCAATGGCGAGCGCTGCTCCTGATCCTACAGCGATGACGCTGGTTGCAAGCCCGTAGCGTCGGGAAAATGCAGGGAGCAGGACATTCAGCAGACCTGAGTTTTCCACACTGGTAGTGGTCGCAATCCTCAGCGAGCCAGATGATCGGGACTTGAACGCAGAGGAGGCATCCTCGCTGTGAACCTTGCCCGCTACCACCAGCAGGCTCACCATGAGTAGCAGAAACGTACGTGACTTTGGCACCACACAGGTTCTCCTTTCCAAGTACGGGAGGCTGTGCCGTTTCCTGCACAACCCTCGGCCATCCCGCGGTGCGGGAACAGGCCTCGATCGCGCAGCCATGGATCAGCACGGCTGCAAGCCATGCAGTCTGTAGGCCATTGGCCGCTGGGCGGCCAGCGCGATTCGGAGCGCTCACCTTGTGAGCAGGAAGAGCATAACTCGAACTCAAACTCCCGTCAAGAAAAATTGGCGACATGCAGGATTGCAACCCCATTACGCCGTGAGTATCCATGCTTCGTCTGATTTGTTTGTAGAGTGGAGGGTATCATGGACATTCGACGGCGCTGTGCAGTAATGACTGCTGTGGTTGTGTTGCCATTTTCGCTTGTGGCGTCAGCGCATGCCCAGCATGACATTGCGCCGGTATCGACTGGATCGGAACCGCTGCCGACTCCTCAATGGCAAGGTTCATCCAAAGGCATGCAGGACAGCCTGCTGAGAAGCAAGCTTCATGCAGCAATGCTCACTGCGCTCACCATGGAACAGCAGGCTGTTCGTGCCCGCATCGCAGCACTGTCTCCTGTTCGAGAGAGCCGCGATGCAGAAGCACACCACCAACTGGCAGCTCTGCTTGCAGAACTCGAAACCGCACGCCTTTCAATCGCTGCCATGAAACCTTCTGACTTTGTACCACCCCAGCGTCGAACGATCCGCCAGCGCCTGCATGAGCCCCTTGGGATAGGCTCGCTGATCAGGCCTCAGCATTTCAGGCCTTCAGACACAATGTTCACAGTCGCAGGTATTGATCCCTCCCTGTCGAGCCTGACGGATGCGTCTACGCCCATGGAGCTCACCCTCTATCTGCTGCTTCCCAAGCATTCACAGGGGCCAGATGCACATGCCTGGTATGTATACGTCATGCCAACACCGCCACCAGGCCCTGGTTTCAGCGCTCCTGACCAGGCAGCAGGCTCTGCTCCTGCACCATGAAAAAAGAACCACCGCAGCACACTGCCAGAGGACTGCAAAGAAAAGGGCTCCAGGCAATTACCCGGAGCCCTCGCACTTCCGGCAGATCTGTCACCCTTCAATCATGATGGCAGCCCTGCCTGGCATGATGCTTACGGCATTACGAAGTAGTAATAATCAGCATCTCCCAGATACACTCCGTACTCTGTGCCAACCGTAACCTGCTTGGCGCTTGCGAGATCATCGTTTTCCTCAAAGTCGTCATCAGGTCCAAGGCCGCGGCCATTCGTGGTATCCACGTAGGACTTGGCGGAGAATCCCAGATACAGACCATATTCGCCTGTCGCACCGCCATATTGCGTGATGCCGACAATGTAGGTCTTGCCACTCTGAAGCCCTGCTACCGCTATGCTGTCCATGATGCCTGAGTCATAGGGTCCGAACAGCGTATTCCCCATATCGTCATACAGGGTCAGTATGGTATCCGCACCTGAGGTGGCAGCAGGATCCATGGCGAGGTTGGGTATGGTCTGAATCATCAGCACTGCAATATCAAAATTGAAGCTGTACACCAGGTTGTTCACATTGCTGATGGTAAAGGATTTCTCCTGCTTCTCACCGAGGTAGTTCACCACCGCCTTGTAGGTGCCGGGCTTGAGCAGCCTGAATTCTACGGAACCATCGATGGCATTGGTCATGCCAAGGCTGACATAGTCTCCATTGCTGTCATACAGGTAGACAGACTGCCCCACAACCGCTGTCCTGTATCCGGGGAGTCCGGAATCGTAGTTGGGGTTGAGGTTCCTGACATAGAACTTGACCGTCTTTGTGCTGTACTTCGAGCCAGGAGCAGGAATCGGTCCGTTCTTCACGATATCGGCTGCTGCCTTTACATTCACAAGACCTGCGCCGGTATCTTCATCCCAGCCCTCATCACCGATATCCGTTGCTGTATTCTCGATGATGGTGCGAAGCTGATCTGGCTTGAGGTTGGGGTTGAAGGTCAGCAGGTAGGCTACGGTGCCGGTCACAAAGGGCGTCGACATCGAGGTGCCCGACATGTCGGTGTAGCTTGCATCATCTTCATTGTAGGTCGAATAGATGTCATAACCCGGTGCTGACACCGAAATATGGCTGCCGCTCGTGCTGAAATGGACTTTCGAGCCATCAGCCCTGGTTGCGCCGATTGCCATCACGCCTGCATAGGATGCCGGATACTTGTGGTAGTTGTAGCCATCGTTGCCCATGGAAGCGATGATCATGATGTCATTCGCCAGCGCAAGGTTGATCATTTCAAGCTCGAAATAGCCTGCATAGGATCCGCCCAGCGACATGTTCACGGGAATGGTCTGGTTGATATTGTTCGCCTTCTTCCACAGGACAAGGTCGGCCAGACCGCCATAGACAGCCCAGTCCGAGCCGGAGCCACTTGTCGCCGTGTCCGAGAAGCACTTGTAGGAAATCAGGCGTACATTTTTCCAAGCCACGCCCGCGACGCCCTTGCCATTGTTGCCAAGCGCGGCAATGGTGCCAGCAGTGTGCGTTCCATGTCCGTTCTCATCCCAGTTCTCATCATAGGGGACATCCACAAACAGATTGCCATCGCCGACGAACTCGAAGGTGTGGCCCCCATCGATAGAATTGAACGCGCTCTTGGCATACTCGACGATCTGGCCGCCTTCAAGCGCAAAGTCCTCATGGGTGCGGTTGATGCCTGTGTCGATGTCTACAACATAGACAATGTTGTCGCCTACACCATATGCCTGATAGGCTTCCAGCGCCTTGGTGGTCTCAAAGTGGCCGAAGCGTCCCCATGTCATGGGGTCGTTGAACACTGCTGCGATGGCTGCTGCATCTCTTGCCTGTGCAGCCCTGTCGACCGGCACTGCCTTTTCGTTGTCAGGAATCCTCGAAAGCAGCTCATGCTGTGCATAGATGATTCCTGGCGTCTTTCTGAGGCTGGTAACGAGCTTGACTGCGCCCTGTGCCCTGTAGACCCTGTAATACGTAGCACCATTGATCTCGAAGCTTCCTTTCACTTCAGCACCCAGCCGCTGGAACAGCTTGGGATCGAAATCCTTGGAAGCCTTGACGATTATATACCCGACATTGACGTCTCCGGCGATGCCGGCTGCCATCAGTTCCTGCTCATTCGCAGGTTCAAACATTTCATAGGCAGTCATGCCTCTGTTCTGGCTGATCGAGGTTCCTCCGGAATTCACGGCAAGAGTACATCCAGCCAGAGCAAGAAGAGCCATGATCGCCGCAAGCAGAATTACTGTCTTTCTCATCTCGTGGCTCCTTTTACTTGACCGTGAACGAGAACCAGCCATTCAGAGTCTGCTGGCCGTTCTGATAGACATCGGCATAGGACCGTGAGGTATAGCCTGTCCCGACTTTCTGGAAATAGGCGGGAGCATTGGTGGTTGCGCTGCCGGTATAGTTGCCGAAGATATCCCAGAAGTACGTTACGCCCGATTCAAGTGCAAGGTCATTGCCTGTTGCATAATTCGTCAGATAGCTGAACAGAGCCGGGTTCAAGGTCACCGTTCCTGTGGCTGGATCAAAACTGATGAGTGTTGCGGTGTAGGGTACGCTGAACGCATACCAGCCCGCCATCGCCGGATAATAGAACGCAAGTCTCTTGTCTGCCAGCCTGTAATAGAAGAGCCCGATATAGGCATGAGTTCCGTCGGCCTTTCGAATCACTGGCGAGAAGTAGAAGCGGTCTGCCACAGCTGAATCCCAGAGCGTCGGGTCCGAGATCGTGAATGTGAAATCCGGCAGTTCCCCGGGGTCTACCTCTTTGGTTCGATTGGCTGGGCCAACGAGCGATGCCGTGAAAGGAGCGAGGAAGTGGGCTGGGCCTATGGGCGAACTTTCTTTTTGATGGGTATCATCAGTGAACACGATGATTTTGTAGGTATAATCGACGCCAGTCTCAAGCTGGGAATCTGAATCATAGAAAGTATGCGTGCCTGCGTTCCCTGTGTAGAGTGCGCCATAATTCACCGCGCCAACCTGAGTCCAGCTCAGACCATTGTCGGCGGAGCGAAGCACCTTGAATCCCAGAATGGGAATAGCGTCGCCGCCAGTCTCCAGTGTCTGGAATTTGAAGCTCAGTGTGGCTCTATAGGTTACCGGTCCGGTAGGCAGCGGGTTCATCCCTTCAGCCGCCTTGCCGCCGCCGAAGTACTCTCTGGTGACACCATAGATACGCAGGTCAGCTGCAAGATTCTGGAAATAGCCATTGCTGATGTCCGCGCCGTCAACAACGCCTGCAGTATTGGTGATCTGCAGTGTCCGCTCGGTTCTGTTGTTCGCCCTGTCATAGATTACGACGCTCAGGAAATGTGAACCTCCTGTAAGAGCAATACCCGCAAGGTCAAAGTAGGCTGTTCCCGTGAAGGTATTGTTCGCAGCGTCATAGGTTGAGCCGGATAGATCCTCATCAGGTGTCATGCCCGTAAACACGGAAGGAACCTGATCAATGCCCAGTTTGATACCGAAGCCCGCCCACGAGGTTTCGTCCATCTCGGACTTGCCCTTGGCAACCACCCTGATCCATGTGATCGATGAAAAATCAATCTCAGTACCATTGGCGATTGCTGTCCATGTTGCAGCAGGATCTTCAGGATCATCTGCAGTGGTATACTCAATCGCGGCAATCACGGGGGACTCTGCAGGGAAGGTAGGCTGATCGAGACGCTGGCTTATGAGGATAACCTTGAGATCATCAGCACCCGCTACAGCTTCTCTTGAGGCCTGAGCCCTGCCGGTCGGCGAGACTCGGACGGTGTATTCATGCCCTGCACCCAGCCAGATATCACGCGGGTTTGCATTGAAAGGTGCTGTGTAGAGCTGCGTGCCATTCTCAAATACGGCAATCGTGCCACCTGCAGCAATTCTGCTGCCATTGACGGAGTCAAGCACTTCTGCAGCTGCATTGGCACGATACACCCTGAGCGTATAGTCCTTTTTCGTAGTGCCATCTTCTGCAGTTACCGATATGGTAAACAGATTCGGTCCCGCAGCCAGTGTTGCGACCGATGGATCCGGTGTCCATACGATAGTAGCAGCATCATCTTCCGGCGTAGCGAGGATGGCTACAGTATCGACCGTTTTTTCTACGAGCACCGTATAGGCTGTGACTGCCGGATCAAACGTCTTGTCAAGCTGATACCCGGTGACCGCCAGCGATTCCAGATTTGCATTGGTTGACAGAGGGGGCGGATTGACCGGACAGCCAGTCAAAACCAGGATGGCAACCATCACAAGAGGCACCATCCATCTTTGCTTGTTCATCTCTCCTCCTTACATGTTCTTTTGCAGGCTCCGGTCCTGGGGATTCACACTCTGTCGCTCGGAAAGTCCAGGGCTGGGGCATCATGAGCCACATGGTGCCACGGCGCATCCGACTCATGCATGAACTGTCCGAGAGTATGCGCCGAGATTCCGAACCAGTGTACGCAATTCTGCTCTTGCAGAGTGAACGATGGGCGACGACTCGAAATGCCTCCTTTCTTACCTCGATATTTCTATTTACAGCAATTTTAGAAGGGTTGATTTTGCGCTGTCAACGTTTCGCCATGATAAAATGGACAATTGTGAGGCTTTTGTGAGGCTTTTTTGAAGCAGCTCCTGGCTTGTATGATCGGGGGTAAGCTGCTTTCATGCTGCCCACCTGTCCTGATGGGAAAACCGTGATAGGATTCACGCATGAACTTCTCTGAATTGCATCTGCAGGCACGCGGTGTGCTCCGTGCACTCAAAAGCCTGGCAGCTACAGCATCTCTCTGCTGCATTCTGCTGACGCTCACGGGCTGTCTTGCCTTCGACTATACCATTACGATTCAGTCCGACGGCTCAGGCATCATCGCCTACAGGGTGCTGGCAGACCAGCAATTCTCCCGTCTGAGTGCAGCATCCTCAACCGTGGCTATCATTGAGGACATGCGTGCCACTGCAGTACAGCATGGCTTTCAGGTTGCAGAGGAGCACAGCGACGGCAAGGCAGGCTTCTCAGCGGTGAAAAAAGTCTCCAATGTTCCATTGATCCTTGCAAGAGACGGTGGATTTGGCATTCTGGGAAAGACGCTGCCGATCGATCCTGGCAGCAATCTCAAGGTTACCAGAGGCTTGCTCAGCGCTACATGGCGCATGGTGGGCGATATCGATCTTACCATGCTGAGCCCCGAGGCAGCAGCATCTCCTGATGCTCCGCTCTCGGGGCTGCCCGGATTTCTCTACGACTCTATGCAGTTCACGCTGCGCCTTACCATGCCGATTCCTTTTGCAGAGAGCAATGCCAGTGAGCAGCAGGATGGAGGTCGAACCCAGATCTGGCGATTGAAGCCAGGTGTTCACAATCCTCTCCAGGCAAGCGTCGTCATGCGCTACTCCCCTGTCTACTATGCGGTGCTGACCGCACTGATGCTTGTTCTTGTACTGTTGGCAGCCCGTGTGTGGTTGCGGAGAGCAGAAAAAGAGAAAAAAAAGCAAGAATTTTGATATTTTTCTGCTTTTTTGCCTCTTTTGCGCCTCTGACCTGATGACACGATCATCCGAAATCGATATATTCCATGCCAGAGAGATTGAAGAGACATCGTTACCGCACTTTTCCGTAGCCGTTCGTTCCGTTCCTGCCGAAAAGTTTCTGCCAACCGATTGTCCGAAAACTTTCCAGATCATCAGCAGCAAAGCTTCTGAAGGATCGCCATCCGCATGAGCGGGTGTACTTCACTATTGCCGGCACAGCGTGCACCATATCAAGTGCTCCAGAGCCGGAACAAAGGATGCCACAATGGGCAAGAAACTTTATGTAGGAAACCTCAACTACAACACCATGGAAGATTCTCTGAGAGAGCACTTTGAAGCCTTCGGTCGCGTAGAGTCTGCGCGCATCATCACCGATCGCGACACTGGCTATTCCAAGGGTTTTGGGTTTGTCGAGATGGGCACCGAAGCTGAGGCGCAGGCTGCCATCGCCGGCACCAATGGCCAGGAACTCGATGGCCGCATGCTCAAGGTGAATGAGGCAATGGACAAGCCTCGTGAGGATCGTGGCGGCCGCGAAGGTGGCAACCGCAACCGCAACTCCTATTCGTACCGCTACTAATCGTAGTCAGTACCTACGGATAGCCGATGCCTCAGGACTGAGTTCCGCATAGGCATCGGACCAAAGCCGGCCGTCAGTTGCTTCAGCACAGCGGCCGGCTTTTTCACATGGAGCGAGGGAACATGCCATCGACTCCACATTATGTACCAGGCGCTATGCTACGCCACCCAGGGAGGCCTGCAGGATGAAGCCGAACTATTCATATGAGAAACGCCAGAAAGAATTGGCCAAAAAGAAAAAGAAAGAAGAAAAGCTGCAGAAGAAGGCAGAGCGTCGGGCAGCCCGGGATGCAGATCCCCAGGCCTCAGTTCCTGAGGATGAGTCAGGAGCTCCTGACAATCAGCAGCTTCTCGAAACCATGCCTATTGAAGGAGATGCTTCCTCCGAACCATGAATGAGGCAGAGAGAGGCGCCCGCCTCTCCCAATGAAAACGGCGGGGCATCATTGCCCCGCCGTTGCAGATTGTACATCCAGCCGGATCAGAACTGGTTGGGATCGATCACGATCGTGATGTCCTTGCCAGTTGCACCTGCTACAAAAAAGTTTTCGTTGCCGGGACGGGCCAGGACCTGATTCCAGCTCGGATCGTCATAGACGCAGACCTTGAACTGTGCACCGTTGGCGGGGTCAGCCCAGCTCGGCGCCTTGCCATAGAAGACGATGTGCCAGGTCCCGGTTGCATCTACCTCTGCGACGAGCCCGGCGTCTGTCACGGATGCTTCGGTCACATTCCAGTTATCACCAATATTGGTGGTGGTCGATCCGATGCTCGCACCAGCTACCACGAATTTCTTGCCCACATCCGCCACAAGGCCATTGATGGTGATGTCATAGGTGCTGTAGGCATTCGCCGTATCAACAGCAGTCACCGTAATGCCATCATCTACCGTGGTGGTAGTAACCTCTTTGAAAATCGGAAGCGTGTAATTGGGATACTGCTGAGTATGTGTGACAGGACAACCGCTCAGGGTCAACGCCACCGCGATCACCGTCAGAACGATGAGTGTTTTCTTCATATTGCTCACCTCTCTTTCCATCAGAGATCCCAGTGCAGGCCAAGTCGGACTGCTGCTGCACCTGCAAAGTTGTTCACGCCATTGCTGGTCACGAAACCATCAAGATAGAAGTTCTCCTGGCCGCTTCCGAAGCCCTGGTAGGGATCCATGTTCCACACGAACTGCACATAGCCGGTGGGTTTCTGGAGCATCTTGAGCTTGCTGCTCAGGCCGACGAAAGCACCAAAGGGTGCGGTCGGAGCAGCCTGGCCCTTGTTGGCAGTGCGAAGACCGCCACCAGCCTGGATGGAGCAGCCGCACGGCAGCTTGACTGCACCAATCAGCGTGTTGAACAGATAGTTCGTATTGCGGTTGTCAAAGCCATAGTAGAGTTCCACGGCATCGATGCTGTTGGAGAATTCAGCCACACTGAGCTTGAGCCCAGCCTCGGAGAAGAGGAACTGCGAGGTCTCGGTGCCGCGGGTGAATGCATCCGCTGCCTTGGTGTTGTAGAGAACCTTGCCATAGCCTTCAACAGAGGCTTTTGCATCAAGCAGCCTGTCAAGCTTGAGTTCGAATGAAGGCTTGCCGAAGATCTGGATGTTGTCGGCATCGTTGTAGGGTTTTACAGTTGCACCTTTCTGCAGCGTCATGTCGGCATAGGCAGACATCCTGAGCGTCAGGGTCTCTGTCGGATAGGCAAAGGCATCGAGCATAGCTCTCATGCTGTTGCGGGCACCGAGCTGATCGGTGATATGGCTGTTGCCATCAGCACCCTGTTCCACGTACATCATGTTGGCCTGGAAGCCACGCAGCCTGTAGCCCAGCGTCATGCCGAAGTAGTCGCCCTCGTAGGCAGCCTTGACGATAGCAGCAAAGTTGGGGAGGAAGCCCATGCCCTGCTTTGCCCCGGACACATCGGAAGTGCTGGGGTTGTACGCAGTCATGTAATCCTCGCTCACGATATTGGCACCCCACATGCTGTACAGCGCGTTTGCCTTGAGCGAGAACGGTCCGAACTTGCCGGCATAGCCTCCGATGAAGTCAGCTTCGTACACTTCGTCGAAGATGTTCTTGTAGGTGGTACCGTAGGCGCCGTTGTACTGTACATCGAAATAGTGGTCGCCATACTGGGCATTCACATAGGCAAAGAGTCCATACTGGTTGCCCGCGCGGTCTGCTGTCTTGTTGGGACCGATTGCTGCATTCACCACGAGGTCGCCAATATTGCGCAGCGCTGGACCGAGCGTGAACACGGCGAAGCCACCGGTTTCATTCCAGCCGGCTTCCCAGTCGGAGTCGACGGTAATCCAGTTCACGTTGGTATGACCGGGGAGCTTTGCGTACTTGTAGCCGGCTACGAAGTTCACATAGTCGGTATCAAAGCCGAGCTTGAGGTGGCCGAGATAGGATCCCGCCTTCTTCTGGCCATTGAGGTAGTAGATCGGGTCGAAGACCATGTCCACCGCGAGGTTCTTCAGACCATCCATGAGGTCCAGCACGCCCTTCTCATACAGGTTCTTGAAGCCATCATTCTCGGCGAGTGCAATCTCGACATACACTGGAACACCCGTGAGAGCATTGCCGGAGAACTTGAGGTAGGACTTGGCTCCAACGCCTGCATTCTGGACTTCGAAGGTTGAGGAATTCAGCACAGCCTGCGCGCCAACCATGCTCCAGGTCTGGAACCGGAGTTTTGAACCGCCAGAAGCGGCAGCAGCTGTCGCCGTTCCACCACCCTTCTTCGCCGCAAGTACCTCTGCCACATCGATGAGGCCGTTGAAGCCACCGAACCCATCATCAATCTTGTCCGGTGCCTTGATGTCGAAAATCCAGGTTCCATCTGCGATGAACTTGTACTTGATCACCGCGTTGGCAGGGAATACCTTCTTGAGCTCCCAACCATTCTCCACCTTGTTCATGGGCAGTGCGCCGTTTTGCCAGTCGGTGAAGTCACCAGCCAGCAGTACCTGTGCAGCCTTGGTGGAGGGGAAGAAAAAGGTAATTTCAACGTTGCCGTCGCCGAGCTCTTTCAGTGTCACGTCTGCGAACACGGCACTTCCGAGCAGCAGAAGAGCGACGATTACAGAGAGTATTCTCCGCATGCTCTACCTCCCTTTCTGATAAAACGGTTTACACAACCGGTTTAGCTCCTCATTATATCGTCCCTGCATACCGTTGACCAGTGGTCAAATTCAGATTTTTTCATATTTGCCAGGTCACTGCCAGGCCAGAGAAGGGCGGAATTTTTTCTGCAAGCGGATGATCCGGCCCTGCGTCGCTGCCCGGTGCCGTGTCCAGCACGAGTTCAACCTTGCCTTCGCAGCCCAGGGCCGCACGCCATACCGCAGCCCCAACCGCTTCATTCGACCTGTTGGCGAGCATTGCGAGATGCAAAGAGCCAAGCTCCCAGACGATACCCCAGAAGCCCGGCAGATGTTCGTTCCACACCATGTGGCTGGTACCTTCGGCAAACACCCTCCAGAATCGCTTCCGGAATGCAATCAGCCTCCTGACGAATACAGCCTGCGCATTTTCTTCATCGGTGGGGTCCCAGATCATGCAACGGCGATTGTCGGGGTCATGGTCTCCCTCAAGACCATACTCCGTACCATAGTAGATGCAGGGTGAGCCCGCCATGGCACACAGCACGAACAGTGCAAGGCGCGCATGCTGCAGACTCCCGAATCGGGTAGTGATCCGATCCGTGTCATGGGAATCGAGCAGGTTGAAGGACCAGCGTGGCACCATTTCCGGAACGGACATTGCCAACGCAGCAAGCTCCCGGGCGAATGCACAGCCACTGGAAGCGGATGCAGCGTGCTCCCTGTTCCCTGCGCCGATGAAACGACCGATTGCGGCCTGCAGGGGATAATTCATCACTGCATCAAACTTATCTCCCTGCAGCCAGGGAAGCGCGTCGTGCCAGACTTCTCCAACTATGTAGAGTTCAGGATTGATGCTTTTCATTCTGCGTCGGAATTCCCGCCAGAACTCGTGATCAATCTCATTTGCCACATCAAGACGCCAGCCATCGATGCCATACTTCCTTGTAAATTCCTCAGCACCGCTAATCAGAAATTCCCTCACCTCAGGATTGGTTGTATCAAACTTGGGCATCCTTGTAGTAAAGGCAAATGTCTCAAAGCGTGCGTGGCGCCTGTCGCCCGTATCACCCTGTTCGCCAAAAAGAGGAAAACCCTCAATACGGAACCAGCGGGCAAAGGGAGAAGCATCGCCCTTTGCAACCACATCCTTCCATGGTTCGAACTCGCGCCCCGCATGATTGAACACTGCATCAAGCATGATGCGCATGCCTCGTCGGTGGCATTCCTCCACCAGATGCAACAGGTCTTCCTCGGTGCCAAAGGCCGGATCAATGATAAAATATTCCCGCGTATCGTACTTGTGTACCGAAGGCGAGGAAAAAACCGGCGTCAGATAGATACCATTGCACCCAAGCTCCTGTATGTGATCGAGACCTGCCAGAACGCCAGCCAGATCTCCTCCGTACCATTCACTGTTCTTTACCGGCCCCCGCCGCCAGGGTAGCACCCCTGGAGGATCGTTCTGTGGATTGCCATTCCTGAATCGCTCGGGGAAGATCTGATACCAGACTGTCTGTGGCACCCACGCAGGCGCTCTGAACACTGTATTCTCGTGTATATAGGGCATCACAAACGCATCCCAGTAATGCTGCAGTACAAGTTGCTGTACTCCGGCTTCCGGGTCTACTCTGCAGAGCCGTCTTTCTCCAAGCACCCACTGCTCCCCCTGACTATCCTTGATAAGGAAAAAATACCTCGCCCGGCGCCAGGGTGCATGCCATGCAGCCCTCCAGCAATCGCGCACACCATCGCTGAGCTCAAGATGCGCCTGGATTACCTCAGCATGCCATTGATGCTTTCCATCAATGCCGGGACGCCATTCGTAGGGATCTCCAATCACGAGGTGCACGGACATCAGATCATCCCGTGCGGAGAGGAGTCTGAGTACCAGCGTACTGTTCCCGATTGGGTAGGCATAGGGAGACATGACCCGATGAAACAAGGCAGCCTGCTGCATTTCCTACTCCTCTTCCATGTGATGAGCCTGCATGCTCTTGACCGAACCATGCATTCCATTTACTCTATCAATGGTAAACCGTTTTATATTGCCATGAAAAGGAGGTCCTTCATGAAACGTATGGTGGCGGCTGCGCTGCTCGCCCTGATGGTGGGAGGAGCAGTGTTCGCCCAGACATCCAAGGCAGTATGGAATGCGGAAAAGCGCCAGTTCCAGATTGAGAAGGGCGCAAAGATCCGCCTTGGCATGGATAATGACAAAGTCGGTGCAGCGATCGTGGCTCTGTGGGATCAATTGCACCCTGAAGCAAAAGGAGCTGTGGAATTTGTCAATCTCGGCGCCGCCGGTGCGGCTGACCAGATCACCCAGCTTCAGGGCGAAGCTCCCGATGTCGCTCTTGCCATCGATGGAGAAGTGAGCCGGAATTTCCAGTCGCTGCTGCCGCTGCACTCGGTCATCGTCAACGCCGCCAAAGGCTTTGCCGTAGAGCCTTTCTTCTCGGGAGCCAACAGTCCCAAGGAAATCAAGTTCGTACCAATCGCATATGACGGAATGACCTTCGCGTGGAACAAGACCATGATGGAGGCTCTCAAGCTGGATACCAAGGATGCGAACAAGGACGGCCTCCCTGACGCATTTGATACCTGGGAAGAAATTTTTGCGCTCGCAAAGAGCTGGCAGACCGCCCGCCCGTCCTACAAGGGCAAGCCGGTCAATATTGTCTACCCGATGTGCCTCGATGAAGTATGGTCGGGCT
>JAOABY010000099.1 GCA_026418115.1 Spirochaetaceae bacterium | reverse complement strand
GTTCTCCGCACCTCCCTCGCCAGGCGCCAGACCACCGACCTCAAGCCAGCTGATGCAGCAAGCAGCTGCACCAGCTCACTGAACTGTACCACAGTCTCATCGACCAGCGCAAACGAATTCAGAAATGAATAGGAAAGTCTGATCTCGCCTGCCTCTGCATGCATGGAAGGTATGGCCATTCCGCCAACCTGTACGGTAGTCTCCTGCAGCCTGATATCCCGGACTGGCTTGTTCGATATCTCGCGAGCCCGCTCCCGGCCCACTGCTATCAGCATGCCCTTGAGCGCTGCATATGCCCTGTCTATGCGTTCCCTGAGTTCTTTTTCCGCAAGCTCGAGCGCGTCCAGTCTTCCCAGGAGTTCCAGGACCAGAATCTCGCGCTTCTTTTCCAGAAGGTCATATCCCTGCGTTGCAAGCTCAAGGTTGTGCTTCTCACGGAACAGATTGGTTTTGGTAGGCGCAGGCAAGGGATCGGCCATCATGCACCTCCCGCACCCGCAGTCTGGCCCTCTGTCTGCTCAGCTGAACCAGGCATGTAGCGAGCCATGAGTGCCTCCGGAATGCGCACAAGGTCCTCGCGCGGAAGCATGGCAAGCAAGGACCAACCTATATCAAGAGTCTGCTCGATGCTGCGATCATCATGCTCACCCTGTGCCAGAAATTTCTGTTCGAACGCGTTGCCGAATGCCATGTATTTTCTGTCGCGTGGAGAAAGCTCTTCTTCTCCTATGATGGCTGCAAGGTCCCGAACTGCCCGCACATAGGCATATGCAGCAAAGAGCTGTGCTGCAACCTCTCGATGATCTTCTCTTGTCATGCCCTCACCAATGCCATCTTTCATGAGGCGGGAGAGCGAAGGCAGCCCCGCCACAGGTGGATAGACACCTCGCTGGTACAGTTCCCTGTCGAGCACTATCTGGCCTTCGGTAATGTAGCCGCTCAGATCGGGAATGGGATGAGAGATGTCATCATTTGGCATGGAGAGGATGGGCATCTGAGTGATGGACCCCGGTGAGGAGTCGATGCGTCCAGCACGTTCATAAAGGGATGCCAGATCCGAATAGAGATAGCCGGGATATCCCTTGCGGGAAGGCACTTCATTTCTTGCTGCGGAAACCTCTCGGAGTGCTTCACAGTAATTGGTCATGTCGGTCATGATCACGAGAACGTGCATGCCAAGGTCGTACGCAAGATATTCTGCAGCGGTAAGGGCGCATCGTGGCGTCACCAGACGCTCGATGGAAGAGCTGCTTGCAAGCGACAGGAACATCACGACATGGGAAATGGTGCCTGTATGCTCGAACATGTCTATGAAATAGCGCGCCACATCGTACTTGATGCCCATGCCTGCAAAGACGATGGCAAAGGGCTGATCGGAGCCGCGTACTTTTGCCTGCCGAACGATCTGGGCTGCAAGCCTGTCATGCGGCAGGCCATTGCCAGAGAAGATAGGGAGCTTCTGGCCTCTGATGAGCGTATTGAGGCCATCAATCGCCGAAACCCCGGTCTGGATGAAATCACGAGGATAGACCCGGGCCGAAGGATTGATGGCCAGACCATTGATATCCCTGAGCTCTGAAGAAACAGGTTCTGGATAACCGTCGATGGGTCTTCCCAGGCCATCATGAATGCGTCCGATCATGTCTTTGCCGACGCGGAGTTCCAGAGGACGTTCGAGTGTCTCGACTGTAGAAGATGCAAGGTCAATACCGGCAGTCCCTGTAAACAACTGTACACATACCGCGGTCTCGGAAATATCAATGACGCGACCCAGTCGTTCGTTGCCGTCTCTGTCCACGAGGCGTACCAGCTCGAGATAGCCAGGGTCATGCCTTTTTCGCATGAAGACTATTGGCCCTTCCGCCTTGAGAAGTCCTTTCTGCACAAGCCCTCTCATGCATGTACTCCTTTCATGCCCTCTCGTCTGTCGCTCAGGAAAGAGTTTCCCTGCTGTCTCCCGCTCCGCCGGCACCGGGAGCAGTCAGCGAAGCGAAGAAGCCTTCTATTTCAATAAGAAGGCGCTGCCCCTCTTCGAGCCGATCGTTGGGAATCACCGACTTGAGTCTCATGATGCGCTCGCGCAGTGTCCGGTTCGCAATGCGGAGCAACGGTATGCCGGCATCGATTGCACGTTCTGCTTCCTCATGAAATTTCATGATGCAGCGGAGTATCAGAAGCTGCTTCTGAGAGCTGCAGTAGGCATCAAGAGGATCGAAGGAACTCTGCTGAAGGAAGCCATTCTTGATGTGTTCGGCTGTCAGGAGCACCAGGCGCTGTTCTTCGGGAAGCGCGTCAGGCCCGATGAGTCGTACGATCTCGGAGAGCTTGCGCTCTCTCTTGAGTATGTCCATTGCCTTCCGGCGAAGCGTCACCCAGTCGGGATCGACGCCTGAGAAATAAGGGGCCAGAGTTTCGGCATACTCAGAATAGGAATCGTTCCACGAAATTGCCGGATAGTGACGGGCATTTGCAAGTTCCCTGTCGAGCGCCCAGAATGCACGGATAAAGCGTTTGGTGTGCTGCGT
>JAOABY010000098.1 GCA_026418115.1 Spirochaetaceae bacterium | reverse complement strand
CTGGTGGGACTGGCTCTTGCACAGGGAGCGTGGGGAGCGCCAGGTGATATGGGAAAGCCCTCTGATTCATTCCAGACCTCATCCGGCACACTGGAAATTGTATTCATCGGACACGGATCGCTGCTGTTTCTTTTCAACGGAATGCAAATCTATGTCGATCCAGTACGCCAGTATGCAGACTACTCAAAATTCCCCAAGGCTGATTACATTTTCATTACGCATGAGCACGGCGATCATCTTGACGCCCAGGCAATAGGCCAGCTCAGGCAGGGTACCACTCGCATCTATCTCAATGAGGCATCAAGAGCAAAATTCGGTGATGGCAATGCTCTGGAGCATGGCGGTCCCTATGGCATGGGGGAATTTTCAGTACGGGCAGTACCTGCCTACAATGTGACACCTGGCAGAACTGGATACCATCCCAGAGAACGCAAGGATAACGGCTATATTTTTGATTTTGGCGGTCTGCATGTGTATGTGGCAGGCGACACGGAGCCAATTCCGGAAATGGCCTCGCTGGGACATGTCGATATTGCGTTCCTGCCTATGAATCTTCCTTTTACCATGACTCCCGAGCAGGTGGCTGAGGCTGCCCGTCTGGTCAAACCCCGCGTGCTGTATCCTTATCACTACGGCAATACTGACACAGCATTGCTGCTCGGGCTCATGCAGAAGGAAAGCGGTATAGAGGTCAGAATACGTCCCCTGCAGTAGGAATTGCGGAAATCGAAGTGGGCATGATCCACTCTCAGTGTGTCATGCCCTGCTCCAGCTCATCCCGCCTGGGAATTGAGGACGATGCTCCCTTGCGTGTGACACAGATTGCCGCAGCCTGTGCAGCCAGCTTCAGAGCATCAGGAATGGAGCACCCTTCTGCAATTCCCGCAACAAGATAGCCCAGGAAGGTATCACCTGCAGCGGTCGTATCGAGTGCATTGACTTTGAAGGCCGGCTGCAGGTATTCGCTGCCGTCTCTTATTGCCAGTGCGCCTTCGGCACCGAGTGTGACAACGACCAGAGCATGGCTGAATCGTGCGGCAAGCGCACGTGCTGCTTCACGGGCATCCTGTGCTCTCTCCGCATCGAGCAAGGCAAGCCCTCGTGCAAGCCCAGCAGCTTCAGTTTCATTCAGAACGAAGATATCGACCAGCGCGAGCGGCCATGCAGCAATCGATGGCTCGAATGGTGAGGGATTGAGTACCAGCGTCATGCCTTTTGCATGGGCCAGCTCCAGAATTCTCTGTGGCATTGCAATCTCGTTCTGAAGCACCAGTATGTCGCCCTTGTCGAAAACCTCGAGCACTCGCTGGATAAAGGCTTCAGTGATATCGCGATTCGCGCCGCCATGAATGAGAATGCAATTATGACCTTCGTCATCGACCTGAATGATCGCATGGCCAGTGGGAAGAGGTGAGCGCCCTATGGATGCTGTCTCTACTCCTGCCTGTTTGAGCACTTTTATGAGAAAATCTCCTTCCGGCCCAACCTTGCCTGCATGAGCAACCCTGAGGCCTGCCCTCGCCAGAGCAATAGACTGATTGAGCCCCTTGCCTCCTGCAAATACCTCGTAGGCTTTCACTGCCTTGGTTTCCCCAGGCTGTACGAAGCGATCTACCCGATAGACATGATCTATATTGAGTGATCCGAAATTGAGTACGCGCATGCACCAAGCATACACTATTTACAGCTGGCAGCAAGAGACAGCCCGCCTGCACTTTCCTGCAGAAAGGGCTGCTTGACCCTGTCTCCTGAAGCATTCACAATGTTCTCTATCCTTTTCAAGAATGAGGTACCAGTATGACTGAACACCATGCATGGCAGAAGCATGTGCTTGGCGAACGTGCAGTCGAGGCACTAAGGAAGCATGAATTCAATGCAATCTTCGTGCAGACCGCCCAGGAAGCGGTGTCGTATGTAGCGAGCCAGCTTCAGCCCGGAATGAAGGTTGGATTTGGTGGTTCCATGACACTCAAGGCGCTGGGCATGCAGCAGGCTGTTGCCGACGCCGGCTGTGAAGTGCTCGACCACAACGCACCCGGACTGACACCCGAACGAAAAATGGAAATCCTCCGTGCCCAGCTCACCTGCGATGTCTTTCTCTCAAGCTCCAATGCGGTGACGCTTGAGGGAGAGCTTCTGAATGTCGACGGCAACGGAAACCGTGTTGCCGCACTCACCTTCGGCCCGCGCAAGGTCATTGTAGTGGCTGGCACCAACAAGATCGTTCGTGATCTCGATGAGGCACTCTCAAGAATCGAGACTACCGCAGCACCACTCAACAACCGGCGGCTCGACAAGCCCAACCCCTGCACCAGAACCGGCGAATGCATGGACTGCGACACGCCGACCCGCATCTGCCGCATCTACCATATACTCAAGCGCAAACCGAGCCTGAGCGATATTACGGTCGTGATCGTAGGCGAGGATCTGGGATTCTGATTGCGCCTGCACTTCCTTCAGGTGCAGCAGCCATTGCGGGTCTGCAGCAGAGGTGCGCCAGCATCCAGCAACGCAGCCCGCAGGCTAGCTGCATCGTGGTAGAGCACACTGCTGATACCAAGCCGGGATGCAGCCTCAACATTCTCTCCGTCATCGTCAACAAAGCAACACTCTTCAGGGGGCACGCCTTCAGCATCCAGTATGAAATGCCAGAAGGCCGGGTCAGGCTTGGCTCTGTGCATGAGATGTGAGGCATAGACTGCATGGAAGGGCTCATACATTCCC
>JAOABY010000097.1 GCA_026418115.1 Spirochaetaceae bacterium | reverse complement strand
GCCTATGGGCCCATCGCCGACAATGCTGGTGGCCTTGCCGAGATGGCTGAGCTGCCCCCGAGCGTGCGCAAGATTACCGATTCGCTCGATGCTGTAGGCAACACCACAGCGGCAATAGGGAAAGGCTTTGCCATCGGTTCGGCGCTGCTCACCTCGCTCATCCTCATTGTCGCCTTCATTGCGGCGGCGGGGCTCACGCTGGAGCAGGTGAGCATCTCCAACCCGGCCGTGGTGATCGGGCTCTTTATCGGCGCCATGATACCGTACTACTTCTCATCGCTGGCGATGGATGCAATCTACCACGCCGCGTTCGCCATGATCGAAGAAGTACGCCGTCAGTTCCGCGCCAAACCGGGCATTCTTGAAGGAACGGAGAAACCTGATTATCGAAGCTGCGTCGATATTTCGACCCAGACTGCCCTCAGAAAGATGATCGTTCCCGGCATCGCTGCCATCGGCTCACCGGTTGCTGCAGGCATACTCGGAGGACCGGCAGTGCTCACCGGGCTTCTCGTGGGCGCTACCGTCTCGGGAGGCCTGCTGGCCATTTTCATGTCCAATGCCGGCGGCGCCTGGGACAACGCGAAAAAGCTGATCGAGTCGCAGGGAGTCGAGGGCAAGGGCTCCGATGCGCACAAGGCGGCAGTTGTCGGCGATACGGTCGGCGATCCCTTCAAGGATACTGCAGGCCCTTCGCTGAACATTCTCATCAAGCTGATGGCTGTCATTTCTCTCGTGCTGGCGCCCTTGCTGCGGACCATCTGGTGAGAAATACAGGCGCAGGATGCCGAACCTCGAGCAGGCGCTCTTGCGGTATCCGGCGCATCGCGCTATACCATACTACAAACAGGAGTACGGCAGCATGGCTGCCGGCAAGGAAGGAAGCTATGACTGGTGACAGACACCTTTACATGATTCTCCACCCCAATCACTCGCTCATCGCATCCCAGCTCGAACCCGAGCACTTCATCAAGCACTATGTCCAGGGTTCGACTCGCTATTTCGAGGGCAGGCTCATCTTTGTCGAGGTTGATCCGGATTACCGGCACCCCTATTTCGACATCGATGGAGCCTATGCAGAGCTCAAGCCACATGAGGATGGCAGACCCAAGGCAACCAAGTTCATCAAGAGCTACCGGGTCCTGGAACATGTCGATTTCGATGCTCTCGGCAAGCTCTACCTCTGCAATTCGGTGGGCGACTATGTGGAGCTTGAGTCAAAGCCCTACAATCCGGAAATTGACACCGACGAATTCCGCATCATGCTGGAAGTCAATCCCGTGCGCTTCATCGTGCTCACCCGCCTGAACTGCATGGATTTTGCGCATTTCATCACCGACCCGCGCAACACCAAGGGCGCACCCAAGATGGTCTTCACCATGCTGGAATTCAACACGCAGGAATTCCTCAAGGAATTTGAGGAAAATCCCCTGATCCGATGCTATGTGCCGGGGATCCACCCGGCACGCCTCCATGCGGCCATCGAAGAAATCCGCCATACGCCGGGCAAGGTCGTCAAAGGACTGTCGCTCGATTGCCCCATCGACCGGATTTCCTACAAACACCTCAAGGAAGGCATCATGTTCGCCCAGCAGGGTACCTGCAAATTCTACCCGCTGCTTGATCTGGACGAGGTGGAACGCCGCTTCTACAAGTACTGGAAATCGATGTAAGTCTGAAAGACGTACGCACGACAGTACAAAGGCCGCCCCGCGGGGCGGCCTTTTCATGTTGCAGAGAGTGCTAACTCTTTTAATTCCAGGAATTGGCTTTAATGCAGAGCCAGTGAATAGCCGATATCCAGGGCTGCCCTGCCCATATCTGGTGAAGGCCTCAGATAGAGACCAGTCTGCACCTGCAATGCCCGCCGCAGAGTCGCGTTGTAGCGGGCGCTCCAGGTATAGGGGCGAATCAGCTCGAAAATGCGGATTCCGCCGAGCGTGACCGCAGCAAGAATACCGAGCGGTTTGCTGTTCGAATCCAGAGCCAGGAAGAATGCCGCAATTCCCACAATATCGCCACCAAGCGCAATCGCGCCGCCGACCACATCACCGCCCATGAAGGATCCCGACCCAAACCCCAGCACGAGGTTGAACACAAACTGCAAATTGGGGTCTTTTTTATACTTCCCATAGAGCTGGGTTCTCTCTTCCGGGGACAGCTCCAGCGAGGCACTCGCGATGGCAGCCTCATTCTTGAACAAACCACCCTTGATCATGCCAGCCACGGAGGCTGATCGCGCTTCGTCAGCCCATGCCATGAACACCATGCCCGACAGGATCACCACCAGCAGGATCATCTTTTTCATGCCCACCCTCCCGCGTGCCACATCCTGGAGCAGGCGGCGCAGGATCATCGGCAGGACGTGGTATGTATTGCTTCTATTTTACGTATATGCGATTGCAGAAAAAATGCAACGTCGTGGCGACTCGCAGGCATGCAGATGCCGGTGCTTCAGGAGCCTGCCCTGCCCGCAGCAGCAGCCTTCTTCTTTTCCAGCTTTTCGCCGAACTTGGCCATGCTGATTGCCGCCCTCACATGCTCCCCTTCGCCAACCTTTTCCACCTCGTCAAAAGCCTCTACCTTAAACGTAAAGAGGCGTCCTTCCACCTTTACCAGTTCGGCACGGATGGTCACTTTCATGCCGAGCGGAGTAGGAGCAAGGTGTTTTACCGCAATATACGCTCCCACCGTGGCTCCATCCGGCCCCAGCAGGTGATCGACGGCCATCCTGGCGGTTTCTTCCATATGCAGCACCATGGTAGGGGTTGCGTATACC
>JAOABY010000096.1 GCA_026418115.1 Spirochaetaceae bacterium | reverse complement strand
TTGCCAAGGTGGATGTCGCGGGTCCGACTCCCGTTTCCCGCTCTTTCTCAAGGCGATTCGGATTCCAGACCGAATCGCCTTTTTTGTTCAGCCGCCTGCATTGTGCAGGCGAGATACCCTATTGTTCCGCAAGGAATACGTCGCGAGGGAAATCCATGGAAATCACCGGTAAGAAGATCGAAGAGCTCGAACAGTCGAGAGTAAAGCTCACGCTGACGGTGCCAGCGCAGGAAGTACGTTCCGAATACGACGCGATGCTTCGCGAGTATGCCAAGGAAGTCAGGGTCGATGGATTCCGCAAAGGCCACGTCCCTGTTTCGGTACTGGAGAGAAAGTTTGGTCCTGCCCTCAAGGCAGAAGCCATGAGCAGGATTATCGAGAAAGCAGTCGAGGATGGGCTCAAGGATGTCGAGCGTCAGCCACTTACCTATGAACCGCCTGCTGTTGAGGGAGAACCCGCCTTTGATCTTGGCAGTGATTTTACCTTCTCGATTACCTACGATAGCTTCCCTTCGTTTGAACTGCCTTCTCTGGAAGGCCTTTCCATTGAGGTTCCAGCTGTTTCGGTGACCGATGAAG
This sequence comes from Spirochaetaceae bacterium, assembly GCA_026418115.1. Lineage (GTDB taxonomy): Bacteria > Spirochaetota > Spirochaetia > Treponematales > Rectinemataceae > Rectinema. The sequence continues at coordinate 2,202 of JAOABY010000096.1, read as the reverse complement.
ACGTTGCACGCGAGCTCGAGGAGATCCGCCAGCGCAATGCCATTATCATGGAAAAGGATGGACCGGCCGAGACTGGTGACATCGTCACCGCTGATTTTGTCGAGCTGGCAGAGGATGGCACCGAGATCGCCGGCACCGCCAGAAAGGACTTTTCCTTCGAACTCGGCAGGCAGCTCAACATCTACAAGTTCGATGACGAGATTGCAGGCATGAAGGCCGGAGATGAGAAAACCTTCACCAAGGCCTTCCCTGCCGATTATGAATTCAGCGAGTACGCAGGCAAGACTGTCACCATCAAAGTGAAGGTCACCAAGGTGAAGCGCAGAGATCTGCCCGCCCTCGATGATGAGCTTGCCCAGGATGTTTCCGAAAAATACAAGACACTTGACGATCTCAAGGCAGCAGTACGGGATAATCTCAACCACGCGCTTGAGCACAGGCTCCGCCATCTGAAAGAGGAGCAGCTTATTGATGCCCTCCTGTCTCGCACCAGAGTAGCCATCCCCCGCTCCATGCTTGCTGCAGAGCTTGCCATGCGATGGGAGTCCCTCAAACGCCAGATGGGTGTTGACAGCGACGAGCGCCTTGAAATGATTGCCAGAATTTCTGGCAAATCACGCGCCTCCCTCTATGAAGAGTGGGCACCACTCGCAGAGAAGGCACTTGCCAGCAGAATTCTCATCGACAAGCTTGTGGAAGCCGGCGGCTATGTCGCAACCGACGAGGAAGTCGATGCTGAAATCGCTCACGAGGCTGAGCACTCCACCATGAGTCCCGCCGAGATCAAGGCCGAGTATGAGAAGCATGGTTCACTGGAGTACCTCAAGGATGATATCAAGACCAGAAAGTTTTTCGACTCCCTGCTGGCATCAGCCGAGGTCCGGATGGGCCAGCCTGTTGCCTACGTGGACTTCATGAAAGAAAATGAGTAAATTTCAGGCGGGAGATGCAGCAAGGCATCTCCCGCATTCTTCACTGGCGCAGGAGTGAGCATTGACCGAACATATGAGCAGCCTTGTTCCGATTGTCATCGAACAGACAGGTCTGGGGGAGCGATCGTACGACATCTACTCCAGGCTTCTCAAGGACCGCATTGTATTCGTTGACGGAGAGATCAATGATCTGACCGCCGATCTTGTAGTCGCGCAGCTTCTCTTTCTCGAATCCCAGGATCCCTCGCGTGATATCTCTCTGTACATCAACAGCCCAGGCGGGCTTGTAACCGCCGGCCTGGCCATCTACGACACGATTCAGCATGTACGGCCTGATGTGCAGACGATCTGCATCGGTCAGGCTTCCAGCATGGCTGCATTGCTGCTCGCAAGCGGTACCAAAGGCAAACGATTTGCGCTTCCGTCCTCGCGCATTCTCATGCATCAGCCATGGGGAGGAGTATCCGGCCAGGCTGCCGACATCAGCCTGCAGGCCAAGGAAATCATCCGCCTCAAGAAACTCACCATCGAATACTTTGCGCTGCATTCCGGCCAGCCACTTGAGAAAGTGGCACAGGATATGGAGCGTGATTTCTACATGAGTGCGCACGAGGCACTCGAATACGGTATAGTAGATACTGTGATGGAGCCACGCAAGCATGGCAAAAAACAGGAACATTGATTTCGATCCGGAAGCCTACTGCTCATTCTGTGGCAAGAGCGCCTCATTTGCCAGGCGCATGATAGCCGGCCCGGGAGTGAACATCTGCGACGAATGCGTCAAGGTGTGCATGCAGATCCTGGATGAAGAAGAGCAGAAAATCACCGACGAATTTCTCGATGAAGTGCCCCGGCCCCGCGAAATCAAGGAATTTCTCGATGGCTATGTTGTCGGTCAGGAGTATGCCAAGCGTGTGCTCTCCGTAGCCGTCTACAATCACTACAAGCGGCTCGTACACAGAATCCGGCCCGCTGGTGATGTCGAAATCGAGAAATCAAATGTCCTTCTTGTCGGTCCCACCGGTTCGGGCAAGACGCTTCTCGCACGGACGCTCGCTCAGAAACTCAAGGTCCCCTTTGCCATGGCAGATGCGACAACGCTGACCGAGGCTGGCTACGTGGGAGAAGACGTTGAAAATATCCTGCTCAAGCTGATTCAGAATGCAGGCGGGAATATTCAGCTTGCTGAGCGTGGCATAGTCTATATCGACGAAATTGACAAAATTGCCCGCAAGAGCGAAAACCCATCGATAACCAGGGATGTTTCTGG
>JAOABY010000095.1 GCA_026418115.1 Spirochaetaceae bacterium | reverse complement strand
AGATGTGTATAAGAGACAGGGCTATTTCCACACCCTGATTCTCAAGAGTGATGCAACACTGTGGGCAGTCGGTTTCAACAATTATGGTCAGCTCGGCGATGGCACGACTACCACCAGGCTTACCCCTGTCAAGATCATGGATCAGGTTGCGAATATCGCAGCGGGTGGCTATCACAGCCTGATTCTCAAGACCGACGGCTCACTCTACGCAACGGGTTTCAATGCAAACGGACAGCTCGGTGATGGTACTACCATCGACAAGACAAGCCCGGTACTCATCGCATCCGGCGTGAAGGCCATCACCGCCGGCTATTTCCATTCGGCCTTCCTCAAGAACGATGGAACGGTCTGGGCGATGGGATGGAATGCCTACGGGCAGCTCGGTGACGGCACCAAGCTTGACAGAAAAACGCCTGTGCAGATTACTGCGCTTGGCACAGGAAATCTCGGACTCTCAGCCGGCTACTATCACACCATGTTCATCAAGGCCGACAACAGCCTCTGGGGAACTGGCTACAATGGCTTTGGCCAGCTTGGCGATGGCACTACCACCCAGCGGCTTGCACCGGTTCAGATAACCGCTGTGGGAACTGCTACCCGTACGGTAACCTGTGGTGCGCATCATACCCTCATCATCAAGACTGATGGCAGCATCTGGGCCATGGGGCTGAACAACTTTGGCCAGCTGGGCGATGGCACCACCATTGATCGGAGCACACCTGTCAAGGTTGCAGGCATCAGCGCAGCTGTGAGCGTGTCTGCTGGCTACTACCATTCCGTGATCGCCGGCACCGATGGCAAGATCTGGGCACTTGGCTACAATGGCTATGGCCAGCTTGGCACCGGTACTACGCAGAATTCTCTGACACCTGTCCAGATACCACTGCTCTGACCGAGCCTGAGGCTCAGTTCGGATTACGCCACGGCCAATACGACGCCGTGGCGTTTTCTTTGCCTTGACCTCGCTCATTGGCGATGATTATCATGGGCGGAACACAGGAGGAGGCTGCCGTGATCAAGAATTTGAAGCTGGCAGCAAAGCAGGGACACGAGGGAACCTCGGTGTTCGACATTGCGGGCGTCAAGGTCGGTGAAGGACTGGTGGTCATCGCCGGGCCGTGCTCGGTAGAGAATGAGCGCCAGACTATAGAAACTGCGATTGCAGTCAAGAAAGCCGGAGCCCACATGCTTCGCGGAGGAGCATTCAAGCCACGCACTTCACCCTATGCCTTCCAGGGGCTGGGGCTCAAGGGCCTGAAAATCCTGGACAAGGCTCGACGGGAGACAGGTCTGCCTATCGTCACCGAAGTGGTCGATACTCGCGATGTATCATGGGTAGGCGAGTATGCCGATGTGCTGCAGATAGGCGCCAGAAACATGCAGAATTTCTCGCTGCTCCGTGAGGTAGGCAAATCCGGCAAGCCGATTCTGCTGAAGCGAGGCATGTATTCTACCCTGGAAGAGTGGCTCAACTGTGCGGAGTATATTCTCGCCGAGGGCAATCCCCGCGTGCTGCTCTGCGAGCGGGGTATACGCACCTTTGAAACCTATACACGCAATACGCTTGATCTCTCCATGATCCCGGCCGTCAAGCTGGAAAGCCATCTGCCCGTGTTCATCGATCCCTCGCACGGTACGGGCATTCTCTCGATGATTGAACCCATGACACTTGCAGCGGTTGCCGCTGGGGCAGACGGTCTTGAGATCGAAGTGCATATCGATCCTCCCTCAGCGATGAGCGACAAGGATCAGCAGCTCACAGTTGCGATGTTCGAGCGCCTCATGGCAAAGGTAAGAGCACTCGAATCCTTCATGAAGGAGCTCCATGCACATCCACTGCCGATTCCCGAACATGGTGAGTCTTCGCTACAAGGTCAGCAGGATCTTCCTCTCGCCTTCACAGATGCTGTCGATTGAGGAGGCTGCCTCATGCAGGAATTCATCCATACTTCCTCCAGGATAGTGTTCGCTCCCTTTGAGGCATTGCAGGATCATGTCCAGCCGCAGCATGCCATCGTGCTGACCACCCCGCTGGTGAGGCGGCTGGCAGGCCATCATCTCGACAAATGGCGGATTATTGAAGTCCCGGACGGAGAAGCCTGCAAGACACTGGAAGTGTATGCATCGGTCTGCGAGGCGATGCTGGATGCCGGTGCGGATAGAGCAACGATACTCGTTGCTGTCGGAGGTGGTTCAGTCAGCGATCTTGTAGGCTTTGTGGCGCACACCTGGATGCGCGGCATCAGGCTTGCAGTGGTGCCCACTACACTGCTGTCGATGATCGATGCCTCTCTCGGCGGCAAGAATGCCATGGATTTCCGGGGCACGAAAAATCTGCTTGGTTCACTGCATTTTCCCGAGCTCGTACTGTGTGATGTTGACTGGATTCGATCACTTCCAGAGTCAGCGCTGGCAGCGGGCATGGCTGAAGCCATCAAGCACGCTGTCATCGATGGTGAAGACCATCTCGAGGAACTTCGTACGCTGGCAATGCGGGCCGAACGATATGGCCTTGGTGCTGCAGCCGGTCTTGCCCTGCTCGCAAGCGACATCCTTGAATCCTGCATCCGCCGTTCCCAGGAAGTCAAATTGCGTATTGTCTCAAGCGATCCACATGACAGGGAGACGAGGCATCTTCTGAATTTTGGCCACACCGTGGGACACGCGCTTGAGCTGGCAGCCGGCATTCCGCATGGCCATGCCGTTGCGGTGGGCATGTGCATGACGCTGCAGATGGCGGTGGAAGACGGCGTCATGGATGCAGCTGCTGCACACGACATTATCACCCTGATCGCACGATTCGCACTGCCTGTAC
>JAOABY010000094.1 GCA_026418115.1 Spirochaetaceae bacterium | reverse complement strand
TGGTTTCCTGAATCGTCGCGACAGCGAGGCGAGCTTTGGGAGACCTGAAGGTGATAGTACCGGCTTCACGCTCCGTGACAAAGGCAAAACAGTGTTCGCCACTGGCACCCGAGGCGTCAACCTCGGCAAAGGCCTGTGCAGCATCGGGTGAGTGCGCGATCTCTGCTCCTGCTGCGCGCAGCATGCCAAAGAATTCCTGGGTGTCTGCGCCAAAGAGCACCCTGTGAATAGGATGGAAGGGAAGCCCCTTGTCATGCAGGTTGACAAGTTCTACGAGGGCATAGCGTGCAGGATGGCGTTCGAGAAGTTCTGCCGCATCGGGGCGACCAGCCAGAGATGCCTTGGTCTCTTCCCAGATTGCCTTGGCGGTAGCGAGTGAATGATTGCCATCTCCCACTGCAAAGAGCAGCACATCATCCTTGCCATAGCGTGCGCGGAAAGCATCGGGATCCGCCAGCTTCTCCAGGGCACCGGCAACCGCCTCGAAATCCCTTTCATCCCTCACAACCCAGCCGCGCACATGGCCCGACTGCTGCATGAGGTCGAAATCATAGGCTTTCTCGAAATACTGTCGCCTTGCATACAGAGGTTCGATGACCGTCTTGGCCGGATCATCGATCAGAATCATGATATGGGGAAGCTCTACGGGAGCACCGCGGCGAATAGCCATGCGGGGAGGCAGACGTTCGACAATGGTGCCTTCGGTAGGACGAATCAGGCTTCTGGAATCTTTTCCATACTGGTAGCGCTCGAGATCGACCGCAACTACCAGACCCAGACGCGGATGCTGTTCATAGGGTGTGGAACGTTCGACCAGAATGAAGCACTGACCTCGTGATGCGAGGATGCCTGCATCGAGATAGGCTCTCATCGCAGCCTGAATACTGGCTATGCGCTGTTCCTTGTCGCTGTCTTCCAGATAGCATTCGGGGAAGATCAGCCTGAGAGTGGATGGTTTCTCACCGACTTCCCGCGCGACTTCCTCCCAGTATTCACGTTCGGAAGAATACTGATCGCAGGCGACTACTGCCCAGCTACGATAGTCTACATCATCACGGGGCAGCAGAATCTCGGGCACAATGACGCCCAGGCGACGGAGTCGTTCAAACGCAGCAGCCATGGCAAGCTCCTTGGAATTATTGTGGTGGTGTTGGATACAAGTATCGCACGGAAATGCAAAATCGTAAAGAAATGGAAGCCAGTCTGGAAGAAAGCTGCATTGGCGGGTGTGCGCCGCCACAATCAGTCGAGCCGGCATGCTCCGTGAGGATTGTCTGAAATCGTATATCTACCTGCCTGTGTCGCCCGCCAGCCAGGAATCCAGATTCCATCGCGCGCGCAGCACACGGAGTACCTGGCGATATATGAGCATGCCCAGCACCAGTGCGAGCAGAAACCCTGCCGGTACCGCCCATACCACCGCCTCAGGGGGCAGCATCGGTGCGAGTGTCCATGAATAGAGTGCCATGAGCACTATGAACAGCAAGGCCATCAACAGGATGTTCGCTGCGGTTGCTCCGAGGACGAAGAGCGCCATTCTCATGCGTGGCTTCATGCTGCATCCTTTTCCTGATTGGCAGCATGGGCTTTCCCTTTGCTGTCGAATATCACCCAGAGCACGAGCAGTACCTCGCCGATGGTGATTGCTGAATCTGCAACATTAAAGGTGGGGAAGCGCTCGAGGCCAAACAGGCCATAGAATCTCACCGAGATGAAATCCACCACACCTTCAGGCCTGAAGATGCGATCAATCAGATTGCCGGTGCCACCTCCCAGCATCAGGCCGATAGCCCATCGCAGCAGTCCGGGCAGCTGCTCATTGTGAAAATAGAACCAGAGCGCTGCAGGCAGCACAGCCAGAGGCAGCAGGACAAAGACGACGAGCCTGATCAGCGGGGCTGCCCCCGCGCCGAAGGAAAAGGCTGCACCGGTATTGCGCACATGGACAATCCAGAGGAAATCACCAAAATACCTGCCAGCAATGCTGTTCAGGGGAATGGACTGTACTACGAGCGCCTTGACGGCCTGATCGACGAGACAGATGGCAAGCGCAGCAAAGAGAGGTGCCAGAGGGATTTTTCGCGCTGCCATGTCAGAGTCCCGTGGGCAGATCAATGAAGAGTGTCGTGAGTCCAAGCTCAGCCTTTGCCTTCTCGGCCACTGCCCTGACACCCCAGACTTCGGTGGCATAATGACCGGCAGCAATGAAATTGATGCTGCCTTCCGTCACTGCATGGTAGATCGAATGCGAAGGCTCTCCGGTGACATAGCAGTCTATACCCTGATCGATGGCCTGGAGCGATTCGAAAGGCGCGCCACCCGAGATCACGGCTACACTCCGGATTTCCCGCGGACCTGCTGCAACGACAAGTCTGGGTTCGCTTCGGTCAGGGAGTATTTTTGCAACGATCGCATCGATTGTGAGCGGCATGGGCAACCTGCCCGCCCAGCCTATGGGGATGCCGTGGTAGATACCAAAGGGTGTGCGTTCCTGCAGGCCGAGCAGGTCGCAGAGTCTTGCATTGTTGCCTATCTCCGGATGCCGATCGAGGGGAAGATGGCAGGCATAGAGAGCCATATCCGCCTCAAGAAGCAGGCGAATTCTCTCTCTCATGGAACCCGTGATGGGAACTGGTTTACCCCAGAACATGCCATGATGGACAAACAGCACATCAGCGCCGGCGTCTGCTGCACGTCGAATAGTTTCGGCACAGGCATCCACTGCTACGGCAAGTGTCTTGATTTCCTTTGACGGAGAGCAGCCTACCTGAATGCCATTCAGAGAATCATCAATCTGGCGGAGGGCTTCGATTTCAAGAAATGAGGTGCACCAGCGGTCGAAATCAGCAAGTGTCATGGCGGCAGTATAAAAAAAAAGAACCCTTCATGGAAGGAGGCGGACCATGAAGGGTTCAAGCTATGTAATGTCGTTTCGCCACCGACACTCGCTCTCTGCTGTACGCAATGAAATATATCATTGCTCATAAAATTCGTCAAGTGCTCACTGTAGATTTTTTATGAAAAAATATGAAAGCATTGTTACAGCCTAACCGAATTTGCCTATCCGCACTGATAGTGACATATTTTGCGTTTTTTTGCAATATTCTGACCTACACCACGCATACAGGATTTGCCGCGCAATTTAATCTTCCATATTCCGCTGGAGGTCATGGCTAACCAGAAAACCATAAACCCATCTCTTGTGTTACATGAGAATTCATCACCCAGCCTGATGCTGCATATCCCTCATACCTATAATCGCAGAAAGGCTACCTTATCTGTACGACTGTGCGATATACTGTGCGCATGAT
>JAOABY010000093.1 GCA_026418115.1 Spirochaetaceae bacterium | reverse complement strand
CCTAAAAGACGGCACTAATTCAGTTATACCTACTTTAACCTCATAAAAAATCTTAGTATGCAATTTTTGTAGATGCGATAGTTTGCCATTCAATAGGTTCTTTTGCAATGCTTTTCTTGCTGCTGCTTCTGCCCGGCTGGGTGAGGAGCGCAGGAATGTGCTGGAACAGGCACTGCTGTATTCCATCCGAACCCATGGAACAAAAACCAGAGCCTCTGGAGAACCGGCCTGGCATCATGATGTCCGCGTAGCCCAGACGGTCCTGGAAATGGGTATGGATCTCGAGTCTGTACTCGCCGCATTGCTGCATGATGCAGTGGAGGAGCGCACATCTGGCTTTGTGGCACAGCCAAAGGCAGAAGAGCAACGTGGGCGCAGGGAACCGGCCTCATCCCGTGAGGCAGCCATAAGGTCGCTGCTCGCCGTCAGCGATCCTGATATTGAGGAGGCTTTTGGTACCGAGACTGCGCACATCGTGGCGGGGGTCAATCGGCTCTCTTCGGTGCGAGCCAAGAACAAATCGGTACATGCTGCCGAGACAATGAGGAAGATGCTGTTTGCGCTCACGAGTGATATCCGGGTAATACTTGTAAAACTGGCCGACAAGCTTGACAGCATGCGCACGCTCAAATATCTGCCTGCCGAGCGCCAGAAGGAGATTGCAGCCGAATGCATCGACATCTATGCACCTCTTGCCGACAGGCTCGGTATTTCATGGCTCAAGGACGAGCTCGAGGATCTCTCGCTCAAGGCGCTGAACAGGGAAGTATTCGATCAGATCAAGGATATTGTGAATGCACGCAAGGGTGAACGCCAGGAATTTCTGAGAAAGGTTTCTGACAGGATACTGGCTGCTGCAGCGAAGGAAGGCATAGAGGTTGAGGTCAATGCGCGAGCCAAGCACTTCTATTCGATCTATCAGAAGATGCGCAAGCGCGGCAAGGGTGCCGAGGAGCTCTATGACCTGTTGGGCATCCGCCTGATCTGCAACACCGTGAATGACTGCTATGCATTGCTGGGGCTTGTCCACCGCATCTGGAAACCCATCGACGGCCGCTTCAAGGATTACATTGCGATGCCCAAAACCAACGGGTATCAGAGTCTCCACACGACGGTCATGGCATATGGGGGGCAGCTCCTTGAGATCCAGATCAGAACACGCGAGATGCATATGGTGGCCGAGTATGGTGTTGCCTCGCACTGGCTGTACAAGAAGGGATCCACTGCTGAAGTACCGCGTCTCGAGGACCTGCCGATAGTCAACAAGCTCAAACAGTGGAATCAGTTCATTGCAGAAGGGGATGCCTACCTCGAGGAAATCAAGCGCGAGCTTCTGAGGGATTCCATTTTCGTGTTCACTCCGAAAGGTGATGTGATCGAGTTGCCTGCAGGAGCTACTCCCATCGATTTTGCCTTTGCCATTCACACGGATGTCGGCGCGCACTGCCTGGGCGCAAAGGTGAATGGAGCCATAGCATCCCTCGATTCTGAACTGAAGAATACGCAGATAGTCGAGATCATCACCTCTCCCAATGCCCGGCCCAACCTCAACTGGCTCAAGTTTGCGCGCACAAGCAAGGCTCGCTCCAAGATACGCGCACTGCTTGTGCAGAGCGGCCAGGCGATTGCGATCGACAAGCACATTGTGGTGCCCAAACGCGCCGAGAAAGCTGCCGAGGGAAGCGATCACTCCCATGAGCGCCAGCCGGAAAAGGCACACGAAAAGGCAAGAGACAGGGTTCCGGAACATGCGAAAACAGAGCAGCCCAGAACAGAAGCCTTTCCTCCGGTCGTGGAATACAGAAGCGTTCGAACGGGACTGGTGTTGCGAAGCGACAAGGCTGGCGTCTCGGTAGAAGGCATGCGCAATCTCATGATTCGTATCGCAGGCTGCTGCAAGCCGGTAACGGGTGATCACATCGTGGGGTATGTATCGCGAGGCCGCGGAGTGATCGTGCACCGCGCCGATTGCAAATCCCTCGCAACGATTGCCGATTTTCCCCAGCGCCGGATTGAGGTGAGCTGGGAAGACGATGCTCTCGGCCTCACGGTGCGCTACCATGTGACAACCAAAAAGAGCTTTGATATCTTCTCGGAAATCGAGGCGACCATCCGCAAGTTTGCCGGCAGGCTGAAAGAAGGCAAGCTGGGTGAGCGTGGCGATGATACGCTCTCCGGATTCTTCATCCTCGAGCTGGAGCATCGTGAAGATCTCAAGAAGGTATCCAGAGCGCTCAGGACGCTGCCAAGCATCCTCAGTATCGAAGAGGAGAGCGGAGGAGGCGCATGAGGGGAATCCCTACCCGTACGTTTTCATGACAGGGACAGAGGCGCCCGGCATTGGCGGTGAAGCACTTCTAGCGCCACCAGAATGCATTTTCTCCTGAAATCCTGACAAAACCATAGGAGGAGAACTGCTTTTCCGCGGCCGCATGATCCTGGGGGTTGATCCTGACTGTAATGACCTCGAGATTTTTCTGTATGTAGCTGTCTACGAACTGGGCTATGTCCTTCTGAGTGATGCGCATGACTGCATCGGTTTCTCTGAAGTAATGGTCAAGGATACCCCAGCCCCACAGCTGCACTGCGTGGCTCGATGCTTCCGTCGTGTCGCCCCGCTGCGCCTGCAGGCCTTCCAGCAGCGATTGCCTTGCTGCTTCATACTCCGAAGGCGCAAAGTAGGAAGCATTGGCCTTCACCATATACAATTCAGTACCGCGCACCAGCTCCTTGAACTGGAGTGCGAGGTCTGCAGGCTGCTGCCCGGGGCTGAAGGGAATGGTAGCATTGATGGCGATGGTGGAAGCCATAGCTGATGGTGCATGTGCAAAGGCAAGGCTCAGTGGCGCAGCACCGCGCGGCATTCCCCTGGCAATATTCTGTCTGAATTTTGAATCCGGTCGATTGATCAGCGCCTGCAGAAAGGCAGCAGCGGTGTGGGAAGCTGTTGAGGAAGGATCCGGACCTCTATAGAGCAGTTCGATCTGCATCTCGTTCCGTCGGATCGATTGGTCGGGAAGCACCAGAAACTGGGGACGCGTAATACCGGGGCGGGGAAAGACTGCAGGGGGCTGTGCCCATGGATTGGCTTTTCGCTGCCAGGCGCTGAAGCGTTCTCGTATCAGTGCGAGTGTCTGTTCCTGATCAATATCACCGGCAATCGACAGCAGAGCATTATTGGGTACGAACCATGTGCGGTACAGCTCACGGAGCTGCTGAGGCTGAGCCTGCTCCAGCACATAATCGGCACCTACCGCATCAACGCGATAGGGCGCTGTGGCAAAGATTCTTCGAAAGGCGGCCTGCTGCTGGATGACATCGGACGATGAGAGGGCTCTTATCACTTCATTGCGTGCCAGCTCACGGGCGTGTTCAATGCCTGCAGGCTGGGACATCAGAAACTCGAAGCGCGATTCTGAAAACAGAAACCAGAGCGTATCCAGGATCTGCGGAAGGCGATCCGCCCTGGCCGTCAGACCGAAACTGAAAATATCCAGACCGGCTTCTCCCCTTATGTCAGAAGGATCGAGCGCCGCGATGGCATCGCCGGGATCAGGTGATCCAGGTGACGATGGACTACCGCTGAAGAGAAGCTGGGCGAGCAGATTGAACAGACCAGCAGTTCTGGGGGTGTGATTATTCGCTCCCGCTCTGAACGCCAGCATGACGGAGACCGTACCGTCATTGCGTATCGGCTGGAGAAATACGGAGAGTCCATTCGGAAGCACCGTGGAAGATGCTGCAGGCTCAGCGCTGGTC
>JAOABY010000092.1 GCA_026418115.1 Spirochaetaceae bacterium | reverse complement strand
GCCTGTCGCGATGCCTGCCGAGCTTACCCCTCTCAAGGCACTCACCGGGTACGATGGTTTTCTCAATGCAGTCAGAGAGGTTCGACGCGAGTGGGAAGCAGTCAGGATGCAGCAGCGCCCAGAAGGCCCAATATGATGTTTGCTGCCCCTGCTCCAAGGATGACCCATATCGGATTGACTGTGGTGAACGCGGTGAGACCAAAGGCTGCCAGCGCGAAGATCCAGACACGCAAGTCTGCCGTTTGAGGGCGCAGGGCCCAGAGTGTCATGAGCATCATTGCCAGACTGCCTGTCTTGAGACTTTCGTCCGCTATTGCTCGTCGTATTGGCAGCCTGCGAGCCAGGGTCATGGCAAGTGTGAGGGAGAGTACAGGAAAGGCGACAACCGACAGTGTGGAGAGCACCGCGCCAATGAGGCCTGCTTTCTGCCATCCCAGGAGCGTGGCTGCGTTGAGCGCGATGGGGCCGGGGGTAGATTGCGCGATTGCAATGAGGGCCCGGAATGAAGCCTCATCATACCAGCGTGGCACGAGCTCATGTTTCATGAGTCCTACAATCGACCAGCCCCCGCCGAACGAGATGATGCCTATCTTGAAGAAGGTGATGACGAGATTCAGGATTTCCATAGGATTCTCTCCACGTAGATAAGCATGACACCGCCGAGCAGCACCGGCAGCGCAGCTCCTGGCAGCATGATGAGTGCAAAGGTGAGCACTGCAAGCTCCAGTACCGACCGAAGCGTGAAGGCCCTCTGCCTGCTCACTTTCCATACCATCGAGCCAACCAGCCCCGGCACGACGGCTCCTGCTCCCCAGAGGAAGTCCTGAAATATCCGGGTCCTGCCCCAGGTTCCGATTACGCCTCCCACGAGAATCAATGCGAGAAACGGTGGCAGCAGTACGCCGAAGAATGCCGCAACCGCTCCTCTGAGACCGGCTATGGCAAAGGATGCGAGTATTGAGGTGCTCAGGGCGAGGGGGCCCGGGAACATCTGCGCCCGCGCGAAAATGCCATAAAATTTCCTTTCGTCCATCCAGCCTTTCTTCTGAAAGGCCGCTGCCATGGCGGGAATGATGGCGTAGGCTCCCCCAATCACCAGTCCGGAAATTTTGGCAAGAGTAAGAAAGATCTCAGATGGTGAAGGTGCAGGCAGGGCTGGCTGTCCGGTGCCGGACGCATTGACCTGGGTATCGTGCTGCTCTGTTTTCTGGGTGGAGAGTTGGCTCATGATACTGGTTCCTCGGCATTCTGCAAGGCATATTCTCCGGGAGTCGCAGTTGACGCCGCCACGCACAGATGCTGCAGCAGGTCGGCATCGAGCTCGGATGCAAGCCATGCTACCAGACCATGCCGGACATAGACCAGCCCCGTTCTCACCTCTCTGCCAGGGTAGAGCGCTCTCGCTGCCTTGGCATACACCCCCATCTGTACAGCATGCCGTCGAGGATCAAGCTGGCGGTCGGTCTTGAGATCCAGTACAGTTATCAACTCATCTTGCTCGATTACCAGGTCCATCCTGCCCTCGATGATCCATGGTTGCACAGCAAGGCGGAAACCTGATTCCAGAGAGCAGGTACTCGATCCTGCAAGCTCATGCCAGAAATCCGTATTGAAGAGAGGCTCCAGTTCTTCCTGTGCAAGTTGTACTGCCTTGGCCAGTACCGCAGGGTCGTCTGGCATGATCGGCGGGATGAACGTCTCGGAGGGCAGACCACCAGCCATGTGTTCAAACAGGCCATGCAGGATGCTGCCATAGAGTTCCGGTGCGAGCAGTCCTTCCGCTTCTTCGGCTGCTGCCTGTGTGGGAGAAAAGACAGGCTGCAGACGGAATTCGGCATGAACGGGCATGGAACGCTGTTCTGCGATGGCCTGGAGGCTGCTCACCGCAAGACGGCGGATTGGCCTGTTGTTCTCAATCAAGGCAGCATGCTCATAGAGGTCGCGAGCACGGGACACTACCATCTCCTGAGTAGGAGAACTGTTGCTTTTCCTCCAGGCTTTCCACATCTCCTGCTGTGTGGCTGCAGATTCACAGCGAAAGTTCAGCAGGTCGAGATGCTCAGGCATATTCCAGTCAGGAGGCGCATCGAGCTCTTCTCTCTCCTGGTCTTCCATCTCATCCTGACCTTCTGCATCCTGGCCCAGGGAAGTGCGAGAGAGTCGAGTCGTGCCAAACAGGACTGCACTGAAACTTTCTGCATGGAAACTCAGGTAAGGCTTATTCGAGGAGTTGTCTCTCTTCACCGATCCGAACATGATCAGATGGTCAGTTGCCCTTGTGCACGCAACGTAGAAAAGTCTCTTGAGTTCGGCAGCCCGCTGCAGCTTGGCGATTCCCTTCGCGTGCTCATAGAAGGGATTGCGGCTGCCATCCATGTTGTCGTACTGCTTGACATCAATCGTCAGAAACTCGGCACCGCCTGGGACCTCCTCGTCGTCTGTCACTCCGGTCGAAAGATACCAGAGATACTCCCGACTCTGATTCCTGCTCCTGTTCGTCATCCCAGGGATGACGACAATCGGGAATTCAAGCCCTTTTGCCTTATGAATCGTCATCAGCGTGACTCCGCTGCCACGAGAGCCGATCGCAGGGCTCGCTTCGTATTCTTTCGAGTCATCAAAATATGTCCGCAGATGGGCCAGAAACTGGTCGAGGTGTCCGCCCTTTGCTTCCACCGAGGCTGCAATAGAGCGTATGCCGTTCCAGTGATCGAGATAGGGATGCCTGTCCTTGATAGCCAGAAGGCTCAATTCGAGGTATGACTCCGTCCAGCATCGTGTAACCAGTTCCATCAGCGAGAGCTTGTCTGCTTCTTCTCTGAGACGGGCAATGAAGTGCTGCAGGCGTTGTATGGCTGCTCTGTCCTCAGCGGAAAGCCCGCCGAGATCGAGCCTGTCGAACTCAGCGACGCTCAGCTTCTGCACCAAAACTCTGGTAAAACCTTCATCGGAGATGCGGCAGAGCGGTGTGCGAAGCGCGGCGGCCGTTGAGAATCGATCGAAAGGATCGAGCACCAGGCTGAGGAGGTGATAGAGATCCACCAGAAGGTGTTCACGGAACATTCCGCTCGAGGTATCGCTGCAGAAGGGGATATTGAACGAGCGAAGGTGCCGCTCGAGGAAGTGCTGGTTGCTGGTGGAACGCATCAATACCGCTATATCGTCGAAAGCAGCCGGACGCGTGGTGACCGTGCCATCCTTCCCTCTGGCACGTACCTGCAGCCTGTTCTCACCCTGTATTGCTGCATGAATCCAAGAGGCAATCGCAAAGGCTTCGGCATCGCGGATATCTACTTCTGCAGCCCGCTCTCCCATTGCATCGATCAGGCTGTCGCCGTCCGTATCCTGCACGATACAGTGATACTCGATGCGGGAGTTGAAACCATCGGGTGTGGCGCTCGCTGCTTTCATGGGTGAATAGGAAGCCTCGAAAGGCAGGTAGCCGGTTCCCATCGGCTGCAGGATCGATTCAAACGCACGATTATAGAAT
Source organism: Spirochaetaceae bacterium (assembly GCA_026418115.1). GTDB lineage: Bacteria > Spirochaetota > Spirochaetia > Treponematales > Rectinemataceae > Rectinema. The sequence goes on along the minus strand of JAOABY010000092.1, from coordinate 282 downwards.
TCTATGAGCTGTGGGGTGGAACGGTAATTGTTCGAGAGCACCAGCGGCTTCGCTCCCAGATCACGGGCAAGGCTCTTGAACACGCTCACGTCTGCGCCACGGAACAGGTAGATCGACTGTTTCTCGTCGCCTACAAAGAAAAGCTTGCCTGGATCCGGGGCGCCGTCAGCGTGGCCGGAGAGCAGCTCCAGCAGCTTTTTCTGGAGTCTGTTGTTGTCCTGAAATTCGTCCACAAGAATGCGCTGGAATTTTGATTTCCAGTATTCCCGCAGAGGCCTGTTC
>JAOABY010000091.1:298-3822 GCA_026418115.1 Spirochaetaceae bacterium | reverse complement strand
GTTTCAGAGAGCACCATGAGCGGCGTTCCGTGCTCTTTCGCGAGTGCCTCCAGCACCACACCCTCGAACACGAGTCTGCCCTGGCTGAAGGCAAGCCCTGCAGGAAAGAGTCCTCTCTGGAGTTCAAATCCCATGGTGCAACCTCCGCATCTCAAAAAGTGGCTCCACTATACCGAAGCGCATGCCCAGGCTACAATAGCATGCATGAGTCATCCCCTGATCGGCATCACTGGTTATATCGACAGATCAAGGCCAGTTCCCTATGTTGCACTCAAGCGTTCCTACCTCGCTGCAATAGAAAAGGCAGGGGGTATCCCTGTCGTACTGGGGCCGAGTGCCACGCTCAGGCCCTCGGAAATTCTGGACCGGCTTGATGGCGTGCTGTTCTCGGGTGGGGGCGACCTTGCTCCCTGGTACTATGGTGAAGAACCTCGACAGGGATTGGGCTCCTATGATCTCGAGCGTGATGCATGGGAACTCGCCCTCTTCTGCGCGGCATGGGACAGGAAAATGCCCATGCTGGGGATCTGCCGCGGCTGTCAGTTAATGAACGCAGGGCTCGGCGGAAGCCTCTATCAGGATATAGGACGCGAAGTACCACAGGCTCTCCAGCATGACCCCCAGGTACCACCCCACGAGCTGGGGCACTCGATACGAACCGCCCGCATGAGCCTGATGGAAAGGCTGTTCGGCACTGGTTCGCTGAGAGTGAACAGCTTCCATCATCAGGCAGTACATGAGCTCGGCCAGGGGCTGATTGCTACTGCGTGGGCGCCTGACGGCATCATTGAAGCATTTGAACCGGAAGACGGGCGTTTTGCACTCGGTGTGCAGTTCCATCCCGAAGGGCTGTTTGAGCTCCATCCTGTCTTTCTTGCGCCTTTTGCAGCCCTGATCGAGGCGGCCGCCGACCGCAGGTAAGTGTTATTTCAGTCGCTGTCCTGCTCCAGCAGGAAACGCAGCGCAGCAGCTGCCTGAATGGCTACTCCCAGAGGCAGACAGGCTTCATCGATTGCAAAGAGTGGAGAATGGAGCGGCGCTGCCTGGGGTAGCTGGCTGGAGCCGGGTTGCAACTGGCCATTCCTGTTGGCATCCGGAGCTGGCCCGCAGCCCAGATGCCAGAATGCGCCTGGGCGCTCCTTGAGATAGTACGCAAAATCCTCCACACCCATCATCGGTTTTTCCCTGAGCCGTACGTAGTCCCGGCCCAGCATGTCGACCGCCACATTCCTCACCAGATCCACCGCGCGATCGTGATTCTGCAGCACAGGGTAGCTGGGCGTGATGCGCACCTCAGCCGAGGCTCCGAGCGCGCGTGCAGTATGCTCTGCGACAGTGACCAGTCTTTCCTTCAGGAATTCCCGTACAGATTCGGAGACCGTACGCATGGTGCCGGTCATGTGCACCCTGTCGGCCAGTATGTTGCTCTGAGTGCCCCATGAATCGTGCCTATCGTCAACACTGCATGGTCCAGCGGTGAAACCGATCTCGAAATGAGAGTCTGCAGAGATTGAATGACAGTTGCGGCGGCTACAATGGCATCCACCCCACGGTCGGGATATGCCGCATGGCTGCTGCTGCCATGAATTTCTATCTCGATGGAATCTGAGGCTCCATAGAAGGCACCATACTTGCATTCCACCATTCCCGCGGGAAGCTCAGGTAGAACATGCAGACCAAGCACCAGATCGACATGCGGACGTTCCAGACATCCGCTCCTGATCAGAGGCAAGGCGCCTCCAGTAGTCTCCTCGGCGGGCTGGAAAAGAAAGCGCACTGCTCCCCGCAGCTCATCACGGCGTGCTGCCAGCAGGCGGGCGACACCAAGAGCTATGGCCATGTGGGCGTCATGACCACAGGCGTGCATCCGGCCAGGATGGGTTGAGGCATATGGCCTGTTCTCAGGCTCGGCGATGGGGAGCGCATCCATATCCGCACGAATGGCCACCACTCTACCCGGTCTTGGCCCTTCCAGCAGCGCAACCACCCCGGTGCCCACTGTTTCGAAGGGGATGCCCAGCTCCTGCAGGGTCTTCTGGATGAAGGCAGAGGTCTTGTATTCCTCGTTGCCGAGTTCAGGTATCATGTGCAACTGGCGTCGTATTTGAATCAGCCATCCTGCAAGCATGGTCGCATCGTGGTATATATCTGATGCTACAGGGTGCATTCCCAGTCTCCTCATTTTTTCTCAGGCGGATGCCGTTCATGCTCGCCGTACCATCAGGCGAGCACCCCATCAAAGACCCGCACGGCAGGCCCTGTCATGCGCACATCAGGCTCACGCATGTCGATGTCCAGAGTTCCTCCCGGCATGAGTACACGTACCTGCTCGTCCACAAGGCCAAGTCTGCGGGCGACACTTGCTGCTGCACAGGAAGACGATCCGCTTGCAAGCGTGTAGCCTGCGCCACGCTCCCATATCTCGATGCGAATGGTGTTTCTATCCAGTACTTCAAGAAACTGGACATTCGTGCGGTGGGGAAAGAGAGGATTGTGTTCAACCAGAGGGCCGATACGCCTGGCCAGCTCGGGGCTTGGTGACGGGCCAAGCAGGACACAGTGCGGGTTGCCCATGGAGACAAAGGTAGCCTGGAAGCGCTCACCACCCACATCGAAGATCTGACCTATCATGGTTTCCGTTCTGATGCCGACTCCCGCTTTCCGGGCAGCAAAATCAGGCATGCCCATCGCCACGGTAATGATGCGGCCGCCATCCGGCAGGGATGCGCCTACCTGGCAGGTCACCTCTCCACCTCTGGTCTGCACGGTAAAAGGCTCCTGCCCGACTCTCCCGCTCTCGTACAGATACAGGCTGAAAATCCTCAGCCCATTGCCCGACTTCTCTGCCTCGGAGCCATCCGGATTGAAAATCCGCAGCATGAAGGATGCATGGAGTGCTTCACCTGCAGGGGAAGCGCTTTCTGCCGATGCGTGGTGCTGCAGGGCACCTCCTTCCATCGAACCAAGCGGCCCCCACAACAGGCCATCAGAGCCTATGCCTCTGTTCCGGTCACAGAGTCTGCTGACGATGTCCGGCGTAGGCTGCAGCTCGTACTCGGCAGGATCAATCACTAAATAATCATTGCCAAGAGCGTGATATTTGTGGAAATGCATGCCAGACCGCAGCAATCGGCGTCGAACTGTCTTCATGACGGTACTCCTGGTGCACAGTCTGCCTCATGCGGCCTCTCCTGACAAGCAGGTTTGTTCGGACCTCAGCGCAGCAGGATGGATTCGAATGCGCTTCCCTTCCGGATAAACACGGGAGGTCTGCCAAGAGGCGCATCGACCGTCAGTTCACCCGCCTCCCACCTGTCCCATGCCAGATCTCCGCTCCAGAAATCTCTCCAGATATCGGGCGGGAAATGTACGGTGCGTTTCCGGGCACCTTCTTCCATGACCGGTACCACAAGGAGATCGGAGCCCAGCAGGTATTCATGATCGATGGTCCATGCTTCGCTGTCCTCTGGATAGTGCAGGAAGAGCGGTCGCATCACAGGAAGCCCATGGCTGCTGTTCTGGGC
>JAOABY010000091.1:0-288 GCA_026418115.1 Spirochaetaceae bacterium | reverse complement strand
GGGGACTGAAAGCAGCCTGCTCTGCCCAGCGCATGAAAAGCTCCTTGGTGCGCCGGAGCCCGAACAATGTCGTATAGCCGCCTATGTCACTGTGATGCAGACCGTGTCCAGACATGCCCACACCCAGTGCAGCCCGGACCGCGCTGGGCAGGCCGTCATCACTGGACCAGTCCACATTCTGATCACCAGCCCAGAGCATCGGGCACCATCGCTGGCTCCCCGTAAAACCGGCGCGCATGAAGTAGAGCACCTCATCCTGCGCGCCTGCCCTGCGGACTGCCTCATGGT
>JAOABY010000090.1 GCA_026418115.1 Spirochaetaceae bacterium | reverse complement strand
TAAGAGACAGAACTGCAGGCTGGCGCCTTTGCCGGTAGCGATGGTCGCCACGACAGATCCTGCACTCTTCCAGTGTCCATCGGGACCGGCGAGCCATACCGAGGGCGATCGCTCCCTGTGCCACAGCAGTCGCCGACCAGCAACTGTCACGAGTATACCAGAGGTCCAATTCTCGAAGGACAGCAATGTCACACTCCAGTGCTATTCGATGACCTCCCAGCCGGCAATCCTGGCCGCAATTCTGAAAGGTTCGACATAGGTACCATATACGACGGAGGCATGATGAGCAACACCTGTCATGACAACCTTGTCCAGCACCTGTCGGACGGGCACCTTGAACCTGGCTTTCAGGTAGGTACCCTTGAGGAGCTTTTCCATGGGCACTGCTGTCGCAGTCTGTAGGAACACCCGATACCTGCCATCGGCAGAATCAAGCCGCAGTATCGAAAGGTCTCCTTCCTTCAGCACAAAGTCTGCAGTCACTCCCTTGCCGCCGGCAAAGTAGGTATCGAGCGAGCGGATGCAGCGTCCGTCCCAGAGATTGCAGGGTGCAACACCACAGTGCCAGAAGAGCGCGTGATCCTGCTCGAAGTCGACTTGTGAGAAATCAAAGAGGAAAGGTGTTTCGGCACCGACAGCCCTGTGCATGAGCATCGAGAGTGCCCCTTCCACATCCCCTTCACACGCCAGGATCTTGTCCTCGCTCTGCAGAAGGCTCATTGCAGCGCAGGGCGATATTCCGAATTCCGCTGCGAACTCGGGCCAGCATCGGATCGCCAGTGCATCGAGCCTGTGCTTTGCCAGAAATGCGTCAAATTTGGCCGCCAGCAGAGAAACCTTGTCGAGCTGTGCACCGCTTATGCCGGACACATCGAAAAGCTCAAGATACTGTGCCTTTCTTTTCGCCACCGCTGCATCATCGACGGGAAAATTCCATACCTCAGAAAGCTCATAATGATCGATGAGCACGCCTGTCTCACGGTACAGCTGCGTATCGGCCACACCAAGGTTGAAAAAACCATGCGCCCTGAATCCCAGTATGCCGACGTGTGCCCTTGAGAGAATCTTCAGTGCCCTGATTGCATCTACCCAATGCTCATCGATCTTCGGTCCTATGGTCACATGATAGTTGCGGATACCGGATTTGTAGAGGTTGGAAGCATTCAGGTTGACACCGCATACCGAGTTGAGCCTGATTTTGCCTCCATTATAGGGAAGCTCAGGCAGACCCCAGAGGAGGATGGGCGCATCCACACGCTTTGCGATTTCCAGCGCGAGATGTCCCAGATGGAAGGTCCCCGATACGATTACCAGTCCATCGATCTGAGAAGCGGCAAGTTCCGAAGCAGCAGCCTTCGCTTCATCTATTTCTATGACAAGCCCTTCGGGAGCAATGATCGTAACCTGCTCCAGCATGGAGAGGTCCTTTCTGATACCCGCCCAGAGTTGCCGCGCTGCCTCATGATCAAAGGTTGTTCTGGCAAGGCACACCACACCTAGTGTCACATGTTCTTTCATCCCATTCTCCTCGAGGCCTGCCGCCCAGGGGCGGAAGCATTTATTTTCACATTGGAAGTAAATCATGCCATGCCAGGGCTGTCAACTGAAGCACCAGAAAGACGAATTTTTAATTAAAATTTTATCGATACATATTGACCTTTTTTCGCCGATAGAGTATGGTATGCCTGCCTGGCGGATGGCAGCGACGGACACGCAAAGTTCATCCACCAATGGCCCCCGGATACCGCCTCCTTCTCCGGGGGCCTTTTTTATTGCGCATTTCGGGATTCCGGTATATAATGGCTATGATTCTACTCATATTTATGCAGAGTACCAGAAGAGGAGGTATGACAGCATGAAAAAGATTCTTGCGCTCACTCTGTGTCTGCTGGTGGCAACCACTGTGTTCGCGCAGCAGAAATTTGTCACAATCGCAACGGGTGGCACTGCCGGCACCTACTTCCCGCTCGGTGGAGCCATGGCGGATATCTGGAACAAGAACATCGCCAGGATGAACGCCTCCGCACAGTCTACGGGAGCATCCATTGCCAACGTCAACCTGCTGAAACAGGGCAGCGTCGACATCATCTTTGTGCAGAATGATGTTGCCAAGTATGCTCTTGATGGCATCGAGCTGCTCAAGGGTCAGGCCTATGCGGATCTCCGCGGCATGGCATGCCTCTACAACGAGACCATCCAGATCGTAGCCCTGGAATCCTCGGGCATCAAGTCGCTGGCAGATCTCAGAGGCAAACGTGTGTCGGTTGGCGCTGCCGGTTCCGGTGTTGAGGCAAATGCCCGCCAGATTCTCGAGGCTGTTGGTCTCACCTACAACGACATCAAGGTGCAGTACCTCTCCTTCAGCGAATCTGCCAACAACCTGAAGGACGGCAACATCGACGCAGCCTTCACCACTGCAGGCATCCCCACTGCCGCCATCCAGGACCTCGCCGTCTCCAAGAAGATCGTGCTTGTCCCGGTGGAGAAAGCCATTGCCGACAAACTGATCGCCAAGTATCCGTTCTATGCAGTCACCACGGTTCCCGCGGGCACCTACCAGAATCAGAATGCGCCCGTACAGACCGTTGCGGTGAAGTCCATGCTCGCCGTTTCCAGCAAGCTCTCTGCAGACCTCGTCTATGAGCTGCTGAAGACCATGTACGCGAACACCGACCGTCTGATCGCAGCCCACTCTCAGGGCAAGAACATCAAGCTCGATTCTGCGCTCGAGGGCATGTCCATTCCCCTGCACCCCGGCGCCGAGAAATTCTTCAAGGAAAAAGGCCTGCTGAAGTAAGCACAGGCTGAGGCAACTCTGGATTGTTCACATTCGGCGCGGAACCAGTAATTCCGCGCCGATTCCATGTAGGCGAACCATGCAGTACGATCGAGGCTTCCTGGTCAGAACAGCTTTGATCGCCAGCATGGTTCTGGCAGGAGCGGGCATATTGACATGGTGCGTACAGATCGTTCCTGCTGTACGCATCTCCCGCTCCGATGGCAGCGTGCTTGCCAGAATTCCAACAGAGAGTGGTTCCTTTGCGCACCACTTCGTCCATTCAGTCCACAAGACTGCGGTAGACGAGATATTCGGCATTGCCGGCCCGTCCTTGCATCTCACGGGCGTTTTCTATGATACGTATGGTGTCGGCATGCCTTCGGATGCAGGAGAAGGCTTTTCAATCAGTGCCGACGGCAGGTTCCACGTAAAGCTTGACCGCACTTTTGATCGCATCGTGGTACGGATATCTCCACTACCCGATCATGGTATTGTGGTTGATGGTACCTTATACCGTTTTTCGGATTGGGCACAGGTCGGCGAAGCACTGGTGCTTACAGCCGATAGAATATTCACGTTTCATACCAGGAGGGGGGTTGCACGATGAGCACCCAGGACCGCAAGGTTCCCGCGCAGACCGACGATACATCGATCGACGCGCAGGAAATTCTCAGAAAATTTGACAAGGAAGCGAACTACAGGACCTATGGCGGTTTCTTCGCCAAAGTGATTTCTGCGCTTGCCATCACATTCTCCGTGTTCCAGCTGTACACAGCCATTTTCGGGGTGTTTGATGCGATGATTCAGCGCTCGATACACCTGTCGTTCGGCCTTTGTCTCATCTTTCTGCTCTATCCGATGAGCAAGAAATGGTCACGCACGGCATTGCATCCCATCGATGCCATTTTTGCCGTGCTGGGCGTTCTCGCACCGATGTATATTGTCATCAACTACCAGACTCTTGTCATGAGAGCCGGTGCAGCCACGCAGCTCGACATTATTTTCGGTGTCATCGGCATTCTGGTAGTGCTGGAGGCTGCACGCAGAGTAGTCGGCATTCCCATGGTCATCATTGCTGGAG
>JAOABY010000008.1 GCA_026418115.1 Spirochaetaceae bacterium | reverse complement strand
ATATACGCCATCTGCGCACTTGGCAATCGGAAAGCGCGCCACCGGGCGGTGGCGCGCGCTGATCACGCAATCATCCTGCAATCCTACCGTGCAAAGACCGGCTGGAGATCGCCAAAACTGACCCTGTTCGGGAACTGGCGCATGAGGAGAATGCCATAGTCATAGGCGGCGGAATGGAACAGAATGAGTCTTCGGCTGGTTGATCCCTTGAGCCAGTTGTAGAGAGGAGTATAGTCGCTCTTTACATAGACGCGGGCTGCTATGACGTTCGACTTGTATTTCTGGGCAGCCTTGACCAGCTTGCTACTCTGCCCTTCGACAGCGTCGATTTTGACGACTTTGGGGCTCCGAACGAATACCGCCTTGAATTCATCGAAGTACCGCGATGCTGTGTCATAGTACTGGTTGGGATATGCGGATGTCGAATATTGGGCTATGACCGTCTCGGAAAGTCCGATGGCAACAGGCTGTCCGCCAATTCTGGCACCGGTTGTCGTCTGCACGACAGGAGCCGATCCGAAGATTTTGGCAGCAGGCGGAGCATCCCTCATCCTTGCCAGCAGGGTATAGGTGAATCGGTCGCAGGGTGCATAGCAGACTATGCCATGCTGGGCGAGATAGTAGGCTGCATCAGCCTTGGTGGGGAAATCCATGCAGGCAATCGCCAGATCGAGTTTCTTTCCTTCAACTACCTTCCTGGTGTAGGCAGCCTGGGCAATTGCATTGAATCCGTGCGTATCGACAATCGTCGCATATTTGACACCGCCCTCAGTGGCAATGGTTGTCGTCCAGTAATTGTCGATCTTGTCATCGAGAATGTAGAAAGGATAATTGCCCTGTCCATCACTTCCGAACCAGCCGAGACCTCCCCAGTATCCAGGCTCCCTCTGTTGAGCCTTGCAGGGTCCGAGAGGGATGACCGGCGAACCAGTCCATCTCCAGAGTTCCGCGGCCCTTAGACCTTCCATGTAGGGAACAAGCTGCGCAGGAGAGGTGGGAATATAGTCTGGCGGGACTCTCTCATCATACCACATGCCGGGATCATGAATGTCTCTGATGCCCCGGTCCACCTGAATGCCTATCGTGAAAGGATTCGAGCTGTCGATATCAAGATAGCTCATGCCAAGTACGACATGGGTCGCGTTCGCAACATCCGTAGGTGTCAGGCCGCCGGGGAGCTGCACTACCGCAGGCACTGCCCTGGGCAGAAAATCGGCGACTTCATCATCAACAGCAGCGTCTTCCGCCTGCTCAACTGGATGAAACTGACAGCCGCCTGCAAGGAGTAACAGGGCAGAGCACAGCGCCAGGTACAACAGGACTTTCTTTTTCATGGTTTGCCTCCAAACCTTACTTTGATTTTCAACAATTATTGTAATGCATATCGCCTGATTCTGTGGCGAAAAATAAAGGAATTCAGCGGTCCGCTTCTGGAAATCCGAAATTTTGGAGAAGCATGCATATGCACGGGGAGGACGGAGCGGAAGGGTGAAGGCTGGTTTCAGCCCTCCGGCTTCTCATCGGAGGTAGAGCCCAGTATGGAATCGATGAGTTTCTTGAGTTCCGGATCGAGTGCCGTCTGGCCGGTAACAAGATTCATGTCGATCTGGAAAATGCCATCCCTGAACACGACAGGTCCACGCTCGACCGGCAAGGGAATTTCCTCATCTTCTTCCTGAATGGAGCGGATGGCACCCACATAGGCATCTGCGTAGGTTTCCGGACGCCGGAACGTCTGGGTTGCCCGCCAGGCCCGCCAGGCCTTCTGGCAGTACCGGCGAGCACCGCGTATCACTCCACTCTCATTGCGTTCGTCTGCGCTCATCGGAGCATTCAGCATAACGCGCTGCATGGATTTGCGCAAGGTTTTTCCGGTATACTGCCTCTCATGGCACAAGAGCCGAAAACAAGCGCTACGTTTCCTGCAGACCGAAAAATTGCTCCTGAAGCAGCAGAAACACTTGCCGAAGCTATAGCAGCAATCGAAGGGCGCGAACTGTTCGCGATGGGTTTCCTCGATGCCGCATCAGGGCTGGTCACCAGGGTGGATATATTGGCAAGAGGAAGCTTTGGCGCTGTACCAGCCGGCTACGAGAACAGACCGGGACCCAAGGTTCTCATTCATAATCATCCTTCCGGTGTCCTCTTCCCCAGTGATGCGGATGTCGAGGTTGCTGCCCGTGCGGCAGCAGAAGGTATCGGCAGCTACATAATAAATAATGACGTTACGTCCATTTTTGTGGTGCAGGAGCCACATCAGGCCAAAAAACTCAAAAAACTGGACAGCGAAGACATAGCAGGCGTGCTGGACAGGGGCGGCAGGCTGTCCAGTCTCATGCCTGATTTCGAACCACGCGCAGCACAGGTGGATCTGGCCCGGGATATTGCCGACACGCTCTCGACTGGCGGGATTCTGATCGCAGAGGCCGGCACCGGCGTTGGCAAATCCTTTGCCTATCTGGTACCCGCGCTCGCCTGGGCTCTCGGTAACAGGGAGAGAGTGATTGTCTCGACTGCGACCAAGCCTCTCCAGGATCAGCTCTTCAAGAAAGACTGTCCCGTTGTAGTACGGCTGTTCAAGGATGCGCCGTCGGTAGCGCTGGTGAAAGGGCGCAACAATTACCTCTGCAAGCGCCGACTGGATGAGGCGCTCATGGAAGACTCCCTTTTCTCGGAATCCTCTCGCCAGCTCAAGATGCTGGTTGCATGGGATGAACATGGAGGCTCGGGAGACAGAGCGGATCTGCCGGAAGCGGTTGATGATACGGTATGGGGAAGGGTCTGTTCGGAGAGCGAGTCCTGTCTCGCAGCGAGATGTGCATGGCATAACCGATGCCACCTCATGAGAGTGCGCATGGAAGCTTCGGCAGCCTCGATTGTCATCACCAACCATCATGTGCTTCTGGCTGATCTGGAAACCCGACGAAGAGCGGAAGGAGCTACCGGCAGCGTGCTTCCCGACTACAAGACACTGGTGCTGGACGAAGCACACGCTCTGGAACAGAGTGCGACCAGCCTCTTTACCCAGTACATGTCGCGCCTCTCAACGAAAAGAATCCTCCAGCGACTGCTTCGCCGCAAGGGCAGGAGACAGGCAGGCCTGCTGATCAGCGTCGGCAGTCTGCCTGGTGCCTCACAGGAATGTCGCACGAAGGCAGAATCCTGCGTTGCGGCTGTCGAGCGGGCCATGGAGGCCCTTGATGCGGCGGCGACTGCAGTACTGCAATCCAAGGCTGGAAGTCCCTCCCGCAGCATGCTGTTGACGCAAGCTTATACCCTTAATGGCGAGCTGCCCCGCCTCATGCGCTCCTTCCATCGAGCTCTTGCCGCGCTCATCCAGGCTATCCAGGATCTGGCTGAGACAGTGGCCGAAGATCATGCAAACGATGACCACATGCTGGAACTGGCCCTCGTTCTGCGTGTGCTGAACGAACAGGCAGCCCTTGCAGAACGCTGCCTCGACCCCAGCCGTGAAACCGACACCATTTTCTGGATTGAGAAAGAAATCACGCCTCGCCAGGAACCTGTCACGGCTTTCAACGCAACACCTCTCGAGGTTGCACCTATGCTGAAGGAACGTCTGTTTGGGCAGCTCCGTGCCTGCATCTGCACCAGTGCCACGCTTGCGATAGGAGATTCCTTCTCATGGTGGCGAGGAAGAGTGGGACTCGAGAACCCTTCGAGCCGGACGCGCACCAAACGCTATCCTTCTCCCTTTCCCTACCGTACCAATGCCCTTGTGGCAATAGCCGACTCCGCTCCCTCGCCCGACTCGGGCTCTGCCTACTCGGCATTCCTCAAGGATGCGATACCGGAGCTCCTGACAGCCTCTGAGGGCCGCAGCCTGGTGCTCTTCACCAGCTACGAAATGCTGAACACCGTGTTCGAGCATGCCGCGCCGCTCATGGAACGCCAGGGTATTGTCTGCATGAAACAGGGAAGGGAAGATCGCCTCAAGCTCCTGCAGGCTTTCAGGCAGGACATTCACAGCGTCCTCTTTGCGACGGATTCCTTCTGGGAAGGCATCGATGCGCCAGGTGAGACCCTGTCCCAGGTCATCATTACCAAGCTGCCCTTCAAGGTCCCAACCGAACCTGTCCAGGCCTCGAGAGCGGCTGCAGTCGAGGCACGGGGCGGCAGTTCGTTTGCCGAAATGTCCATACCGGAAGCCGTCATCAGATTCAAGCAGGGTTTTGGCAGACTCATTCGCCATTCGAAAGACAGAGGTGTAGTGACGATACTCGATGTTCGCATCGTACAGAAAAGCTACGGCAGGCTTTTCCTCGGAAGTCTTCCCGAATGCAGCATTGCACAGGGTCCCGTACAGGATCTGTGCAGGAGCATCCAGGAATTTCTTGAACAAGGATACCAGCATGCATGACCATGAAGAGTCACATCAGACATCGCTTCAGAGACCATGTGCCTACAGACTGGTGAATCCAGCCATGCGGTACGCATGGGGCAGGACAGAAGGCATTGAGCCTTATATTGCAATTGAGACTGAGGGGAACATCCCTGTAGGTGAGGTATGGATGGGAGCGCATCCCAAGGCTCCATCATCCGTGGTGCTCGAGCAACAGACCGAGCCGCTCGATGCACTGATAGCCAGGGAGCCGGCGTACTGGCTTGGCGAGCAGACTGCGCTGCAGTGGCGGGAACTTCCCTTCCTGTTCAAGGTACTGGCTGCCGGTGCGCCACTCTCGCTGCAGGTTCATCCAGGGCTCGAGGCTGCACAGCGTGGCTTTGCACGGGAGAATGCCGCTACCATTCCCCTTCTGGATCCCCGCCGCACGTTCAAGGATCCTCACCACAAGCCAGAACTTGCCGTGGCACTGACACCGTTCAGAGCATTGGCCGGTTTCAGGTCACCTGAGGAAATCAGTGCGCTCTTTGGAGCGCCTCTGGCTGAAAGGTTGGAGCTGCATGCCGGCATGTCACGAGATGATCTACCCGCACTGGTGCGTACCCTGCTCAACTGGCCTCGCGCTTCGTTTTCCAGGATTGAAGCGCTGCTGCTTGCCAGAGCTGAGGAGCTGATCTCCAGCTCGAACGAGGCATATGCTGGGGCAGGCAGACTTGCGCTGGAACTTCATCATCACTACCCTGGCGACCCCGGCCAGTTTGCAGCCTTTTTTCTCGAACAGCTCTTTCTTCAGCCGGGAGAGGGGCTCTTTGTACCGGCAGGCGTCATGCATGCATATCTCGAGGGTAGCATCCTCGAAATCATGGCCTGCTCCGACAATGTGGTGCGTGGCGGGCTCACTGCCAAGTTCGTCGATGTAGACCTGCTTTGCGCAGTGCTGGACCCTGCTGCATCCCCGATTCGTGTGGTTCCTCAAAGGGAGGAACAGGATGGCTGCATCATCTGGAAATGGAACACCCCCGCGCGCGAGTTCCAGCTCGAAGCCCGGGAGCTCCTCTCTGAGGGGACTCATCGGATTGTGCTGGAAGGGCCCAGTGTGCTCCTCTGCACCGAAGGCGCTGTCTCGCTGCAGTGCCCTTCACTCCCCTCCAGTATGCCACTGCCGGCAAGGGCAAGCGTGTTTGTGCCTGGTGCAGCACCATGGATCGAACTGAATGGACGAGGCAGAGTATGGATAGCCCATCCTGCGCCTGCGCCTGCACCAGCCTCGCCGACCATCACCCTCTGGATAGATGCAGATTCACTGCCACGCGATCTGCGCCCGCTCCTGGTGCGACGTGCGACCTCCCGCAAACCGGTCCATGGCACGGAACTCGCGGTGCGCTTCGTAGGCACACGGCCACATGCAGATCTTCCAGCAGACGCCATGATTGTGGTACCGCAGGGAGAAGGCTCTACAGACCGCTATATCATCATGCATGCACAACAGGGCGATCTCTGCATGACGCGCGACCTTCCGCTCGCGGAACAACTCGTGTCTCAAGGCCTTCTGGTGCTGAACGACAGGGGAGATGTATTCGATGAGACAACCGTTGCAGAACGCCGCTCCATCCGGGATGCCATGGCGGAGCTCAGAGCGCTCGGCATCGCCAGCCCCTCACCACGAGGTAACATGCGAACGCCTGCCGACACCAAGCGATTCGCCGATGCCCTCGACCGGCTTCTCCTGAAGGCAGCGCGCGGAAAACAGCAGGCAACAATGGCTGCAAGAAAATCTTCCAGACCCTCTGGTTCGTGAGGCCGTCAGCCGCCATCACCTGTCCGATCCGCTGAAGGCCTGCCCTGTGGTGCAGCCTCCTGGGACTCCTGCACAGGTTCGGCAGGAGCTTCCTGCTGTGTCTTCGCAGGTGTTTCAGCATCAGTGATCGATGCTTCCTCAGGCTGTTCCCGGGCCGGATCGATGTCGCCGAGAGGCTGGCTCTCGGACTCGGTCTTGAGCTCGGCAAGAGGCTGCACATAGCGCCGAACCAGATAGCTGTACCGTTCTCTCAGAATCAGGGATCGGTGCAATGTTTCGGGTGTGTACTTGATCGGCGAAGACAGAAGTGCGATGAGCCTGGCCCAGGCATCGGGGTTCAGCTCACGGAGCGGTTTCCCGTAATAGACACGGGCCGCACGCTCGATGCCGAAAATCCCCCTGCCCCACTCCGCATAGCCGAAATAGAGCTCAAGAATCCTGTCCTTGCTGAGAATCGCTTCCAGCTCGAAGGTTGCAATCACTTCCAGATACTTGCGAAGGTAGGTTTTTTCGGGGACCAGGAAGAGCGTCCTGGCGAGCTGCATCGTCAGGGTGCTTCCACCATACATCGGATAGCCGAGCTTTGCATTGAGCTTGCGGGCACGTTCGATGGCTTCCCTGTCGATGCCGTTATGTTCGTAGAATTTGCCGTCTTCCACAGCAATGAGCATGCGACGGACGGTGAGCGGCACTTCCTTCAGCCTGACGGGGATAGGTTTCTGAATCTTCCATCCAGAGCCTATGGCACGATATGCCATGAGCACGGTCCCTGGAGGATTCGCGAAACGATAGACCAGTATCAAGAGCGAGGTAAGCAGGATATATGCCAGATGCAGCCCTGCCAGGGCCAGAAGGATGGCTCGGAGGATGCGGAGCGGAAGAGATGCCCTGGCGCGGGATGAGCCATTGTTCCGTACCTCGGCCGGGCCGAACAAACGCTGCTTCATGGTCACGGGTCTGTGGAACAGCAGTATATGCAATCACAGAGGAAAGAAAAAGGCGGCACCCTCAGGTGCCGCCTCATGCATGTCTGCACTTCCTGCTCAGACTGCGTTCTTGCCGCCTTCTACCGCTGCAATGTTGAGTGCGATCAGGTTATGTTTGGACGCCGGGAAGAAGGTCTTGAGAATGGCTTCGAGCTTGTCGAGTTTGACGGCGCCCGTTACCTTGCTGAGCGCTCCCATCATCACCATGTTGGCGATACGAACATCGCCAAGCTGAATTGCAATGTCGTTGCATGGCACATGAATGATCCGCGCATCGGGGCGGGCAGGATCTTGTTTGACCAGACTCGAGTTGACCAGAATGACCCCGCCTTCCTTGCAGAGTTTCTCGGCAATTTCAACCGAGTCCTGATTCATCACTACGACGGAATCGGCGCTCGTGACAAGGGGACTCGTGATTTCATCATCGGACACAATGACCGAGGCCCGCGCGATGCCACCGCGCTTTTCTGCTCCATAGAAGGGGAAGAAGGTAACCTGCTTGCCTTCTTTTATGGCACAGTACACCCAGAGCTGTCCCAGAGAAATGATGCCCTGTCCGCCGAAGCCGGCCATAAAGGTTTTTTCAGTCATGGGTTTGCTCCTTTCCTCATGCCTTCGGAGCCTGCGAGGCAGGCGCGTCCGACAGGGTATTCTTGATCTCGCCAAGCTGGTAGAAGGTAATCATATTCTGCTCAAGCCATGATACCGATTCGAGAGGCTTCATCTGCCAGTTGGTGGGGCATTGGGAAAGAATCTCCACCATGGTGAATCCCTCTCCCCGCATCTGGGCTTCGAATGCCTTGCGAATGTACTGCTTGGTCTTGCGTACATTGACCGGGTTGTTGACTGCACCGCGTGCCAGGTAGCGGGTACCTTCCAGCGTGGCGAGCATTTCGGACACACGGATGGGATAGCCCATGCCGGCATTGATGGGGTCGCGGCCTTCCGGAGCAGTCGTTGCATGCTGGCCGATCAGGGTAGTCGGTGCCATCTGACCGCCTGTCATGCCGTAAATCGCATTGTTCACAAAGATGACGGTAAATTTTTCGCCTCTGTTGGCGGCATGGATAATCTCTGCAGTACCGATCGCAGCGAGATCGCCGTCACCCTGGTAGCAGATGACAAGATGATCCGGCAGCATGCGCTTGACACCGGTAGCAGCAGCGGGAGTTCTTCCGTGAGCGGGCTGGACCGAGTCAAAGTCGAAGTAGAGATCAGCCCAGATCGAGCAGCCGACCGGATTGGTGATGATCGATTTTGTCTGCAGGCCCATCTCGTCGATGACCTCGGCAATGAGCCGGTGGATCACTCCATGCCCGCAACCGGGACAATACTTGGTCTGTATCGATTTCAGGCTCTTGGGATGCCCGTATGCAAGTTCCATGATCAGCTCCTTTTCTCACTTGCCCAGAAGGCGTGCCACTTCGGCAAACACCTCTTCCTGGCTGGGGATATTGCCACCGCAGCGGCCATAGAAGTACACCTCGGACTTGCCGTTGACCGCGAGGCGTACATCTTCGACCATCTGGCCCATGCTCATCTCGACGCTGAGGAAGCGCTTGCCCTGGGCAGCGAGCTCGGCAATGCGGGCATAGGGGAAGGGCCAGAGCGTAATGGGCCTGAAGAGTCCGACCTTGAGACCGCGCTCTCGGGCCATCATCAGGGCGCCATGGGATACACGGGCAGAGGTACCATATGCGACGAAGACGATATCGGCGTCTTCTACCTCGATTTCCTCATAGCGGCAGAGCTCCTTCTTGATTACCTCGTAGCGCTGGAAGCGCTCGCGGTTCTTGGCCTCCAGCTCATCGGGCACAAGGTTGATGCTCGAAACATGGTTGTAGTCCCTGCCCATCTCCTGTGCATGGCCAACGGCATAGGGCTTGCGGGGCAGTGTGGCGGGATCGATCGGTTCAGGAAGCACTACACCTTCCATCATCTGGCCGATAAGACCGTCTGCAAGCACGAGCACCGGCACCCGGTACTTTTCGGAAAGAGAGAACGCCTCATAGGTGAGGTCTGCTGCTTCCTGCACGCTTTTAGGGGCGAGCACGATGGTGTAGTAGTCGCCATGGCCGCCACCGCGCGTGGACTGGAAATAATCGCCCTGGCTGGGAGATATGCCACCAAGTCCCGGTCCCGACCTGGCTACGTTGACAACCACTGCCGGCAAATCTGCACCACAGAGGTAGGAAATGCCTTCCTGCTTGAGAGAAATTCCGGGACTCGAAGAGCTGGTCATTGCCCGTGCACCAGTGGCCGCTGCGCCATAGACCATATTGATTGCAGCCACTTCGCTCTCGGCCTGGATGAAGGTCCGGCCTTTTGCGATCATATGCCGCGCCATGTACGCGGTGAGTTCGTTCTGGGGCGTAATCGGATAGCCGAAATAGGCCCTGCAGCCAGCGCGAATTGCAGCCTCGCCGATTGCCTCGTTGCCTTTCATCAATCGAATTTCTTCAGCCATTGCAGTTCCCCCCTCAGAGTTTGTAGACGGTGATCGCGACATCGGGGCACACGGCAAAACAGTTGCCGCAGGCGATGCATTTTTCGGGCGCTATCGCTTTTGCCGGAAAATATCCCCATGAATTCGGATCGCTGTCGACGCCCAACACTTTGGTGGGGCATGCGCGATTACAGAGCAGGCAACCCTTGCACCGCTCTCTGTCGATGACAATGGATCCTTTGTTTGCCATTCGGCACTCCTTTGTTCAGGCCCGTACGCCGGCGTTTCCCGTGAGGGAAGCGAGAGCGATCGATGCCAATTTGGTTTCTGCGGTATCAGCACGGCTGGTCAGCACAATTGGGGCAGCCGCGCCCATGACAATGCCTGCGCCTCTGGCCTGGGCCAGGTCGAGCAGGCACTTGTAGAGAATATTTCCTGCCTCGATGTCCGGCGCGACAAGAATGTCGGCATCACCGGCAACATCGGACACGATTTTCTTGATGCGCGCGCTCTCTCTGGAAATCGCGTTGTCGAGCGCGAGAGGCCCGTCGATAATGCAGCCTTTAATCTGGCCCCTGCGATTCATCTGGGTGAGTATGGAGGCGGTCACGGTACAGGGCATCTTGTCCGGGTTCACCTTTTCTACGGCAGCGAGCATTGCAACCTTGGGCGTGCCGACATCGAGCGCACGGGCAACCTGCACCGCCGAGTTGATAATGTCGATGAAGGCGGGCAGATCCGGTGCGATGTTGATGGCAGCATCAGTCACCAGGAGCAGCTTGTGGTAGGTGGGAACCTCCATCACCGCAACATGGCTTGCCAGACGGCCTGCATTGATGCCTGTTTCCTTGTTGAGGGCCGCCTTGAGCAGAAGACTCGTATCAATGATGCCCTTCATGAGGAAGGCAGCTTCCCTATTGCGCACCAGTTCTACAGCCTTGACTGCCGATCGATAGAGATCCTTCTCGGGAATGATGGTAAACGGACTGATGTCCACACCCTTCCCCTCGAAGGCTTCTCGCGCAGCCGCCGTGATGAGATCCGGATCCCCGACAAGGATTGGCTCAGCGATGCCATGCGCAAAGGCATCCGCCACCGCCTCGAGCACCGAGGCTTCCTGCGCCGAGGCTACCGCAAGCTTCTTCATGCCAAGCTGCTGAGCTTTGGCGATGATTTCCTGCATCTGTTTCATGGCTGGTACTCCTGAATCTCGGCCTCACCGGACAGCGCCATTCTGCCCGCAAGATCGAGGGCTTCGAGTTCGCCCTCGCCCGGATAGACCACCACCGGTGCGATGAACGACACCATTTCCTTAATACCTGCAACCACATCCTTGCCATAGGCAATGCCGCCCGTCAGAATGATGCCGTCAACCCTGCCGTGGGCTGCAGCAGCAAGTGAGCCGATATACTTGCCTACCTGATAGATGAAAGCCCGGTAGTAGAGATCGGCCTCCTTATTGCCTTCGTTGCGGAGCTTCTCCACATCGCGCATGTCATTGGTACCAAGGAAGCTCACAAAGCCGCCCTTGCCGGTAATCATCTTGAGCACTTCCTGCTGTGTGTACTGGCCCGAGAAACAGAGTTTCACCAGATCACCGGCTGGCAGCGTACCGGAACGCTCAGGCGAGAAAGGGCCTTCTCCGTTCAGAGCCTGGTTGACATCAACCACTCGGCCTCCCTGATGCAGCCCTACCGACACACCACCTCCCATATGCGCAACGATGACGGTAATATCTTCGTATTTCAGGCCCTTTTCCTTTGCAAAACGCCGGGCGACAGCTTTCTGGTTCAGAGCATGGAAAATGCTGCGGCGCTGAAAAAGCCTGTGACCGGAAACCCGGGCCACATCCTGCAGTTCATCTACCACCACCGGATCTGCGATGAAGGCAGGGATGCCAAGACGCTTTGCAAAACTGTCCGCAATGAGAGCTCCCAGATTGGATGCGTGTTCTCCGTATTTGGCAGCAAGCAGATCTGCCTTCATGGCTTCATTGATCCGGTAGACGCCACCTGGAATGGGCTTGAGCAGCCCGCCACGCCCTACCACCGCATTCAGGCGGCCTGTATCGAAGTGCTGTGCCGCAAGCGCATCCTCAATCGCTTTCTCCCTGAATTCGTACTGCGAGGCGATTGAAGGAAATGCAGCAATTTCTTCTGTCGAGTGGCTGACATTCGCGTCGAAGAGTCTGACACCATCTTCGAAGACAGCAATCTTCGTGCTTGTGGATCCTGGATTGATCACCAATACAGTCGTGGACATAAAGGGCTCCGGCTCTTTGGGGTGTTGGAAACAGTATAGCACTGATCAGAAGAAACGCAAGAGGAAAATTGCATTTTTTGAAAAGCTATTTTGAATATTGAAACTATACAGTGTCTAGATATTTTTTTTCACACATCCTGCCAGCGCACAGGTTGAGTGCAGGCATCAAGAGCGACCAGCGGACCAGAAATAAAAAAGCTGCCCCCACCCGCGACCCGAGGGCCGAAGATGGGGACAGCCTTTCCTTGCTTATTGCAGCGGCGCGATCACTTGCGGGTCTTGTGCCGGTTCAGTCTTCTCTTCTTCTTTCTTTTGTGCGTCGCTATTTTCTTGAGCTTGCGCTTTCTACCACAGGGCACCTTGGTTCTCCTTGGAAACGTATGATGCGGATCACATGCCGATACTGCCGCGTATGCGCGCAATACTACACGGACTGCGGCCCAGCGTCAATAGCCCGTCTTGCTTTCTTTCCCTTGCTCGGAGCAATCGACAGCCTGTCGATCACTATATTGACTTCGGCCACCAGAATGCCTGTAAAGCGTTCAATGCTGTCTACAATATATTCCTGGAGCGAGTAGACTCGAGAAGCAAGCTTCGTTCCGTAAGGGACCTCGAGTACGACGGTAATTCGGTAACCCTGCGTATCATTGCGGATGGCGAGCCGCATGATATGCACGGTCGGGTCGAATTCCTCCACACAGTGCACCACCATCTGGGAGAGTGCAGCCTCGGAGATGGATACAGAGCCCCGCTTGGCATATTCCGGCCGTACGACGGATTTTTCGTAAATCTTGGGAAGGCTTGCTCCCACTCCAAAGCTGCGTCTGAGAAACACCCTGACGCTGTCATAGAAGATTGAGGGATAATTGCGCTTGACCTCCAGCGCAGGTACGGGGATGACATGCTTCCCTTCGATTTTGCGGGACTGTACAGCTTTCTCTATTTCGGCCTTGGTGGCTATATCTTCGATTTTGATGATCTTCACAGGCTGGGGCAGCTGCAGGCGATCACATATTTTCTGGACCATTCTCTCGCTGGTACCAATGATCAGTATCTTGCGGAACTTTTCGTGCTGGAGGGCTCTGGAAACCTGCTCGCGGTGTTCGCGGTCATCAAACAGGGCCGTCTTGACCGCACCGAGGTAGGTGGCATCCTTCTTTGCTGAACGACCGGCCAGAATCTGGTCGCCGCGAATGAGCAGACCATCATCGATGATCAGATCGATGCCGAATTTCTGGGCAACGAGCTTTGCGCGGAAACTCTTCCCCGTGCCCGATGGACCCACCAGGGCATAGGTCATGACGCCGCGCAACAGAAAGAGCGTATGCTTCAGAAACCCAATCATTGCATTTTGACTATACTGCCGGGAGCAAGGATGGTAAAGGCTTCCAGTTCGCGTATGAATTCGCTAGCCAGCATGCCTGCTCCTGCTGCAGCCTGAAGTTCGGAAGGGTGCCAGAGCCTCACCCGGAGAGGATCAAGTCCGCGCATGGCGCCTTCTTCCATAATGTGAACCAGGGCAACCAGGCGGCGTGCATTCCCGCCAATCGGCACAAGACTGATACCATGCCCCGTCTCGCCATTCGAAGAGGAGAGCACCCTGAAGCCTGCCCTGCCGAGATACTGCAGCATGAAACCTGCTGCTGCAGAGGCAGATGGCGCCTTGCCACGACAGATGGTATCCCATGTTCCTGACGCGCCCTCCCCTCTTGCTGCGAGCATCCTGCCCTTGTCTGTCACCACAAGCAGTGCATAGTCTACCGGCTCCTCGCTCTGCGCAGAAGCATTGACGGAAGAGGAGCGCTTCTCACGCCTCTCCCGGACAATGGCAAGATACATGGATGCTCCCAGCATGGGATAGATCAGGATGCCTGAAACGAATCCCCAGAGCGCGGTCGAACCCCATAGAGCAGAAGCCGCTACCAGCATTGCATGTGCAACAAGTGCTACAGCACTCATGCGAATCGCCGCGCGCATGAAACGGGGGTCAACGGGCAGGGTTTCCATCCCTCGAAGCATCCTTCCCAACCACCGTTGCAGAGAAGTTTCCGGCAATGCGCCGAGGATGCCAAAGGCAACTGCCAGGCCGATATCCAGCAGTGCCGGTTTCATCTTGAAGAACAGCGCATCACCCGAAAGCATGCCGATACTTCCGAGCAGGACCAGAAGGAGCATATCTGCCGCGACGAACCAGTCGGCGTGCCTGTGCCGGATAAGCCCATAGAGGAATTCTCCTACGCCAAAGCACAGTGCTACGGCAATGCCGGCTAACTCCCCCCATGCAAGCTCCACCACGATGTAGATGAGTATGGGCACCAGCCCCGGGCCCAGCGCCCTGAAGAGATACTTCCACATTACTGGAGAGTATGCCTTGCCGGCGGCAACGTGTACAGGCAGGTTCTGCCTGATTCGGCACACCCAGCTTTGTCAGAGGTCGGACGTTGCCACGGCAGGGCTCGATTGAGCAAAAGCCTTGAAGCTCATACAATGGCCTTCTGAGGTATCTGTGATGTCTATGATCATGCATCCACAGCTCGGTTTCCCCATCGGGGATCCCCAGCACCGCCCCCTGGATCCTGCTGCTCTGCCTTCTGCGGAAGAAATTCGCAAGACTGTATCTTCTCTCATTCTTTCGGCTTCCGGATGGCGCAAGGTGTTCGCCAGCCACAGACCGGAAGACCAGCATGCTCCATGGAGTACCGACAGAACTGATGAGGATTCCCTCTCACCCATGCTTTCTCCAGCCGATACTGTTCTCTGCGCTCATATGGCAGCCGTTTTTGCAGATGCCATACTCGCACGAAGCCGCAGCGCACGGACCCCCGTCATTGCGCTGGGCATCGATGCGCGTCCAACAGGCCCTGCGATTGCTGACTGTTTTGCCCGCGTGCTTGCGACAAAAGGCTGTGAAGTTCGCTACCTTTTCATTGTATCTGCGCCGGAGATCATGGCCTGGGCTGGTGCCTGTGCAGCCCTGCCCGAGCATGATCCAGACCATCTCGACGGTTTTGCCTATATTTCTGCAAGCCATAATCCACCCGGCCACAATGGCGTAAAGTTCGGCACCGGGGGAGGCGTGCTCTCTGCAGTGGAAATCGCACCGCTGATTCAGGAGTTCCGTACAAGAATCGAGGCGCCCGATGCCGCTGCACAGGCTCTTGCGCTGCTCGCCGCGCCTGCCGAGCAGATGGCTGCATGCTATCGATCCGCACTCCAGCACAAGCGACATTCCGCTTCAACCTATTTCCTTTTCTCTCACGAAGTACTCACTGGTGAGCACGCCATGGAGGCGCAGACACCTCTCCTTGACATGCTTGCTGCCGAGCTTACTCGCCGCCCTCTGGGAATTGTAGCCGAGCTGAATGGTTCCGCTCGTGCAGCAGGTATCGACAGGGAGTGGCTCGAAGGGCTGGGCATCTCCGTGCGCACTCTGCACGACAGACCGCGGGACTTCGTACATCGCATAGTACCAGAGGGATCCTCGCTCGAAATCTGTCGCCAGGCACTGGAACAGGCCCATGCAGAAGACCCACGCTATCAGCTCGGTTATGTACCCGACTGCGATGGGGATCGCGGCAACCTGGTCTACTGGAGCGAACGCCTGGGGCGCGCCGAGGTTCTGGAAGCCCAACAGGTGTTCGCGCTCGCCTGCCTGTCGGAACTCGCCACCCTCAGATGGCGCGGCATGCATGAAAAACTTGCAGTCGTCGTCAATGACGCAACGAGCATGAGGATTGAGGCACTTGCCGAAGCATTGGGCGCAACAGTGTTCCGCACCGAGACCGGCGAGGCGAACGTGGTGGCGCGCGCTGAGGAACTCCGCAGCCAGGGCTGGATCGTGCGCATCCTCGGTGAGGGTTCCAATGGCGGCACCATTATTCATCCTTCGAAAGTGCGGGATCCTCTTTCGACGATTGGTTCCATGCTCAAGCTGCTGAGGCTTGGCAATGCGGCAGAAGCGAATTCGCTCTTCCATCTCTGGCTGGAGGCGTGTGGCAGAGGGGATTGCTACCGGCCGGACTACACGATTGATGATGTCATTGCATCCCTGCCAGGCTGGGCAACCACGAGCGTCTTTGAACCCTATGCAGCACTCAAGGTGAGGACTGCTGACAAGGCAGCGCTCAAACAGACCTATGGCAGATTGTTTATCCAGGAATGGCCCCGGATGGCACCTCTGCTGCAGGAGCGCTATGGCATCACAGCATGGACAGCCCTTGCGAGCATTGGCACCGAGGAGCGGCCAATCGGCACTGACTTTGGCGCTGTAGGCCCTGGAGGCCTTAAAATTCTTCTGAAGGACAGCACGGGACGGGCTAAGGCATTTCTGTGGATGCGCGGATCCGGTACCGAGCCGGTGTTCCGGATCATGGTTGACATCCGCGATGGCAGCCCTGATGATGAACGATTGCTTCGTGAATGGCACAGCACCATGGTGAGGGAGGCCGATCGTCTTGCCGCGCAAGGGAATTCTGCGGTAGGATGAGGCATTCCAGAGGAGTATTGATGGGTATCCGCGGTGAGCTTTTTTCGACCAAGTTCAATTGTGAAGGTCGCACCTACTTTTTCAATGTCAAGCAGAATCGAAACGGCGACCTTTTTCTCACGGTAGTAGAGAGCAAGCCTACCGAAACGGAGACCTTCGACCGGCGCTCGATTGTGGTCTTCAATGAAAATCTCGAAGGATTCATGAGGGCGCTGCGAACGGCTGCCGGCTACATGGAAAAAGCAGGGCAGCATGGGGAACAGGCTCAGGAAGGCAGTCGTCAGGAATATCAGCACCGCGGTGGCAGACATGCTGAGGCGAAGCATGCCGAAAGCATGCAGGAGCAGCAGCATGAGCCACGCCGGTTCTCCACCCGCAGACATGATGCCGATGGAGCACGCACGCCTCGCCAACCCGCCTCTACAACCGGCAAACGCATTATCGTGCGCAGGAAATCTCAGTCCGACAGCAACCCCGGCAACAACTGATCAGGCTCTCCACAGCGGAATCCCTGCCGCTGCCATGGTGACGGTCCATAATTTCGGATCGCTGCCAGGTGCTGTGCTGTCGGATATCCTCTATGCCTGGAGAATCCATATTCGGGCCTGTAACCATCGAGTCTGTCCATGCATCTGTCACGGGCAACCTTTGCAAGAATTGATGCTGCCATCACTGACGGCAGCAGTGCATCAGCCTTGGGAAGTACCGTGCACGCACACGCAAGCTCGGGGGCATGCACGCCATCGATCATGACCAGGTGTGGTACGAGCTGCAGGCCCAGCACGGCACGCTGCATGGCAAGCATGGTTGCTCCCAGGATGTTCAGTGTGCCGATCTCTTCAACCGTTCCCCATCCAATTGCCCAGTCGAGAGCCCTGGCCGTAATGAGATCATAGAGCTGATTGCGGCGTCCTGCGCTGAGCGCTTTGGAGTCGTCCAGCTCAGCACAGGGAAAATCATCTGGCAATATCACTGCTGCGGCAGTCACCGGGCCTGCGACAGGCCCCCGCCCGGCTTCATCAACGCCGCACAGCATCGAGAGAGGCATGGCTCGCAGTTCCATGGCTGTGTAGAGGATTGCAGCCTGTTTCATTATCCTCTCCGCGCTCCAGTCATCACGCTGCGAAAGACAGCATACAGCCCTGAATCTGAAAAGCCCGTCTTTCTGTAGAGCGCAAGGGCCGGCACATTATCCTGTCGAACGAACAGCGCAGGTATGCGACCGCTCCGCTCTATCATGCCTGTCAGAGCTTCAAGAAGTGCCTGGCCAATACCTGCGCCCCGATGTGCAGGCTGCACATAGAACCCGCCAATCTGATCATGCAGATAGCCTCGGGCATTGGTATTGATCTTTCCAATGCAGACACCCCTGCGTTCCGCCACGAGGACAATCTGCTGCTCCATCATGTGCATGACATGGTCCGCGACCTGACGACTGGAGACATCGAAGCCCATTTCCTCACGTTCATAGGCAGCCTCAAGGCTGAGCAGTGACTTTCTGTCGGACCATTGCGCACGCCGAAGATTCACTCCATCAGGAAGCAGCGCCATGACAGGTGGCTCCACAGGTTGCAATCTGAGCATGAATCGGAAGATCTGGAGCTCCCATCCCCATCCTGGATCACTCGTCGGTTCAAGCAGCGGCACGAATGAGCGAACATCCTGCAGCTTGCCGGAGACCAGACGTGGCGTGACCCCCGGCCCCAGGAGATTGAGCAGCTGGTCGCACTCCGGATGTTCCGGTGGGAGAATGATTCTGAGTGAGGAAGCAGCTGGCGTGTAGACTGCCACCCCGTCTATCTTCGCAGACCCGGCAAGCATGGATATCGAGGCTTCATGCCTGCCATCGCTGCCAGGCGGCAGATGCACCATGAGCCTGTATCTGGTCCCCGTGCCTGTTGCACAGGCCCGCGCAGCTTCGGCCACTGCAATGCAGCTTTCCTCGTGAGACAGGAGAAATGTTCTGCATGCCTCAGTCACGCAGTCCTGGCGCAGCCACATGATCCGCCATTTCCAGGGCTCAGTGGTAGGCCTGACCCTTCAGTTCATCGATATACATCGATGCTGCGTGTGCTGCAATCGCTCCATCTGCCGCAGCGGTTACGATCTGACGGAAGGGAGTTGCCCTCACATCACCAACTGCAAAAAGCCCGGGGATACTCGACTGCATGGTGCAGTCCGTGATGATATAGCCCGCCTCATCAAGGGCGATGCCGGTGTCCTTCAGAAAATCTATGCGGGGATTGGAGCCTATGAACACAAATACTGCATCAAAAGGCTCTTCGTATATTTCGTGGGTTTGCAGATTTTCGAGCACTACCGAGCGGACCTTGCTGTCTCCCCGGATTTCCCTTGCAACAGTGTTGAAACGCACTTCGATCGATGGATTGGCGAGGACACGGGCGGCGAGTGCTTTTTGTGCCCTGAACCGGTCCCTTCGATGGATCATCACAATCTGGCTGGTGAGCTTGGAGAGATACATCGCCTCGTCACATGCTGCATCGCCACCTCCTACCACCAGCATCTTCCTGCCTTTGAAGAAGGGACCGTCACAGGTTGCGCAATACGAAACGCCCTTGCCGATGAAGGCGTCCTCGCCGGGAATTTCGAGATGTCGGTGCTGCGCGCCTGTCGCTACAACGACAGTCAGGCTTTCGACAGCTCCTTCGCTCGTTTCGAGAACAAAGTAGCCTTCCGCTTTTTTTACCGCATGTACACTCGCCGCGAGAAACTGTGCACCAAAATTCTCTGCCTGCGCACGCATGCGTTCTGCAAGATCATAACCCGAAATGGGCTCAACAATCCCCGGATAGTTCTCAAGTGTATCGATGAGCAATGCCTGTCCGCCATGCGCCATCTCTTCAATCACGAGCGTCTTCAGATTTGCACGGGCTCCATACTGTGCTGCGGCGAGGCCTGCCGCTCCTGCACCTATGATTGCCAGATCATATCGTTCAGCCATGGTCTTCTCCTCATGTTATATATAATATATTATATATAACAATTATTATAAAGTTCAATACCCGCGCCTACCGGGTATGGAGGATAATCCTATCCATGGTTTCCCCATCTTCGTGCTGCATGTCGACCACCACGCCAGCCTGCTCGGCGAGCGACTGTTCTACCTCTCCACTCTTGCTCCTGCAGAGACAGGGCCCTTCCAGCATAAAGACGAGTCTGCCATCTTCATTGCTGACTTGCAGGCGGAATTCAGCAGCACGTCTGGTCTCTCTGCAGCATCGGCATGAAGCCGAAAGCATTTCCAGCAGAAGGAGGGAGAGCGCCATCGCACGATCCGGATCCAGCGGCGCATCGTCGCTCTGCACCGCAAGATGCACCGACGCGCCAATCCTGCCGAGCGATTCCTCTGCCGCATGAGCAAACCGGCTGAAGAAGTCACGGACCCCAAGATTCCCCACGCGCTCAGACTGGTACAGCGCTTCATGTACGATTGCGATGCTCTGGATCTGAGCCTCAATGTCCATCAGGGCATCCTTCACGTCTGCGGAAAGTGAAGCACGTTCACGCAAGTGGGCAAGACTCGCGATGACCTGCAGGTTTTTCCTGACACGGCGGTACATTTCCCGCATGAGGGCATCCTTGGCATGGAGGGATTCCTCAAGGCTCTGCTGATACAGATACATCGCCGTGACATCGTGAATGACTCCCACTGTCTGGGCAGGGCTTGGACCTTCAAAAACGGGAAGATTGGGGTTCCTCTCTCCATATGCGTTCACCATGGCGTGGACAACCCTGCCTTGCCGATCGAGCAGGCGCACTTCAAGCTCTCTCGTCATGCGATCGCCCGAACGGCGTTCATCGAAGAGCTTGGGAGCCGAGGCCGGTGCGCCTTCTCCTTTCCTGATTCTTTCCAGCACAGCATCTCGTGAGATCAAGGGACGATCATCAGGATGAATGATCACGCTGAAATGCCTGCCAATGAGCTCCTCAGGCTCATATCCCAGAGAATTGATCGCCTTGTTGAGGTAGAGAAAATTGCCTTCCACATCGAGCACATAGACAATGTCGGGAAGCGATGAGAGTAGCGTGCGGAACTGTTCCCGTACCTGCCCGGCGGAGGATGCTGCTTCTGTTGCAGCCTCTGCGGCTGACAGCTGCTCAAGGATCTGGCGATGCAGCGCGGCAGCTGAAATGGTCTGTGATACGGTCCGGACAAAAGGTCCTTTCAGATGATGTCTGAAGCCGAGCACCAGCACAGGGAATCCCCGCTCCGCAATCGCACGTATGACAGGCTGCTCCGCCTGGCTTGCACTGAGTGCAAGCAGACAGGGATATCTCCCATCCTGGGATGGTGAGCAACCATAGGCTGGAGACGGAAGCAGGTCAGTATCGAGCAGCACTCCCAGGTCCCCAGCGGAACCTGCCTTGATGATCCAGCCAAAACGCTCATGCAACTGACTGAAGAGCGCTACGTGGCGATCTTCTCCGGAGAGCACCAGGATGACGGAGCCTTCGGCGCTGGCCTTCATGCTTCGATAGTAGAAGAGCGCTCCTTCCGCGTCAACCGTGGTCTGCCGGTAGCCTCAACTCTGGCTGCAATGGTAGTATGACGCATGCGCTTCAGCTACCATACCCACACAACGTTCTGCGACGGCAAGGCAGAGCCGGCTGCCATGGCTCATGCTGCCTATTGCCATGGATACACTCATCTCGGTTTCTCTGCACATGCACCTGTCCCCATGCGCACAAGGTGGAATCTCGTCTGGGAACAGACAGCAGCATATCTGGCCACGATTCGGCAACTTGCGGCCGAGTACGAGCCAAAGGGCATGCGCATACTCGCAGGTCTCGAGACTGACTACGCGCCGGGCATCACCATGCCCGACAATCCAGCCTATACAACCCTTGGTCTTGATTACACAATTGCCTCAGTACACTACCTCACTACCGCGGGCGAAGAGCCTTTCACCGTCGATGAGCCTCAGGAGCAGTTCACGAAGAATGTCCGGCGCTGGGCTGGTACTGATCATGACAGAATATCGCGGCGCTACTGGGAGTTCATGTGTGCCATGATTGCACGCGGAGGTTTTGATATCATCGCGCACTTTGACATCGTCAAGAAAAACAATGCCGATGGCCGCTGGTTCGATACCTCATCGCCCGCCTATCTGGCAGCCGCACAGGAAGCGATTGATCTTGCAGCGCAACATGGCTGTGTAGTGGAAATCAATACTGGCGGCATCGCACGAGGCAAGCATCACGAGGTGTATCCTGGACCGCAGCTGCTCCGCGCCATGCAGGAAAAGGACATTCCCCTCACCATCGGCGATGACGCTCATGCACCGTCCCATATAGGATTACACCAGCATGCAGCGCGCGAGGCAGCAAGAGCCGCAGGCTACCGCTCGTTCTGGTATCTTGAGAAACCGGGTGTATGGAAAGAAGTTTCGCTGGAAGAAATGGAACGCCGGCACAGACGATGTGAGTGAGAGCACATGCCATGCCGGCGCAGGAAAGAGTGCGCTGGGAAATCAGCGATTCTTGCGTTCGTCGGTCTTCTGGCACTCTACGCAGAGGACCGCATAGGGAATAGCTTCGAGTCTTTCCGGTGGAATTCTCTTGCCACACTTGGCACAGATGCCATACCGCCCCTGGCTGATCCGCACAAGGGCCGCCTCGATTGCCCTGAATCGCTTCAGATCCTGGCTGGAAAGGGCTTCAATCATGATCCGGTCGATATCGTCGGAAGCGATATCCGCAGAATCCTTGGGATCCATCTCGGACAGCACCGTTTTGAGCTGCTCATTTGAATCCGAGATCGTATTCATGATTTCCCGCTTCTGCTCGAGCAGGAGATTTTTCATTTTTTCGATGAAGGCATTGTCCATCCTGTTTCCCCCTCATCAAGCGCCGTCACCTTCTCTGGAGCCGGCTTGCAGTGGTTCGGCACAATGCACCGAACAGCGGAATTTGTCAAGTTGTCCAGCCGGCGCCTTCTGGAACGAGCCTCGCGCCTGGCTCTCATGTTGACATTTCCCGTGACGCTCCATACTATTGCAGCATCGTACGGCGCGCAAGAGCATGCCTGCTGCAGCACGCTGCATCCACCAGCCGGACGATGCCGGCCGCAGTGCAATGGCCGGAATTTTCGCAGCAAGGAGCCGCTGTGGCAAAAGAAGAAGCCATCGAAGTGGAAGGCATTGTGAGAGAAGCCCTTCCCAACACCATGTTCCGGGTGGAACTGGCGAATGGCCACATCATCCTCGCACATCTCTCCGGAAAGATGCGCAAGCATTACATCAGAATTGTTCCGGGCGATAAAGTGAAAGTGGGTCTCTCCCCCTACGACCTCAATCGCGGACGCATTATCTATCGCGAAAAATAAGGTGTGGCACGGATCCGTGCCCAGGTGGCGCCCCTGCCGCCATGTCTGCTGTCGGCAAAACCGAAGGCTCCGGCATGTACGCTGTGTTCAAGTTCTTCTCTGACGACACCGACAAGCTTTGCTTCCTGCTGTGAGTGATTACCCTTGCCGTGGATGATGAGCACTTTCTCAAGCCCTGCTGCAGCACTGCGGGCGAGAAAGGCGCGCACAGCCATTCTGGCATCCTGTGCTCCCATACCATGCAGATCGAGAATGGCCTGAGGCTCCAGCGATTTGAATCGCGCATACGACTGGCCGCGCTCGCTTTGCTGCTCATCCCCGGATGGATCATCATCCTTGTCAGGAACGGCATGGGTTCTGAGCCATGATTCGAAGTACTTGCCGACATCCATCAGCGTGATCCTAGCATGAAACAGACCTCTGTGTCCGCGGGTACCTGACCCTTCTTGTCGCCATATACCGGCTATGGCTATGCTTTGTGTACCAGCCTGCATACAGGGGGTCTTCCATGATCGCAGCTCGCCGCTATGTGCCTACCAATTTCGGATGGGGAAATGCTCTCTACCGATATACCTATGGCCTCTGGCTCAGGCAGGCCTATAACGTGAGAGCAGTCGGCAGCGAGCTGCTGCGCTCTCTGCAGCCACCCTTCGTGCTCATCGGCAATCATGTATCGATCATGGATCCTTTTATCACCACCGCGCTCGTACCCTACCCCATCCACTGGGTTGCAGCAGATGGTAACATGCGCACGCAACTCATGCGCTTTCTTCTGATCAAGCTCGCAGGATGCATTCCCAAGTCCAAAGCAATACCTGACATCGAGACCGTGAACTGGATTGTCGATATCATCCGGCATAGAAAGGGCATCGTTGCATTCTACCCCGAAGGGCAGAGCTCTTGGACTGGACGGTCCCTGCCTCTGTTTACAGGAGGCCCCAAGCTGCTTCGCCTTCTGAAGGCGCCTGTGGTACTCGCAAAAATAAAGGGTGGTTTTCTGACCCTCCCGCGATGGTCCCATGTCCGTCGAAAAGGGGTGCTGGAAGTTGAGTTTTCCCTGCTGTTTACGCCGGAAGAGCTCAGAACACTCAGGGTTGAGGCTATCGAGGACAGAATCCGCCATGCGCTTGACCATGATGATACAGCGTGGTGCAGGAAGGAAGGCATAGACTTCACACACCCTCAGGCTGCCGAATATCTCGAGCTTGCCCTGCATGTCTGCCCTTCCTGTGGAGGTCTGGCTACCCTTACCAGCGAAGGCGTCCATCTCTCGTGTACCTCCTGTGGTTTTGCCGTCAGCTTTACCCCTAGAGCATCCTTTCTGATCGAGAAGTCAGGTACCGGCGCACTGGTTGCACCTTTTGACAGCAACAACTTTCTTGACAACATCGCACAATGGGATCAGTGCCAGAGAGACTACTGCATGAGCCTTTTCAGCAGGCTGCAGCAGGAAGGATCGCAAGCTCCTCTCTTCTCGGATGATCAGGTAGTGCTCAAGCAAGGCAAGAGGATTGCCACCATGCGCCATCTGCTGCAGGGGACTATGGCACTGTACCTCGACCGCCTCGAATTTACAGGCAGAGATGGATCGAGCATTGTCTTCACCATCGATGATATCGAGGGAGAAGGAGTGCTCAAATGGAATCTATTCGAATTCTACAAAGGCATGACAGCCTACAGGGTCGAGTTCGCCAGCCCCCGTACATCTGGCAGGAAGTATGCTGAGGGTATCAGCCTTCTCAGAACAATCCACCAGGCTGCCAACTGAGGCTCAGAGCCGAATCACACCGAGGCCATTCAGAAGAATCAGCGTGATAAGGACAGGTGCGACCCATCGCACCATTGCATGCAGCGCAGCATGCGTACCGGGCTGCCGCAGGTAGTTCTTCCCCAACTCTCCAAGGTACTGGTCTCGGGAGAGTATCCAGCCTCCGACTACTGCAATTGCGATGCCGCCCAGCGGCAGCAGAATATTCGAGGAGATGAAATCAAAAAGATCGAACATGCTCAGCCCGAAGAGCTTCAAGCCCGGATAACGCGGGCTCATGGAAAGAGTAGCGAAGACACCCAGCACAAGCATGGCGGCAGCACTCAGCACTGCTGCCTTGAACCTCGACATCCCTCCCTTTTCCGCCAGGAAGGCGGTAGGCACCTCGATGAGCGATACCATGGCTCCAATGGTCGCAATGGCCGCAAGAATGAAAAACATTGCAGTGAAGAGCCACCCCAGAGGCAGCCTGGAGAAGATGAGCGGAATGGTGATGAAAAGCAGGCCGGGGCCTGCGTTGGGCTCCACACCAAAAGAGAACACGGCGGGGAAAATAGCCAGACCGGCGAGCAGAGAGACAAGGGTATCGGCCAGCGCTACTCTCGTGGCATTCGGCAGGATTTTCGTACTGTCTGGCAGGTAGGAGCCGTAGGTAGTCATGGTGCCCATGCCCAGCGAGAGCTTGAAGAACGCAAGTCCCAGTGCGGACAGCAGGACCGCAGGGCTCAGCCTGCCTGGGTTGGGTGCAAAGAGAAACTGCACGCCGGCATACGAGTTTGGCAGCGTGAGCGCACGGATGTCGCACACAAGCAGCAGCACGAGCAGGAGCGGCATGAGAGTCTTGGTCGCTCTCTCAATCCCTCTGGATACGCCCGCACCCACAATGATGACAACCAGCACCAGCACCATGGTCTGCCAGGCGAGAGGCTCGAGCGTCCCGCCAGCGAGTGCCTGAAAGTCTTCAGGGCCCAGCACCCTGCCTGAGGCCGCGGCATTCAGCGATTTGAAAACATAGGCAAAAACCCATCCTGCGATATCGGTATAGAACGCCATGATGAGCACAGCCGCGATCAGGCCCGCATACCCGATGGTGCTCCAGATCCTGGCCCTGCCGGCAGCGGCATAGGCAGGAACCGCATTCATACGCATGCGTCTGCCTATCACATGCTCGGTGACAAGAATGGGCAGTCCGACCAGAAGCACGCTCAGGAGATACGCGAATACAAACGCCGATCCGCCATTCATCCCAGTAAGAAAGGGGAATTTCCAGATATTGCCAAGGCCGATGGCCGATCCCAGGGTAGCGGCAAAAGCGCCAATGCCAGAGCGAAACATATCGCGCGAGGTGGTGTGGCTCATGAGAAATCCTTTCCGATGTGCGAGTAGCTAGATCGCCGTGGCCGACATGGCTGAGCCTGCGAACCGAGGCGTTTCTATTGATAGAAACTTATAGCATGAAACCTCAGTACATGGCAAGCCCATTCATGCATGCTCATGCATGAGGCCGATACCACCAGGAACCAGGCCTTGCAAATCTCCGTTTCCTAGCAAGTATCCAGTAGATGACAATGGTAGCCAGCAGATAGAGGGCAGCGATGATCATGAAAAACCAGTAGCTGAACATGGAACCGCTCACGTATGCACGTGCGGGAAGGTTGATGGACAGTATGAACGGAATTGCCAGCACAAAGGTGAGCCCTGCCGACAGCATGTAATCCGATGAAACCTTGGTCTTGAACTCGGGATCCATGACTCTCAGAAGGGCCAAGCCTGTGGAAAGAGTGCCCGTAGACACCCCGTACAGCATCAGCATTCTCTCAAATCTGAAATCGCGGAAGATGCGCGAGCTGATCCATGGAATGGTGAAGTAGGTCATCAGTCCGCAGAGGGTGGACATGAGCAGGATGGGGAACCAGTATCGTCCAACAAACACAAGCGATATGGCAGCAAGCGCGCCGGTTACCATGTAGTCGACCGCCATGCCGGAAATTCTTGTCAGGCTGTCATCGTCAAAGAAATATCCAAGCTTGAGAGCATCGATGATCCTGCGCACCACAATTGCAATGATTGCTGAAAAGATGAAGTTGATGCCCCAGAGATTGGTGGCGAGCTCCATGCCGGCCTTGCCGGCAAGCGCCAGCAGCATGGTGAGGCCTTTCAGAAAGAGGTAACTCAGAAAATACACCATCACCACGAAGGCCGCATGGAAGCTGAAGGAGTCCACCGCTTCCGAATCTGTTGTCAGCCTGGCACCTACAGGTCGTTCTGCACTGCGATCGATGATACCGGTAAGTAGTCCCTTGTCTTCAAGAATGCTGACCTGCTCTCTCGTCATCCAACCTTTCCGTATGCCCTTGTTGATAAGCACCATGCCGCCAAAACATGCCCAGAGGTATCCAATGGCCGCAAAGGTCAGGCCAACACTGGAACCTCCCTCGAACCCCATGGCTTCCCATCCCTTGCCGATGGCATACGCCTGCCCCGGCCCCAGGGCGAAGCCCAGCGGCAGATGCAATCCGAAGGCATGATGGATGCCGGGAAGAAAGAAGAGCGTAAGGACGAGTCCCAACAGAGCCTGGGAAGCATAGCCAAAGAGCACGACTGCCGACATGCCAAGCACAGCTCCTCCCGCACGGGATCCCTTGATGCGAGGCGGCGATGAGCGGAGCGACATGCTGATGAAAGAAATGTTGAGAAGATGGTACACCAGGTCGCCAAGCCGGTTTGCCCCGTAGCCTATGGGCTGCAGCAGGTAGTTGTAGACCGGCAGCAAAAGAAAGCCCGCAGTCAGGGCATTCGGAATCAGGTATTTCTGGAGAAATTTCACACGGGAGCGAAGCGCGGTTGCGACGACGAGCGCTACCGAGATCAAACCGGCATCGAGCACTATTTTCCAGCTGAAATCCATGGTGGTCTACCCTCCTCTCTCCCTGAGAGTGTAGAATGAGGCCAGACTTGGTGCAACGGGGGCTTGATGGAAACGCGGGATATTGCCCTGCTTGCCACATGCAGCATTTTCTCACGAACGGAACTGGGCAGGCTTGCCGACCTGCTGCGTACCGCCAGGTGGCAGGAACATAGTTTCCCCCGGGGCTCCCTCATTCTGATGCAGGGATGTATCTACACTAATCTGTATATTCTTGCTGCAGGTACAGCCTTTGCCGAGATGTCGGATGATGAAGGCAAAACGCTCAGGGTAGAAAGTTTCTCGCCGGTGGAAGCGCTCGCCACTGCCATACTCTTCAGCGACAGACCGATGCTGCCCGTCAGCGTAGGAGCCCAGACTGATTGCCGGATTTTTGCATTCCCCAAAAAGGAAATAATCAGGCTCGCCATGACAGAGGCCTCCATGATGGAAGCATTGCTGGCAGATGCAGGCAACCGGCTGGCCTTCCTCACCGAGCGGTTGCGGCTCTCACGCTTCGCGAGTCTTCGCCAGCGCATCGCACACTGGCTGCTGAGAACCTTGAGTGAACAGAGGTCACTGTCTCCTGCTGCAGAGGGACAAACTCTTCAGCATGCAGTCAGGGTTGTCCCCTCGTATGAAAAACTTGCCGATCTGATGGGTGTCGCGCGCCCGAGCCTGTCGAGAGAACTCGCTCGCATGCGTGCAGAAGGGATTCTTGCAACGCGGGGGCGTACCATTGTCATACTGAATCTGGAGCAGCTTCGCGCGCTACGCCGCGGTGAGGAAAAGCCTTCAGACTGAGAGGCTGCCTGCAGCCCAGGCCTCGATTATGCTTCTGGCTATGGATCCCTTCATGGGCAGCTCCGGAAAGTGATCGCGGTCATACCATCCCAGCCTGTCTATCTCGGCGCCGTCAGGGCGCGCCTCTCCTTCCGCCCACTCCGCCATGAAGCCCAGCATCAGAGAGTCTGGAAAAGGCCATGGCTGAGACCGCACATAGCGGAGGTTTTTGATTTCTATGCTCGCCTCCTCCCGAACCTCCCGATGTACGGCGTCTTCCAGTGATTCTCCGATCTCTACAAATCCTGCAACCAGACTGTGCCGATTGCCAGGAAAGCGCACATTGTGCGCAAGCAGAATCGAATCACCCTTCTGCACCAGCACGATCACCGCAGGCGACATGCGGGGAAAGTGCATGCTGCCACAGGAAGGGCAATAGCGGGCTCCATAGGCATGATCATCGAGAGGAACCGGATGGTCGGGAGGCGCTTCGCCTGCATCACGAAGTAGCGTGCCGCAGGCGCTGCAGAAGCGCGAGACTGCAGCCCAGTGCGCATGCGCCTTGGCCTGAAAAGCAAACCTGCCCACTGTCCTATCAAATTCCAACCCAATCCTTCGCGCTGGGACCAATGCAGCCGAATCAGCAAGCGCACGCCGGGCCAGATCAGGCTCCTCCCCGCCCAGAAGCATTGCTCCATATTCACTGCCTTCGAAACCGAAACGGGCAATACGGTCTGCGCGCAGCTCCGGCAATGGCAGGCCTCTCCAGCAGAGATCGAGGGGGAGGACGGGATTGCCGTTTTCCAGCCTTGCCAGTGCCGAAGCGGGCAACAGGCAATCCTGATCGGTGAAGAGCATGAGGGGCAGGCTCAACGGATCAATCGCTGCCCTGATACCTTGCTGGAGAGTCCCCATTGTCTGCACTCAACGTCGCCTCAGCACCGTTTCCTCAATCACTCGAAGCTGGTCTCTGTAGAGGCCGGTAATATTGGTGCCATAATCAGCAACCAGGCGGAGCATGTCGCGAGGATGTTCATCCTCGTCATTGCCGTTGATACGGTCGCCCGCATCGCCAAGGCCCGGCATGATGTACGCTCGCTCATTGAGGCTTGGATCCATCCACAGGGTGTACATGGTAATGTTGTCGATGGCGCGGACCACACGCAGGCTTCCCTTGAGGGCCGAGATGACGTTGAAGAACTTGACCGACCGAGGCCTGACTCCCTGATCCAGCAGGTATTTCACAACCGTCACAAGCGAGCCGCCAGTAGCATTCATGGGATCGGCAAAGAGCAGCGTCTTGCCGTCCAGCTGTGCCAGATCAAAATAGGAATGATCGAGATCGAGCACGTATTCCATCGTATTCTCGTTCCTGGAATCGTCTCGCTTGATTTTGAAGAGCGCGAAGGGTGTAAGGTAACCAGTGGAGGAGTACTCCTGTATTTCCTTGGAAAGTATCATCGATGGCAGGAGCGCGCCTCTGAGCATGACGCACATCACCGTGTCGTGCACCAGATCATCCACATTCGGAATCTTGTGCACCGCAAAATTCTGGACGGGAATGGTGACCGGCGTCTTTACGATCAGATAATTCTTGTTCGTGCGGCCGGCCTGGCCGAATGCCAGATTAAACAGCAGCTCGAACGCACGCTGAATGTAGTAAACAAACTCCTGCCTGCCCGTCGTCACATCTCTGAGCTTGGCGATGAGGCGGGACACCTCGCCGTGGGTCTCCTGGGGAGACACGAAGGAATACACCTGAATGCGTGGATCCGACAGACAGATTTCCCGCATCAGGGTACCCATCTGGTTGTAGAGATCGATGAGCCGGCCTTCCTCACGCACACGCTGGCTCTCGGAAATGCTGGTAGAGAGCAGGTTGCAACTGGCAATCGCCTGACGATAGAGGCCGTCCATCCGATCGAGGTATTCGTTGTCGCGCTCAGTCAGATAGCCATCGAGATCTTCAGCCTTGAGAATGATCTTGCTCACGGCGAGGCGCCTCCCGTCTCAGAGCTGGACTATTTCGCCCATGGTACCACTTGCGATACCAACTGCATTCCCCTCATCGAAATCGAGGTGGCATTCGAGTGCATAGGTCGGATGCACACGGCAGACCACATTGAGGAAAATGGCTCCACGCTCGCCGCCAACCTTGAGCGCGACGAGCTGTTTGTCCACCACACCAAAGCGGGCTGCCGACTCGGGGTCGAAGTGAATATGGCGCTTGGCGATGATGAGCCCTTTGTCCTTCTTTACTGAACCTGCAGGGCCGATGATCTCGAAGCCGGAGCTGCCCTCAAGCTGGCCGGATTCGCGTACCGGGCAGTCGGGAACGCCAAGTTTGAACACGTCACTCGCCAGAATCTCGCACTGGGTTTCCTTGCGCTCGGGCCCCAGAATGCGCACATTCTCGAACTGGCCCTTGGGGCCTTTTATCGTCACTGTCTCAGCACAGGCAAACTGGCCGGGCTGCATGAGATCCTTCGTCTTGGTGAGCTGGTAACCTTTGCCGAACAGAGCCTCGACATCCTCGCGGGACAGATGGATGTGCCTGTTGGAGAGGTTGACGATCATTCTGGTTTCGGGCATGGGATTCCTCCTCGGGGGATATGGTGCATGATTTGCAGTGTTTACAATTTCTTCGGCAGCGATGCTTGCATGCGCCAGTATGATACCGTGCGAGTGCAAATCGGACAAGACGACAGCGCCTTTGATTCGTGATTTTTATCACCATTGCGGAGAGGAGAGGCGACACCAAGCGTATAAAATGAATCTAGAGTCCGCTACCTGCATGTCGTGCAGCCTGCTCCCAGGACCATCCCTCATGGACCAGTCCTACCATTGCTTCGATGGCGCCCCGTGGTCTTGGATGGCCCCAGAGCTGTCTGCCTATAGCAATGCCTGCAGCTCCTGCATCAAGCGCAATCGCAACCCTCCGGAGGAGATCTTCAAAGCTTCCCGCTCCTTCCCCTCCCAGGACGAGCACCGGCACCTGCACACCACGAAGCATGGCACGACACTGTCGTGCAAGATCCTCAAGCGGAGCATCGGGAAGAGGAGATTTCAGGAATGTGGCTCCCAGCTCTTCCGCAGCCCTCAGCGCCAGTGCGAGCGACTCGGCGTCATGCACCTGTTTGCCGTCTTTCCATGCCATGGTTTCCATCATCACAGGAAGCCCATGGCGCTCGCAGTCTGCCACCAGCCGGGCGGCCTCCCGCATGAAGGATCCCTCTCTGGGATGGCCAAATTTTACCGTACAGCCGGCTGCCGCCGCATCCAGCGCAAGCGCATCTTCTGCGCTCCCCAGATATTCTTCTTCAAAGCGGCCTCCCAGCACCGTGAAACCGCCTGTCAGTCTGAGCACCAGCCCAAGACTGCCGGGCCATGCATCAAGCGCGGCATGCAGAAACCCCCTGTGTACCAGCATGCCATCAACACCGCTTGCAGCGCAGAGTGCAGTGAGGGCTGCAGGTGATTCTATGCCCTTCATCGGCCCTGCGATTGCTCCATGGTCTGCAGCGATGATGACGCTTCGATGATCTGCAGTTCTGAAAAGCCTCTTCATGCGCAGTACTGCTCCATCAAGCATCGGATGCCTCCTTGTGGAGTGTGGCGTCACGGCAACCGTACCCTTCAGGGTCCGCTGCCTGTCTGATGCGTGGGAAAAGGTCTGCACAACGGGAATAGAGCTCCCGATAGATGCTGAACATCTCATCATAGAGCTGGTGATGTGCCGGGTCAGGTTCAAAGACAGCAGCCGGCCTGAAGACAGCTTCTGCGGCCTCGGCCAGAGAGGCAGCATACCCAAGCGCCACCTGGCCGATTGCCAGACAGCCCGCAAGCTCCGGTTCAGGGAAAGAGCCCGCAATCACCGGGACGCCGGTAACATCTGCCTTGATCTGATTCCAGAGCGGCACCCGGGAGGGCATGCCTGTGGCACGGAGATCCGTAATGAACGCACCATCGGCCTTCATCACCTCGAGTATATCGCGTATCGCGAACGCCGTGCTCTCAACGACAGCCCGTGCCATGTCGGACACTGTGTGATCGAGCCGCAGGCCTGCAAAAACACCCGAAGCAAGAGGATCCCAGTGAGGTGACCGCTCTCCTGCCAGATAAGGAAGAAAGATCAGGCCGCGCGCCCCAGGCGGCACCTCTTTCACGCGCTTGAAAAAGCCTTCAAAATCATCGTCGCGAGTGAGCACATCCCTGCACCATTCGATTGCCCTGCCGGTAGTCGAGAGCACTCCCGACACGTTGAGCAGCGGCGCAACGACATGCGGCATGACCAGCAGGCGTCGGTCATCAGGGAAACCGGGGCTGGTACAGAGATTGATGCCTTCCGAGGTGCCACCCTTGTCACAGCATCTTCCCGGTGCGACCGTTGCCGTGCCGAGCAGCGATGCGATGAAATCAGGCCCTCCCATCACGACAGGCACTCCTGCCGGCAATCCGAATTGACGTGCCGCTTTCTGTGTGACAGTGCCCGCTCTCTGTCCGATTCCGAGAAAGGGCGGCAGCTTGCCGGCATCGAGGCCCAGGGCTTTGATGGCATCGCTGTTCCAGATGATCCTTGTGTACCCTTCGTTGGGCAGGCAGGTATGCCACTCGCCGGTGAGCACTCCGGCAACATATTCGGGGCAGGAGACAAAATGCGCGGTACGTTCGTAGAGTGCGGGCTCGTGGCGCTGTATCCAGAGGATCTTGGGCAGGTTATAGGCAGGATCGAGCTCGTTCCCGATTGCATTGCCTGCTTCTGCAGCTTCCCGTACAGCGCGCCGATCGAGCCACGTCAGGGCTGCAGCAAGCGGCTGGCCATCGGTATCCACGGGCAGGATTGTCGGGCCATTGCCGCTGACTACGATGGCTTCCAGCTGTGTGCCTTCATGAATGCCGAGCTTCACCAGGAGGTCAGCGAGTGCAGCCAGCCAGGATCGTGCATCGACTTCATGCCGGGGCGGCTCATTGGTAAGCACCTTGGCACTTCTGCCGAACGCCAGACCCCTGCACAGTCCGGAAGCCTCAAAGACTGCTGCCTTTGTATGGGTTGTTCCAAAATCAAGCGTGAGAATCAAGGACAGCCCCTCTCATGCAGCACCATGTACGAGTACCACTCGGTACGCCTTGCCCGAGAGCGCCAGCCGGAAGCCCTCATCCAACGTCGAAAAGCTCGTAAGTCCGCTCACAAGAGGCTTCACATCAACCTTGCCGAAGGACAGCAGTCGCACCGCCTGGAGAAAATCCTCCTGCAGGCGCCCTTCGGTTCCTGTCACCAGCAGCTCGTTCCGGTGAATGGTATTGAGATCGAGCGGCACATGGTGCTCATCCTCGTAGGCGGTATAGATGTTGATGCGTGAAGCCTTTGCCATTGCCCGGAAGGCCGGTTCCAGTGCGCCCGGCGCAGGACTCGTGATCACACAGCTTGAGAAACCGGTGCCGCCCGTAAGATCTCTGGCAAAGGCTTCCAGATCGACCGATGCAGGATCCACCGCGAAATCGGCTCCCATTTCCATTGCCTTTGCCCGCCTCAGCGGGTCGGGTTCGCTGACCGTTACCCTGAGCCCCATGCAACGGGCAGCAAGAACATGCAGCAGGCCCATGACGCCCGCTCCTACAACCAGCAGATCCTCGGTCATCGCCACCTTGAGCCTCTTGAGCGAATGGATGCAGCATGCGAGCGGCTCGGCGAAACTCGCCTCGACAAAGCCCACCTTCCCTCCCACCGGAAATACCTGAGAAGGCCGTACGATCAGATAGTCGGAGAAGCCGCCCAGCATCCTGGCAGGATTCTTGTAGCGATTGAGACACAGGTTGGATTTTCCGATGCGGCAGTAGTAGCACTCTCCACAGCGATAGACCAGATCGAGCGCTACTTTCTGCCCTTCTGCAAGATCCTCTACTACCCCGGTACCGACTTTCACGATGCTGCCGGCTGCCTCATGCCCGGGCACGAGCGGCAGAGGAAGGCGCAGGGAGCCGGCGTAGAGCCGCTGCTCGAGGGTGCAGATGCCACAGGCTTCTACCTTGACCAGAATCTCGCCCGGTCCGGGTTCGGGAACCGGAGCCTCCTCGATGCGCAGGTCGCTCGGGGCGACAAGCACGGCTCGCCTCATGAGCTGCTCCTTTCGGTACAGATGCCATCGAAGGTACACTGGGCACACTCTTCACCTGGACAGGAAAAAAAGTGCGGTTTTGCGGCCAATGCAGACATCCTTGACTCGATGTCTGCTATGCGGGCTTCCGCAGCGCGGATTGCCGCACGCTCCTCCTCAATCTGGCGGGCATAGAGCGCCAGCATGAGTTGCCTGCAGGATTCGCCTGAGGCATCCTCACGGGCAAGCGCAAAGAAATCCCGTATCTGTCCCAGACTCAATCCGAGATCCTTAAGCTCGGCTATCCGCTTCAGCTGGATGAATGTGACGGGCGGATAGCGGCGATGCAGGCCTTCGGTTCTGTTGGCTGCCTCAATCAGACCGAGCTCTTCGTAGTACCTGATGGTTCTCGGAGTCACCCCAAAAGCTGCGGCCAGCTCGCCTATCTTCAGCAATCGCTCTTCCATGATGCCTCTTGCGCAATTTCAGAAAAACAGTATACTGAATCTTACGTCAAATTTTAGCGCACGTCAAATTACAGGAGGACCTATGCGCCGTTCGTTCCTGATTATAGCATGGATTGTACTTGCTGCATCCTTCGCCTGGGCTGCCGGTTCCAGCATCGGCGTCTTTATTCCTGGAGTCCGCCAGGGAAGTCCGATCTATGACATGCTTGCTGCAGGTGCCGAAAGGCTTGCCGCCGAACGCCCCGGGACCACAGTGAGAATATATGAAGCAGGATTCAACCAGGCAGAGTGGGAGGACAAGCTTACATCATTCGTAGCGACGGGAAATTTCGACATCGTCCTCACCTCGAATCCCTCCATGCCGGAACTGGTCGCCAATGTCTCGAGAAGCTTCCCCAGGCAGAAATTCATCATTCTTGATGGCTACCTTACGGGCAATCCCAATGTCTACTCCGCGCTCTACAACCAGCTCGAGCAGGGCTACATTGCCGGCTATCTTGCAGGTCTCGCATCCATATCAGGCATGAAAGGCACCAATAGCGAGAAAAAGGTTGGCATGATCATTGGCCAGAACTACCCTGTGATGGACAGAATGATCATTCCGGGCTTCGAGCAGGGGCTCAAGGCTGCCGATCCGGCCTTCCAGCTCGATGTCCGTGTGCTGGGCAACTGGTATGATGCTGCCAAGGCGGCGGACCTGGCCAGGAGCCTCTTTGCAGCAGGTGTGGATGTCATTCTTCCCATCTGCGGTTCGGCAAGCCAGGGAGTCATCAAGGCCGCCCAGGATGCAGGCAGATGGCTCGTATTCTTTGATAACGACGAGTTTGCCCGTGCGCCTGGCGTAATACTGGGCTGCGTGGTGCTGCATCAGGACATGCTGAGCTATGGAACGCTCAAGGCCGCGCTTGAAGGCACCC
The DNA here is from genome assembly GCA_026418115.1 of Spirochaetaceae bacterium. Taxonomy (GTDB): domain Bacteria; phylum Spirochaetota; class Spirochaetia; order Treponematales; family Rectinemataceae; genus Rectinema. The sequence goes on along the minus strand of JAOABY010000008.1, from coordinate 21,810 downwards.
TGAAGTTCGGAAAAGCGGATATCGTGGGCATGAAGGAAGGTTACATAGAGCTTCTCCAGCAGCATCCCGACTATAGCAAGTACGTCCCAAAGGCCATTCGCGACAAGGTCGATGAAGCGGTGCGGGCAATCAAGTCTGGAGCACTGGCATTCAAGGTACCGACATTGTAAAGTTCAGCCTGGCGCCTGGTTTTTAAGACTCTTTGGAAGGAAACCGCATGGATGCAGTCCGCATGTCCAACATCACACGTCTCTTCCTGCCTGCTGGAGTGCGTGCCAACGACCATGTCAACCTTTCGGTTGCACAGGGCTGCATTCATGCCATTGTCGGCGAGAATGGCGCCGGCAAGTCAACTCTCATGCGCATACTGGCCGGGCTGGACCTGCCTGACGAGGGTTCTATTGAGGTAGAAGGAAGGCCTGTGTCATTCACCAGCGCGGCAGATGCCGCCCGCTGCGGCATAGGCATGATGCACCAGCACTTCCTGGTCTTTGAGGAACTGAGCGTCGCGGAGAACATTCTGTTCGGACAGCTGCCTCGCCATGCCTTTGGCATCATCGACAGGAAACGGCTGATGCGTGAAGCAGCGGATATGATTCAGGCCTATGGTTTTGCACTGGATCCTGCCATGCCCGCTGAAGAACTCGGCGTAAGCGGCAAACAGCAGCTTGAACTGCTGCGCCTGCTGGCAGGCAAGGCGCGCATTCTCATTCTGGATGAGCCCACCTCACTGCTGACCGAGCAGGAAAGTGCGGCGCTGTTTGCAACGCTCACCTTGTTGAAAGGCAGGACTACCATTCTTCTGGTCACCCACAAGATTGATGATGTCCTGAAGATAGCGGACGCAGTGACCGTGATGCGGCAGGGAAAGGTCGTTGCCTCACTTCCCGTCTCCTCCGTACAGGCCGAGGAACTGGCTTGTCTGATAATGGGAACCAGTTCCTGCGTGATGCGCGACCGCCAGCCACATGGGGCAGGAGCCAGCGAGTCTGTGCTGTCCATTCGCAATCTCGGCGTGCGCGGCAAGGGGGACAAGCGTGCACTCAGTGGAATTTCATTCTCCCTGAGTCGCGGCGAGATTCTCGGCGTGTGCGCCATGGGAGGCAATGGCCTTGCTGAACTCGAAGACGTGCTTGCGGGCTTCAGGACAGCGGAAACCGCGACAGCAGCGCTGCAGGGGATTGAAGGATTCCCGGATGGCGTGGTTGAGGGAAGTACCAACTTCCATGCGCTGCTGCATGCTTTGCGGTCTCGTCACCAGCTCTCCTATCTTCCGTCGGACAGGATCAAGCGTGGTGCAGCTCCTGATCTTCCGGTGCTGCACAATTTCATCGCTCCTCTGAGAGAGCGTTACTTCAAGAATGGGCGTTTTCAGAAGGCTGCTGCAGAGCAGAGCACCTTTCAGGCGCTGCAGAGCTTTGCCATCAAAGCTCACCCCCATCAGAAACTTGCCGAGCTTTCCGGCGGCAATATGCAGAAACTGGCGCTCGCGCGTCTCTTTCTGGAGGAAAATGGTGCCATACTCCTTCTCTGTGAACCCACCTGGGGGCTTGATATCCGCGCCACTGATGCAATCCACGAGCGCATTGTGGAAGCAAGAGACAGAGGACGTGCCGTACTCCTGCTTTCTACGGACGTCGATGAGATCCTGGAGCTTTCCGACAGCATCATGGTACTCCATCGTGGCTGTATCGTCTTCGAAGGCAGGAATGACGGTACGCTGACACGCGACCGACTGGGAAGGTATCTTCTGGGAATTGAGAGGGCGGACTCAGCATGAGACGATCGGTCGATCTGACTCCTGGTCAGCGGGTAGCTCTGGCAGCCGGTACTGCAATGCTGTTGGCTTCTACTGTGCTCATCGTGGCGGCACCCCAACCTGTTCCCGCCCTCGTACAGTTCTTTCTGAAACCATTCTCGAGCAGACTTGCCTTCGGCTCCATGCTGCAGGGTGCCGTTCCTCTCATGATCGCAGGCATCGGTGTACTGCTTGCCTTCAAATCCAGCAATTTCAATCTCGGCGGAGAAGGCCAGATCTATGCAGGTGCGCTTGCAGCCTGCGTGACAGGTCTTGCCCTGCAGGATGCGACCGCTCCGCTGGTTGCAGTCCTGGCTTCCATCGCCGCAGGTATGCTCACAGGAGCGCTCCTCGCATCGATTTCCGGGCTGCTCAAGGCGATGCGGGGAGTCAGCGAGATGATTTCATCCTTCCTGCTCTCTGCGGCAGTGGTGCTGCTTGCCGATGCTCTCCTCACCGGCCCCCTGCAGGATCCCGCGAGCAATTTCCAGACCACCCGCATGCTGAGCCGTGCGCTGTTGCTGCCCCGCCTGCTGCCACCATCCCGGCTTGATCTGGCCTTTCCTGTCGCACTGCTGCTCATCGGTGCGACGAGGTATCTTGCGCGCACCTCCAGGATCGGCTTTGAACTCGCCATCTGCGGTACCAATGAGGCATTCGCACGGTACTGCGGCATTCCTGTCGAAGCGTACATGGTTGGCACCATGGCTGTGTCAGGAGCACTGCATGGGCTCGCCGGTGCACTGCTGGTGCTGGGGCCATATGGCAGAGTCATGCGCGGATTTTCTGCAGGCACTGGCTGGAGCGCAATTTCCGTAGCGCTGCTTGCCCAGGGTTCCGAAGCGGGCATTCTGCCTGCAGCTCTGTTCTTTGCCTGGCTCAAGGCAGGTTCGGATCAGGTCATGATCGGTTCAGGCATCCCTTCAGAGTTCATCGCCATACTGCAGGCAGCGGCGATGTTCCTGGTCACAGCATCCAGTCTCCCGATCATGCGCAGGCATCGCAAGATCCCCGCCTCCGGCGTTGAAACCCCTGCAGCACCTCAGGAGCCGGACAGCACCGGTCAGGCATCTTCCGAGCCGGGGGTCACACCATGAACGACCAGTCCGGGACCATCCTGCTTGCCATACTCAAGGCTGCATTCCCTGCTTCCGTGCCCCTGCTCTTTGCTGCACTGGGAGGGCTGTTCTCAGAACTTTCAGGAATGCTGAACATTGCGCTCGAGGGGCTCATGGGGGCGGGAGCATTCTTCGGCATGGCAGCAGCACTGGTTACGGGCAGCAGGCTGGCAGGACTTGCAGGCGCACTCGCTGCCGCAGGGTTGGCTGCGTGGATCATGGGGACGGTGACGCTCCGCGTGCGAGCCAATATTTTCATTACGGGGCTGGCGCTGAACCTGGCAGTCTCGGGTCTGACAACCTTTCTCTCGCAACTGTGGTTTGGTACCAAGGCAGTCGTGAATGTACCGCTGCCGCCACTGTCGAAGCAGGCTTTTACTGCTGTGATTCTTGCCGCTGCGGCGGCATGGATCTGCTGCTCAGCATTGGTGCTGCATGGCACCACCTTCGGCATACGGCTTCGGGCAACGGGCATGAACCCTACAGCCATGACCGCACTCGGCCATGATCCCGACCGGTACAGGCTTGCTGCATTGCTGATCTCCGGCATGGCAAGCGCTGCGGGAGGATATATTCTGGCATTGTCCGTCAGCGCCTATGTCCCCAACATCGTTTCGGGAAGAGGCTGGATCGCGCTGGTTGCCATCTATCTCGGCAAACGGCGGCCGCTGGCGGTGGCAGCATCCTGTCTGCTGTTTGCCCTCGCGGAGAGCGCATCCAACTATCTGCAGGGTGTAGGAGGCATGTCACCACTCATCATGCTCGCACTTCCCTATCTGGTAACCCTCATTTCCCTTGTAGTGGGCACGGGTGCAAGGCAGAGGCACTGAACTTCAGCCAAAAGGACCGTGATCTGCTGCGCTTCACATGAGTGTCGCAAGCAGGTCGGGCAGCTCATGAATCGTCTTGATGCGCCTGTAGGGCAGACTGACGAAACGATCCATCTCATCCTTGAGCACGGCCGGGCCGCCAAGATCCACATATCCCTGCACATACCTGGGATAATCATCAATAAAAAGCGTGGTATCTATCTGAAAACCGCAGGCCCCCAGAGCCCTCTCATAGGATTCCCGGTGAGGCTTGCCGGTCAGACCATTGCTCTTGATATCGAAGACCGCTTGAAAACAATGGGCCACACCCAGTTTTGCCAGAATTCGCTCGGCATGCTCGATCGGTGCATTGGTGAGGATAGCCTTGGGCAGAGGAATGGACTCCAGCATGCGGGCGAGTTCTCTGTCTTCATCCAGACAGTCTTCTTCGCCCTCAGGATGAATGAATCTGAAATACCGTTCAGGATCCGACAAGCCTTGTGCCTTCATGAGCCATTCGAGGGTAGTGCCATAGGGACGTGCAAGTTCACGACGCATGCGGGCAGCTTCTTCCATGGAAACACCGAACATGTCGGCAACAAACCGGTTCATTCGATGCACCACGAGAAGCTCCAGGCCTGTAGACTCGGAGTACAGGGTATTATCGAGGTCGAACAGCAGAGCCCGGATCATACAGTTTCATACCATGCCAAAGCCTTCCGGCACAAGGACAGGACCATTGCCCTGCCGTACCTGTCCGCCTTCTGGTCTGGGGAGAGTTTTTTCGCTATTCTTTTCATATAATCAGGTATACAGCTCTCTTGCAGCAGCATAAGGGAAAAAGGAGCCTTGCATGATTCCCATTGGCGATGATAATTCGACCCGTCGTGGGGTTCCTGTGGTCAACTGGATCCTCATCGGACTTAATATCGCGGTATTCGTACTCATCCAGCGTTTTGCGCTCGACGAGGATGCGACCCTCGCGCTGGCAGCCATTCCGGAAGAGATCCTTGCAGGCCGGAAACTTCTCACCATCATTACGAGCCAGTTTGCGCATGCTGGTTTTGCGCATATTGCCGGCAACATGCTCTTTCTCGGCATTTTTGGCGACAACGTGGAGTGCCGCATTGGCAAATTGAAATATCTGCTCCTCTATCTCATCTCTGGGACCATGGGAATGATGCTGCAGATACTGCTCGCCCTCTTTGCCGGGCCGGCTGCGCTCCAGATACCCATGGTGGGAGCCTCAGCAGCCATTTCGGGCGTGCTCGCTTCCTACCTGGTGCTCTTCCCGGGAAACAAGGTTATCGTGCTGCTCTTTTCCTTCATTCCTACCGCCATGTCGGCATGGATCGTCATCGGTTTCTGGTTCGTGCTCCAGGTGATCGGGGGGCTTTCGGGGCTTACCAATCTTGGCAGTGGAGGAGTTGCCTATTTTGCACACCTTGGCGGTTTCATAAGCTCCTGGTGGTGGTCGAGGCGCTACAAGCGGAAAGAAGCAGAAAGGCTCCTGCGATGGCGCCGCTCTCGATCTGGCACCAGAAATGATGGTCTGTACTGGTGGGTTGTCGACGACGAAGATCTGTAGGAACAGGGTCCTGCATGGCAGAACGTACAACACGGTGCACAGGCATCATCCTCCATGCACGTGATACGGCAAGAGGGGATCGCCTCGTCACGGTTCTCACACAGGAAGGGATACAGACACTTTTCATGTTTGGGGGCGCACGGAGTTCACTCCGTTCGGCGGCCTCTCCCTTCATGCTTGCTGACCTGGAAATCTATGCCGATGCTCGATCGGAGTTCCGCAAACTTACTGGTGTCACGATTCTCGAGACGTACGACAGCCTGCGGCAGAGTATTGAACATCTCCAGGCTGCATCCATGGCAGCCGAATTCATACTCAAGACTTCAGCATTTGGCGGCGAGTATGCAACTGCGCTCTCGATGCTGACAGATCTGCTGCACGAGCTGTGCAGCTGCGATGCTGGCAGAGCGATAGGGCTTGGGCTTGCGTTCCTCTGGAAGGCCCTGATTCCTCTGGGTCTGCTACCCGATACCGATGCATGTGAATCCTGCGGCAAGCCTCTCATGCACACTACCGGAACTGCAGCCTGGTATGCCAGGGGGGATGCAGGTTTTCTCTGCCCGGCCTGTGCCCAGCACCGTCTGGATACCGGCTTCCCACGCCAGGCAATGCTGGTTCTCTCCGGGCAGGACCTGTCCGTGCTGGAAGCACTTGCACACGCTCCGCGTATCTCGGCAGCCGAGAGCGCCCATGCTGCATCATCTGCAGCAGCGTCACGGGTAATTGCTGCACTCGCAGAACGGGCAGCGGAAGGCAAGCTTGCAAGTCTGCATCTGTTTTCGTTATGAAGTGCAGGCCGCTGCTACTGTTGCATCGGGCAATTTTGAAGTAGTATGAAGTGTTTATGCGTTCATGAAAGGGAACTTCACTCCTGAAGACAACCGCGAGAGGTAGGATATGCGGGCAGTTGACATTCTCCTTAGAAAACGATCGGGTGAGGAACTGTCACCGGAAGAAATACGATTCATGGTGGAAGGCTATGTTCGTGGCGATATCCCAGCCTATCAGATGTCGGCACTGCTGATGGCAATCTTCTTCCGCGGCATGACACCTGCCGAGACAGCAGTGCTCACCCGCGTCATGCTGGAATCGGGAGACCGCTTCGATCTGTCGGGTATTCCAGGCCCCTTTGTGGACAAGCACTCTACGGGCGGAGTTGGCGACAAGATATCGCTTCCGCTTGCTCCCATAGTCGCGGCATGCGGCGTCAAGGTGCCGATGATGTCAGGACGAGCGCTCGGCCATACGGGCGGCACACTCGACAAGCTGGAATCAATACCAGGCTATCGAACGGCCCTCACCGCCGAAGCATTCAGAAAGGGGCTGCAGGAAGATGGCTTTGCCATGACTGGCCAGACTGTGCGAGTGGTCCCCGCCGACAAGAAGCTCTACGCGCTGCGGGATGTCACTGCTACCGTGGAATCAATCCCGCTGATTACGGCATCGATTCTTTCCAAGAAAGTCGCCGAAGGGGCGGAGTCTCTCGTCTTCGATGTCAAATGTGGCTCCGGCGCTTTCATGAAAACCATCGAGGATGCGCGCGCCCTGGCTCAGAGCCTTGTATCCACAGGTACCGCAATGGGCAAGCGCATCGTTGCGGTGCTGACGGACATGTCGCAGCCCCTTGGACTGAAAGTGGGCAACTTCCTGGAAATAGAGGAAACCATCGACTGTCTCCAGGGGAAGGGGCCATCGGACATCATGGATCTGACCTTCAGGCTGGGAGCATGGATGCTGGTGCTTGGCGGCAAGGCACACGACCTCGCAGAAGGCAGAGCACGATGCGAAGAGGCTGTTGCCTCAGGCGCAGCATTGGAGCTTTTCTACCGGAATGTGGTACGCCAGGGAGGTGATGTCGATGCGCTCCGTGCCAGACTTGGCACCTGGCGTTCGCCCTACAGTTTTGAACTCCGTGCAGAAGAGGATGGTTTCATAACCTCGATTGATGCGCTCTCGATTGGCTTGGCCGGCGTGTACCTCGGGGTGGGACGCAATCGTACGGAGGACAGCGTCAGCCCGGTGGCCGGCTTCATTTTCGAGAAAAAACGTGGGGATGCAGTGCGCAGAGGTGAACGTATCGCCATTGGCTATGGCAAGGATGCCGAATGTCTGGAACAGGCTGCACAGCTTGCACGCAAGGCCATAGAGCTTGGCAGATCCAGGCCGCAGCCCACTCCGCTCGTGCTTGAGGAAATCACCGCATGATTCAATGGATTAAAAAAGAACTCGACCCGGCTCTGGTCCGCCAGATAGCCCAACGGTTCGGGATTGACATGCTCACCGCGACCATCCTCGCACGCAGAGGCATTGTGGAAGCCAATGACGTCAAGTTCTTTCTTGAGGATGACCTGCAATTTCTGCACAACCCGTTCCTCTTCCATGCCATGGAGGATGCCCTTGACCGACTCATCATGGCGAGGGAAGAAGAAGAAAAAGTACTGGTATTTGGCGATTCAGACGCAGATGGCGTGACCAGCTCCGCCCTCCTGCTGACAGCGCTTCGGGACTTCGGCCTCGATGTGAGCTGCCGCGTACCGGAAGGTGAAGAATCCTATGGTCTCAGCATGGCAGCCATCGATGAGGCTGCACGTCAGGGCATCAGCCTGATCATCACCGTCGACTGCGGCATCTCCAATCACAGAGAGGTTGAGTATGCCCGTTCGGCAGGCATAGATGTAATCATCACCGATCATCATCATCTCCAGGCCCCAGAGCCACCTGCTGCGCTCGCGGTCATCGACCCCAAACTGCCGGAATGCGGGTATCCCTTCCGTGACCTTGCCGGATGCGGCGTCGCCTTGAAAGTGGCGCATGCTCTGGCCTTTGCGAGACTGAACCTGTTCCGCCAGCCTTACGCCCTGCTCCATATCTACCAGTCAGAGGCAGAGGGGAATGGGACGTCCTCAGTCACGGTACTCGAAGCACTCAGAATCGAGAATCTTCTGGAGCAGGGAAGGCTTGTCATCAACTCAGACAGAGACGGCCTCATGCCCCCTGACAGCCTGGAACGACTGGAGCGTTTTCTCCGCAACTGCATTGTGATCGTATGGAAGCAGCGCCCCTTCATGGCCAGCTTCCGCTCGCTGTTCGGCTCGCGCGCCGATCTGACTGCACTCGATCTGTCCGAAATGATTGCCACCCGCTGGCCGCAGCATGCCCAGGCAACGCTGGAATCTCTTGCTTCTGCATCGAAGCTCCAGCGGTACTCGCAGACGATGATTACGCCGGCGGCCGCCATGCATGCCCTCTTCAGCGCCTACGTGCTGCACACCATGCTGGATCAGAACCTGCTGACCAGCCAGATGCTGCAGTTTGCGGCACTGGGCACCATCGCCGACCTCATGCCGCTCAGGGACGAAAACCGCATCATCGTACGACAGGGCGTGCAGAGCATCTCCGACAAGCCTTCGATGGGCCTCTGGGCGCTCAAGGTCGAAGCCAACCTCATACGGCCCCTTGGAGCCCAGGACCTGGCCTGGCAGATCACGCCTCTCCTGAATGCAGCGGGGAGACTCGGCAAAGCCTCGCTTGCGCTCAATCTTCTGCTCGAACAGGATGCGTCGACGGCCCAGAACGCTGCCCGCATGCTCATTCAGACCAACCAGGAACGCCGCACCCTTGGGAGCGAAGCATGGACTGCCATACAGCAGGAGGTGTTCGAGAGCTTTGAAAAAAGCGGCAGCAAGTATGCCATTGTCGCCTCTCCACTCATCAAGTCCGGCATCACTGGATTGCTTGCATCACGGGCAGCAAACAGCATCAAGGCTCCAGCGATCATCGCAGCCATACGCGAGGATGGCACGATCGTTGGCTCCATTCGCGCGGGCAGTGGCTTTCAGGTTACCGGGCTTCTTGCAGCCTGCTCCGACCTTTTCCTTGATTACGGCGGGCATGATGCTGCAGCTGGCTTTACCATGCCTGCCAATCGATGGGAAGAGTTTGCAACACGGGTTAATGCCTACATGCGCACCATCACGATCTCCGAACAGGTTCAGGCATTTTCGATTGACGCCGAACTACCGCATCCCTATGTCACTCCACAGCTCATCGAGATCTGCCGCCGCTTCGAGCCTTATGGGGAAGAGCATGAACCTCTCGTGTTCTGTTCCAGGGATGTGCCACTGCTGGATGCCCAGATCATCGGCAGAACGGAACGCACGCATCTGAAGCTGACGCTCGACTTCGGCAGCTGCAAATGGCCTGCCATCATGTGGGGAGGAGCCGAGCGGCTGGAACGCGATTTTTCATTCCTCCGGAAAGACAAGGTCGATGTGCTCTACAAAGTCACCATGAACTACTGGAACGGCGAAGAGCGCCCGCAGCTTGAGATCTACGACATCAGGCGTGCTCATGCCGACGGAGAATGCGCAGAGGGTACTTGACGAAAAACGAATAGTTCGATAAGGTACGTCCCGTTCTTTCCCCGGTTGTGTAAGGGTAGCACGGCAGACTCTGGATCTGCTTGTGGGGGTTCGAATCCTCCCTGGGGAATATCCTGATGGCCCCTTCGTCTATCGGTTAGGACAAAAGATTCTCAATCTTTAAAGAGGGGTTCGATTCCCCTAGGGGCTAGAAGCCGGCTGCAACAGGCCGGCTTTTCTTTTTTCTGCATGCAGCACTCGCCCGCGAACATGACACAATCCAGGGTCCGCGGCAGTGCCAGTCCCGGCACGCGTATCCTCTGTCCTGTCAAAAAATAAATCCTTGCATATTCATGCTGCATAGATGATACTTGAAGTATTCAAATAACGTCCTCAAAAAGAAAGGGGGCTACCATGACAGTCCAGGCGCACCAGTGGACCTTCCGCCGGTTGGGAGGCACCGATCAGGCCATGCTGAAGGACGTGCAGGATCTCATGGCGCTCAGGGACCTCGATCCCAAGCTGTGGACCGCCTTGTCGCTTCCTGTCACGCAGCCAGTCTGTGGTGAATCACTCACGGCTCTTGATCAGGATGGCGACGGCAAAGTGCATCTGCACGACATCACTCAGGCTGTTGCATGGTTTGAGCTGTCGCTTGCCGACCCCGGATTGCTCTTCCAGGAAACGGCCACACTCGATGAGGGCAGCATCAAGGATTCTGCACTCTTAGATGCTTTCAGGCTGGCGCAGAAGCTTGCAGGCGGCGCGAAGGAACTCAGTCTGGAAGCAATCGATACGGCCATCAAGGCATTCAATGATCATCCGTTCAACGGAGATGGCGTGGTGGTACCGGAGAGTGCGGAAGATTCTGAAGTAGCTTCCTGCATCAGCTCATTGGTGGATGCGGGTTATGGCGTTCCCGACCGTTGTGGCAAGCCTGGTGTGAGCCAGGACAGCCTTACCAGTTTCAGAAATGAGTGTGCCGCATGGTTTACCTGGCTGGAAGCCGGCAAAAATCTTGCTCTCCAGGCGCCAGCTGAAACCGTTGCAGCTGCGCACGGGCTCTTTTCAGAACTCAGACCGATCATTGAAGATTACTTCAGCAGATGTGCTATTCTGAGCCTGGCGGGATCAAGTGCAGTTACTGCGTCGCTCGAAAAGGAAATAGCAGAATCTCTGGCCAGCCCTCCTGCTGCTGGTTCCCAGGCGCTCGAGAAGCTTCCACTTGCCATGCCAAATCCCGAAGGCGTGCTTGATCTGTCCAGAGGCCTTCATCCACAGTGGCAGAGCCGCTGTGCAGAATTTTTCTCCCTGGCAGGTCCTGCCTATGGCATTCAAACCAGATTGGACAAGGCCGCATGGAGCCGCATCTGTGACGATATGAACGTCTATGGGTCATGGCTCGCTGCTCAGCCAGCAGTCCGCGCAATCTCGCTTGGCGAACCAAAGGCGCGTGCGATCCTCGAAAGCAATGCTCTGACACAGATCGAAGCCCTGATTGCCCGGGACCAGGAAGAGGCTCCCAAGGCCGCAAATCTGAACTCTTTACGCCGCCTCTCTCTGCTCAAACGAGACTTCCTGCGCATTCTGCGGAATTTTGTCAACATGTATGATTTCTACGCAAAGAAGGATGCGATTTTCCAGAGCGGCCGGCTCTTCATCGATGGCAAGGAGCTTGAGCTCTGTCTCGAAGTGCACAGGCCGGGCGCCCATGCAACCGGCATTCAGCTCGCCTCCACCTACCTCATCTACTGCAACATCAGCAGAGCATCAGGCGAGAAAGGCTCCATTGTGGCAGCACTCACGGGAGGCAGAGACGCCGACAACATCTATGTGGGCCGCAACGGCATCTATATTGATCGTATGGGCAATTCCTGGGATGCAGTAGTCACCAGGCTGGTGGTACAACCCATCAGTATACGGGAAGCATTCTTCAGCCCCTACAAACTCCTGGTCAGAACCATAGAAGAACTCGCCATGAAGCGGGCAGCAAATGCAGAAGCAGCCCGCATGAATGCCATGAAGGGAGCCGCGCAGGCAGCCGTCGAACAGCCAGGCAAGGCAGCGCAGGCTGCCCCGGTAACGGCAGCGAAACCTATTGATGTCGGTACGGTAGCAGCCATCGGTGTCGCGCTGGGCAGCATAGGGGCCATGGTCACCACCATACTCGGTCTCTTCTTCAATCTCGGCCCATGGATTCCCGTCGCCATTGTGGGAATCCTGCTCTTGATCTCCGGTCCCTCCATGCTGCTGGCTGCCATGAAACTCCGCCGACGCGATCTTGCACCTATTCTGAATGCCGAAGGCTGGGCAACCAATGGGAAACTCAAGATCAACATGGTGTTCGGTGCCGCGCTCAGCCACTTCGCAACCCTGCCTGCTGGGTCAATCAGGACGTTCAACGACCCCTACGAACAGAAGAAGAAGCGCTGGCCCTATGTACTGCTTGTCCTGCTCATCATCAAACTGCTTGTACTGCTTGTGCCGGCACTCCGGACAATGGTTGCCGGATGGTTTGGCCTGTAGACCCGCCGAACAGCGCTGGACACAGGTAGCCACATCCCTGATGCATTTCTGAAGGTCAGGCGCCCTGCCCCAAACAGGCAAGGCGCTTGACTGTTTTTTTGAACATACGCTACTGTGATACACGCTCCGGGGGCCTGAGGAATGCGGTGCAAGTCCGCAGCGGTCCCGCCACTGTAACCGGGGATGCAGACGACTGGCCGGCAGAATTGACCGGCAGCCATTACGGCGCAAGCCGTGAGAAGGTGTCGTCCCACGCAGAAGATCCGGAAGCCAGGATACCGCTCCGGGGCAATCCGGTACCGCTGGGTACCGGTGAAACTTCGTGGGCTGAGGAACCAATCATGTGCTTTCCTGCATCCGCCAGCGCCGGTATCCATCACATTTCCCTATTCTCAAAGCACAGACGGCAGCACAGAGATAACTTTCTCCTCACGCCCATGGACCCGGGGAGGAAGAGCCAATGTGCCATTTCAGGAAACTGCTCTGTGTGGCTGCGATCGCTGCCATCCTGATCCCGTCTGCAAGCCTGTGTGCCCAGGATTTTACCCTTGCTCCAGTCGTCATAGAAGCTTTACTGCCAATAGAGCTGGCTGCTCCCGCTGCGGGGACAACTGTGCTGGATGCAGCATACATAGAAGCGCTGGGTGCTGCCTCCCTTGCCGAACTGCTCACGGGGCTGCCAGGAGTGCAGGTTTCGCCAACGGGTACGAGGGGTGGGCAGGCTACGATTTCTCTGCGTGGATCCACGTCGAACCAGGTTCTTGTGCTGGTTGATGGGGTACCGGTTACCGATCCCGCAACCGGCATTACGGATTTTTCACGCCTGAACATCCCTCCAGAAGCGATTGCCACAATCAGCATCCAGCGGGGAGGGCTGTCTGCGCAGTATGGTTCCGAGGCTGTGGGCGGTGTCATTCATATACTTACCAAAGCCGGTGCGACCCAGCCTTCCTGGCATGTTTCGGTAACCAATCTCTCCTATGCTCCTTCGAGTATCACGATAGGCCAGGGGCTTGGTGCCGTCAGAATCCCCTGGGTCCCGCTCGCACTGGTGGATGGCCAGAATATGGTGGTGTCTTTCTCGAATGAGTGGATCACCCTGTGGGCAGACCTCGAACAAGCCTTCAATGGTTTCCCCTATTATGATGCAAATGGAGAACGCCGACGGCGTGCCAATGCCAATCTGCTCTCCGCGAGCGGTGGCGCAAATATGCGTGTGCCACTTGCCTCGGGGCAGATGGGAGCATCCTTCAGAAGCAGCTGGCGTTCTCTTGGCGTGCCTGGCAGTCTGGATATTCCTACTCCAGAAGCTCATCAGGAAGACTGGTATTTCGATGCGCGGGCAAAGTATCAGACAGACGCTCTTGCCGGTGGCAATCTTGAGGTGAGTCTCACTCCCTATGCTCAGCTGGCGCATCTTGCTTATGCTGATACTGCTGACATTGCCAATGATGAACACCAGACCCTGCGAACCGGTGTTGAAGGCAGATTCTCCTGGCTTGCAAGCGCAGCCGCAGAGGCGCGCGGCGGTTTCTCACTGCGCTCCACCACATTGAAGTCGACTTTGGTGCAACTGGAAGATGGATCTGCTCCCAGGAGGCTGGAAGCGTCCATCTACCTTGAGCCTTCATTCAAGGTCGGCAGCATGCAGCTGGTACCTGCGGTGCGTCTTGACGCTTCCAGCGACAGTGGAACCGGCCTGTCTGCAGGGCTTGGCGTGCTGCAGGGGCTGAACCTCCACACCATGTTGACTGCTTCCCTTTCTACAGCCTATCGCGCTCCTTCCTTCGACGACCTGTACTGGCCTGCCATGGGAGGAGCAGAAGGCAATCCCCATCTCAAACCGGAAACAGCATTGTGTGCTGATGTGGCGCTGAAGAGCAGCGCGCAGGAAGGTTCATGGTCAGCCGGGCTCTTTGCGCGATATTCCCGTGATGTGATTCTCTGGCAGCCTGGTGCTGACGGCATCTGGCGACCGACAAACTTTGGAGTTGCGTTCTATCCAGGTCTGGAAGCCGAGTTTGCAGGGATCGCTGGTCCCTGGCAGTTCCAGGGCGGCTATACCCTCCTCTACAGCTTTGTGCTGAGCGGTTCGCTCACACTCAAGGATGACCGGCGCATTCCCTATGTGCCGGTACACGCCGGATCTCTGCGAGCTGCCCGCTCGCTGGGGAATTGTCGCATACAGATCAGCAGTTCCTACCAGGGTTTGCGTTATACCACCATCGACAACAGGAATTATCTGCCCGGCACGCTCATCATCGACCTCGACCTCAGGTGGAAGCTTTCTGAAAGGGCCGAGCTGCGGATCCTCGCCAGTAATCTGCTGAATGAGCGCCGGGAGACCGTGCGGGGCTATCCCCAGCCAGGGTTTTCCCTCGCAACCACGCTCACGATCAAGTCTTCAGGTACTGCAGGCAAATGAAGATAGTGCGGATCGGTTCCATGCATGTCATTGCGAACATGGGCAGCCGGAAGCCCTTGAATACCGGCATCACCCGAGGCTTTGAGCCATCGGGTTATCTGCAAGGAGGTTTGCCATGATGCACCGTGCATCACCTCGGAAACGCCTGGCCCTGCTGCCGGCTCTGGCGATGATGTTTTTAGTGGCAGCGTCCCTGATGCTCACGGGATGCGATCTGCTGGGCAACCTGTTCGGCGGAATGGGACAGCGCGCGTCAGTTTTCGCGATCGATAGCAAGAATGGCAACATTTATGAGATCGATACAATGACGATGACTGCCGCAGCCGTGCCACTGGTCAGCACCATGCAGAATGCAACGGGAGATATGATCATTCGTGGGGCACGTGCCTTCATTGCTGTAGGAAGCTGGGCAAACGACAAGCCTGGTCTCTACTGGGTCGATCTGAGTGCACCGGCACCAGCGGCCAGGCGGATAGGAGAAGGCATCAGCGCTCAGTATGTCTGGATTACCGCAGCGGGAAAAGGATTTGTCACTTCTGCCGATTACGCGGGCGTTTATGCAAACGCCGTCTACACCTTTGATCCGCAGCATCCTGGCTCCGGACTCGGCGAGGCAGTCAGCGGTTTTGCTGAATACTTCTTCCCCCAGGATGTTGTTTCCGCAGGTACTGGCAGTGAAGCACGCGTGTTCATCGCTGATAATGGCAACGGAAAGGTCTATCGTCTCAATGCACTAGGAACGGCAGTCGAAGCATCCTTCTCCACCACTGCAGGCGGCACTACAGGATTGCTTCCTGGAAGCTACGACAGTGATGGCGATGGTATTGCTGAACCCGGGGTTTTTGTCGCAAACAGCGGTGGTTGGGATGCTGCATGGAATCCCCTGCCCGGGTCTATCGATTTCATCCCATGCAGCCATACGGATGGAATGCCTGCAATTGCCGTGGAGCCCGGATTCTCTGCAAGCCGCCTGGCAGCCTTCGATGCCCAGCATCTGATTGCCGTGTCGTATGGTGTCACGAGTATCATCAACCTTTCCCTGCCACAGGGCGATCCCGCGCGTATTACCACCGTAACATACGAAGGACACAGCTTTGGGGCTTCTGATGTGAATGTCAGGGATGGCATTGCCTATGTCCCTGATGGGGCAACCGCAGTCTATGCCTTTGGTCTCAATGGAGAAGTGCATAGAATACCGGTCGGAACGACAGGCGCAATGATCACGAACGTAGCCATCAGAGAGTGAGGCGAGACTCGCATACGGATATACAGGCGCTCTTGCTGAAAGAGCACGCAGACCGGTGTTGCCTCATCGAGGCAGGCGATATTCTACCGGCACGATGATGGCAAGCGGTTTCGCGAGACGCACGCGAAGCGGGAAAATTGCACGAACCAGTGCGAGGGCAGCGTTGTCGAGGACTGCGCTGCCCGATTTCTTATGAAGCTGGGCAGAAGCAAGACTGCCATCGGGCGCAATTGCAAGCGCCACCTGCACAATGCCTTCGACCTTGCGGCGAAGTGCCGCGTCAGGATAGGTGCGGTGCTGGCGCAGAAGCTCGGCAATACGGGTCACAATCTCAGCTGGATCATCATAGGCAGGTGGATCATCATAGGCAGGCAGCGGCGGAGAAGAAGCAGAGAGCGTTGGGACTTCAGGGTTCTGCGAGGGCTGCTCAGGCAGTGGGATGAGCTGAGACAATGAAGTTTCCGGGGCATGTGCTTCCTGCGGAATGACAGTGCCATCTGCAGGCCTTTCCCTGGGTTCCGTTCGTGGCGGATTACCTGCAAGACCGGGTGACACTTCGCCTTGCTCCGCGGGTGTCTGCTGTGCTTCGACCGTCGCGGCACCTTCAGGTGATTGCAGCGCATGACTGGAGACGGCGGCATCACCTGCAGACAGATGCCGCGCCACACTTGCATCCTGCATATCTGCAGCAGCAATACCAGTTCCTGTGTCAGCGGGCGCAGATGCTGTCTGAGCCAACCCTGCTGGTGCAACCGCTGGTGCCCCAACGGAAATTGGAGCACCAGCAACCATTGCTTGCACAGTGGCTTCTGGAGCACGGCTCTCCTGACTGGGTACCTGAGGCATAGCGGTCCGCGCGACCGACCTTGCTGTGATCGGCAGCACTGTCTCACCCCGAAGCAGCGGCTGCAAGGCTCCTTGCCCCGACGGCAGCCCGGAAGCCATCGCCGCTGACTGCGTATCTCTCAGCACAGTCTGCGCATTACTCTCCACAACAGTCAGGTTCTTTTCCATTGCCGCTGCCACGTCCGCTTCCTGCACCGTGGCCGTAACTGGTGATGCAGGTTGCGGTATGGCCTCCGGCTGGCGTCCAGCCTGCTGCTGGAGAGTGTATTTCATACCGAGTGCGCGGGACCTGAGTGGATCCATGCCTCCCCCGCTCACCAGAGGTGATCCGGGACCACGAAACACGTTTGGTCGCCCTGACTGGGCCGGGCTGGCCATTTCTGCTTCTTTTGACAACTCCCCCGCACCCTCTTCCATAGTCGACGGAGAAGACTCCGCAGGAGCTGCGGACAGCCTCTGAATCGGCACTTCCTGCATCTGGCCTTGCGGGCTCTCGTCTGCAGAAGCCTGTACTGGCTCTATTGGAGCAGGCTTCTGCGGATATGCCGGAGAGGTCACCTTGGCAGCCATGCTGGCAGCATCCTGCCGCATATGCCGTGCAGCCTGCACCTCTAGCGCCACCATGACCACGCGCAGCAACTCTTCCTTTTCGGCATCCCGCACTGCATGCCATGGCATCAGCAGCAGCGCGCCATGCAGACAGAGAGAAACCAGTACTCCGGCAAGCCTGTACCGTAGCAGTGGCTGGCCTCTTGCTTCCTTGCTCTGCCCTGCCATGAGAAGGAAGTTCGCAGCGGACTGGATGGAATCACTCTTCATCCTTTACCGCCCTCTCTGCGCCCGGATCGATGGCTGAGAAACCATTGCTCAATTCTGGAACGATATACAATCAGCAGCGCTGCAAATAGCGCCGCGAGCACTGCTAGAAGCATGACGAGGCCATACTGACCCCGGTACGTTGCGCTGCCGGCAAGAGTAGATCCCAGAATGCCTGGCATTCTCGCCACCATGGATGCCGCCAGGAACACGGCAAGCGAACGCCCACTCGCTCCCGCCGCATAGCAGAGCAGATCCTTGGGAATGCCAGGGATAAAAAACAGCACCATGAGCGCAGCCAGCCCCCGCGCATCGGCTACGTAGTCCTGGAGTTTCTGGTATGACTGCATCGATAGTACGGACTTCAGGAAACGCTTTCCCAGGGTTTTTCCAATCATGAAATTGCATGCTGAACCAAGCGCGATGCCTGTCGTAGTCAGCACAAGGCCTCCCCAGAAGCCGAAAATGAACCCTCCGGAAATCTGCACGACTTCTCCAGGTATGACAAAGATCACAACCTGCAGCACCTGCAAGATCAAAAAGGCAGCCCAACCCCACGCTCCCCACCCCCTGATCCACTCGCGCAGAGCCTCTCGCTTCGAGAGCAATGGCATCAGACTGCCACGAAAGGCAATCCCAACAGCCACCATGGCGATCAGAAAAAGTGGAAAAAGAAAATCGGAAAATTTCAGCTGCGAGCCAGGCCCATCAAGCTCATGCTGATCCATGGCATTGAACATACTTTGGCCGCAAGCCTCTTTGCAAGCCCGAAACGCCTTGCTCTGCCAAGGCTTTTGACTGGATGCCGCATTTCTGCTATACTAAGGCACCTATGGAAAACGGCCAGACCACCATGTTTCAGTTGGATCAGCGTGTTGTCTATCCCAGCCAGGGCGTCGGCAGGATCATGGAGATCCGCGAAAAAATGTTCAACAATCAGAAGACGCTCTACTACATCATCTATCTTGAGTTCTCCGACATGACCGTGATGGTACCGGTCGACAAGGTCGATGCCCTTGGCATACGGCCTCTCGTGTCCCGAGAAGAAGCAGCCAAGGCACTCGACTATATTTCAGAAGCAGCATCCACCATTCCCTCAGACTGGAAACTGCGATACCAGATGAATCTCGATCTTCTCAAAAAGGGATCCATTATGGATATAGCCGCAGTGGTCCGTTCCCTCTATACGCGCTCCAAGGTAAAGGAGTTGCCGATACTCGAGCGCAAACTCTATGAATCCGCCCTGAACCTTCTTCAGGACGAAATCGCCTATGCGCTCGAACGTCCCAAAGAAGAGATCGCGAAGATCATCAAGGCGAATCTGGACAAATGAAACGGGTGTTTGCCCTGATCACAGCCGCCGGTGCCAGCACGAGGTTTGGAGCCCGAAAAAAGGAACTCGAGCGGCTCGGCACTCTTACCGTACTCGAGACCGCAATTCGGCCATTTCTCCCCCTTGTTGAGGGCATGGTCATTACCTGCCCTGCAGACCTGCGCAGTACGTTTGAAGCACTGTTGACGCACTCGATGCTGGCTCCTCAACTGCAGGGACTCTCTCGGGGATGGCGCGTTGCGGAAGGGGGCGCGACACGGCAGGACTCGGTACGCCTCGGCCTCGAGGTACTGGCATCCCTGCATTGCGGTGATGCTGACATTGTGCTGATTCATGACGGCGCACGCCCCTGGGTCAGCGAAGATCTGATTCGTTCCGTCATCGAAGGGACTCGAGCACATGGTGCCTGTATCCCGCTGTCTCCGCTTACCGAGACTCCCAAGATTATCGAAGGCAGATTCATTGTCGGACACCCTGTCCGCGACAGTGTGATGACAGCCCAGACACCTCAGGGATTTCTCTTCGGTGCTATACGCCTTGCGCATGCCCGTGCCGTTGCCGAGGGGTATGCAGCAACTGACGACGCCATGCTCCATGCGCAGTACAGCGGCCCAGTTTCCTGGGTACAGGGTGAACCCGGCAACAGAAAGATCACATTCAGGGAAGATTTGCCCGGATCGGAGCAGACAATGGTGCACGTGCCGAGAATTGGCCAGGGATATGACATCCATCCGCTTGTGGAAGGCAGGAAGCTGATCATAGGAGGTGTTGTCATTCCCCATGATCGCGGAGAAGCAGGGCACTCTGATGGCGATGTCCTCTGGCATGCCGTCATCGATGCCCTTCTGGGCGCTGCTGCAATGGGCGACATCGGGAGCCATTTCCCACCCTCGGATCCTCGATGGAAAGATGCGGATTCAGGCATGCTGGCTGCCCAGGTGGTAGCAATGCTTTCGGAACAGGGATGGACAATCGGCAATCTGGATACGACCATCATTCTTGAGAGGCCGAAACTGGCACCATACAGGGAGCAGATACGTGCCTCTCTTGCAAAGGTAATGGGCATTCCTCTGGAATGCGTTTCATGCAAGGCGAAAACCAACGAGCGGTTTGATGCAGTCGGAGCAGGCGATGCCATCGCTGCTCAGGCAGCAGTGCTGCTCGTCAGACGCTCATGACAGAATGAAGCCTGGCAGAAAGGTCAGGCACCTACAATGCCAGCATGGCGATCGAAACGGCGATCAGTATGAAGGCACCTGCCTGCTCCAGGCTGAACGCAAGACCTGAGACGAAATAGGCAGCAATTGAGGGATATATCACCAGAAAGCCATAAAAGGAAGGCGCCACCGCATTCATATTGCCCCGCTCGAAGGCAACCTGCTTGATCATGAACGAAGCAATGCCGCAGAAAAGGTAGACATACAGGTAAGGAGACAGAAACCATCCCAGTGAGGCGGTTCCCTCTGTCCTGCGCAAGGCTTCGATCACCAGCACCATGAATCCACCGAGCGATCCGGCAACGCTGCCCAGGGCAACCCCTGTCATGTTCGGTCCCATTCTCGACACCAGCAGCAAGGCGAGCAAGGCAACTGAAGTAGGTATGAAAAATGAGGTCCAGAATGCCTGGATGTTGAACAGACCGGTCGTTTCCTGCTGGAGAAAACCTGCCCAGGCAAGCCCCGCGGTCATCATCACCACCCAGGGGATGCGCGATGTCTTCAGATGCTCATGCAGCATGAATCGGGAAAGCAGGATGGTAAAGACAATATTGGAGCCCCCTACGGCTGCCACTACATTGGGAGCCAGTGCTGCAAGGGCGAGATAATTGAAAATAGGCTGGATGTTCATGAGCGTAAAACCTGCCAGCCATCCGACGACATCCGCCCTTCGAGTCTTTTCGCCACGCTTGCGGGCAGACAGCCATCGCACATGTCGTTTCTGCAGCGTAAAGCCAAGCGAAAGCAGAAAATTGCCGGCCAGTGCAGCAGCATAGGCTCCCAGGGGCGTCATAGGCGGCTCGCTACCTGCCTGACTGAATCAAACAGCCAGGCAAACGAAGCATCGGGCCTATAAAAGACGGCAGGCATGCCGTGTGGCGCATGTACCGTCGTTTTGCCTCCCGGGTATTGCCTCGATGTCCAGAGATGGACCCATGGCCCTTCCGGCAGCACGATCGAGACGAGCTCAGTACCAGGCTCGATGCAGGGAGCTACCAGCAGCTCAGGCCCCGCCATGAATGCTTCATTTCTTGAAGAAAGCACGGGATCCATGCCATGGAGCACTGCAGGATGCGTAATCGCCGACATGCCATGCTCGCGCCATTCGCGTTCGCAGTGTTCCCAGTATGCCTGCATCGCGGCACGGAATCGCGCATAGCGCTGCTGGAGTCTCGATGCAGCAGGCTCCTGCGAGGTAGTCGGTGCCATTCTCCGGTACTCAGGCGGTACTACGCAGTCAGGCTGGCACAGCAGCAGATCCATGAGAAATCCGGAAGCTTCCTTTGTATTCATCAGGGCAGCAAGCCTGGCATGAAAATTCTGGAAAAGCTGAGGTGATGCTCCCGACCAGCCCAGCGAAAGCAGCATGTTGATGACCATGTGCGGTCTGGCTCGAGCCGCTTCGGGAAGAGATACCTCACAGATATTCTGCTGATCCGCTGCATCGAAGGCCTTGGCACCAAAGGTTGCATGCCATAACCCCATGGCGTGCTCCGGATCGGCCGCAACCCCCCAATAGGTCA
The DNA here is from genome assembly GCA_026418115.1 of Spirochaetaceae bacterium. Taxonomy (GTDB): domain Bacteria; phylum Spirochaetota; class Spirochaetia; order Treponematales; family Rectinemataceae; genus Rectinema. The sequence continues at coordinate 204 of JAOABY010000008.1, read as the reverse complement.
CCAGTGGAGCCTGTGCCTCCAGCTCTATGGCTCCCCCTTCAAACACCGCACGGATGGGCTGTGGAGAAGTACAGTAGAGCCATCTGCCATCCCTGCTGAACGCTGCGACATGCAAGGACGGATCAAATTCCACTCCCCCCTCGAGACGCACCTTGAGCCGGGGGCCCAGACCATACCAGATACTGTCAGCCGAGTCTCTGAAAC
>JAOABY010000089.1 GCA_026418115.1 Spirochaetaceae bacterium | reverse complement strand
CATAGATGCCTACCGCAAGGCACATCCGGAGGTTGGCATCGACTACATTCATGGCACCGCAAGCCTTGAGGCGCTCGGAAGAAAGCCTGGCAACCTGGGCCTCTACCTGCCGCCGGTCGACAAGGATTCTTTCTTCTCGGTAGTCATCAATGATGGTGTCATGCCCAGAAAGACATTCTCAATGGGAGAGGCTCCCGAAAAGCGATTCTATATCGAGGCACGCCGTATCACAGAGTGATACATCTGTCACATTCGGCAAAACGGTGCTATACTGAACACGCGCGCAGCCTTGGCCTGTAGAGGATCAGTGCTGCGCACATTACAGCCATCAAGGAGGAAAAGCATGGTAATATTGTTGGCCGATGCATTTGCGCCTGACCTCCCCGGTCGTCTTGCGGAATTCGGCGAAGTCACTTCGGATCTGGCACGTCTGGAAGAGGCTGAAGTGATCATCGTGCGATCCAAGACCAAGGTAGACAAGGCGATGATCGACAAGGCTCCCCGCTGCAAATACATTATCCGGGGCGGTGTGGGCGTCGATACCATTGATGTTGAATATGCCAAATCCAAGGGCATTGCGGTCGACAATACGCCCGAAGCATCGAGCATCGCAGTTGCCGAGCTGGCATTTGCGCTCATGATTGCCATGCCCAACCATCTCGTTGCCGCTGACAATTCCATGAAGCAGGGCAAGTGGCTCAAGAAAGAGCTCGAACGCACCGAGCTCTATGGCAAGACGCTCGGCCTTATCGGCATTGGGCGCATCGGCCGCGAACTTGCGCTCAGGGCCAAGGCGTTCGGCATGAAGGTCATAGCTTACGACAAGTATGTAGCAACCTCCGATGTAGCCGAGCTGACGACTCTCGACGAAGTCTATGCCAACTCGGACTATATCAGCCTGCATACTCCTCTCACCGACGAAACCCGGGGCATGATCAATGCAGCCTCGATAGCCAAAATGAAGAAAGGCGCCTACATCATCAATACCTGCCGCGGTCAGGTCGTGGTCGAGCAGGATGTAGCCGATGCACTTGCCTCCGGCAGGCTCGCTGGCTATGCCACCGATGTCTATCACAAGGAGCCACCCGAAAATTCGCCCTTGCTCGGCGCTCCCAATGTTCTCTGCACGCCGCATCTCGGCGCATCCACCGAGGAGAACCTGCTCAGGCTGGGTGATGCAATCGTTACCCGCCTCAAGAAATACACCGGCAAGTGATGCCGCAGGCAAAGAGGAGTCAAACCATGAAACGTGCAATCAATTTCAACGCCGGCCCCGCCGCGATTCCGCTCGAAGTACTCAAGAAAGCCCAGGAGGAAATGCTGGACTGGAATGGTACCGGCATGTCCGTCATGGAGGTCTCGCATCGTTCAAAAGAATACGAGGCCATGCACAATGAAGCGCAGGACAATTTCCGCAAGCTCGCCGGGATGGGCCCCGAGTGGAAGATTCTCTTCCTCACCGGCGGCGCTTCGAGCCAGTTCTTCATGATTCCCATGAACTATCTGTATGGCGGCCGCAAGGCAACCTACATTGTCACCGGTCACTGGGGCAAGGCAGCTGTCAAGGAAGCCAAGCGCTTTGGCGCGCTCGATATCATCACCACCGAGAACGCCGACGGAACCTTCACCAGGATTCCGCGCCAGGAGGAGATCAAGGTCGATCCAGCCAGCACCTATGTCCACATGACCAGCAACAATACGATCTTCGGTTCGCAGTGGCATTACTGGCCTGAAGTTGGCAAGGTTCCGCTCGTGTGCGATATGTCCAGCGACATCTTCTCCCGCCCCTTCCCCGCTGACAAATTCTCAATGATTTACGCTGGTGCTCAGAAGAACCTCGGGCCATCCGGCGTGACCCTTGTAGCAATCCGTGAAGACTTCTACAACCTCGCCCAGTCCGCCGACGCCCTCCCCACCATGCTTTCCTACAGGACTCATGCCGAGAACAACTCGCTGTACAACACGCCACCCTGCTTCTCCATCTACATCCTCAACCTCACCCTGAAGTGGCTGCTCGAAACGGTAGGCGGGCTCGAAAACATGGCCAGAATCAATGAGGAAAAAGCCCGTATCCTCTATCAGGCCATTGACAACTCCGATGGTTTCTATCGCGGACCGGTAGAGAAGGATTCCCGCTCGCAGATGAATGTGGTCTTCCGCCTCAAAACACCCGAGATGGAAGAGCTCTTTGTCAAGGAAGCCAAGGCGAACAACATCATCGGCGTCAAAGGCCACCGCTCGACAGGCGGCATCCGCTTCTCCATCTACAACGCCAACCTGGTGGAGAACGTCAGGACCGCGGTCGACTTCATGGAAGACTTCCGCAGAAAGCACAGCTGAAATTCTGGTGCAGCATCCTGATGGGAGCCGCCTGCACGGGCGGCTCCCTTGTTTCATGCTCTCCAGTATGAATATTGCATTAAGATGCTGCAGATGATTCAATCGTCCTATGGCAAAATCCAGATTCCGCAAAGCCTATAGGAACCTCGTGTCTACCGTGAGCTTCTCTTCCGAGCTCCGCAAGATGCGACGCGAACTCAATGCCAAGATAGACCAGCCTGACAGTATCAATCCGCCTACCGTCTTTCACCCTCAGGGAGTAAACCGATGGTTCAAGCGGCGACGGATTTCCATCGCGGAATCATACCTCAGGGTGGTTCGCGATCTCGATTCGCGCCATGCGGTTGCGAGGCTCGAGGCCTTGCGTACACTTGCAAATGCTGCTTTTCATTCAACCAATCTCGACTATCCTCTCAATACGGCGCGTGTGCAGATTGCACTGATCAAGCAATGCGTCAAGCACAGGAACGACAAGCGCAGACAGCTTGAGCTGCTGTATGACTTTTCCATGTCAACCCGCGGTCAGCACCAGGTGATCCGCAAACTCTGCGACGAACTCAACATTGTAGAACTGCCCGAGAAGGGGATGACCCTGGCCGATCATTCCTATGGCTGGGATACCCATGTACATGACACTGCGACCTCCGGCCGCAAGAATCCTACACAGCTCGTGATTGATGCCTTCATCAAGGGTATTTCAAGGATCACGGTGGCATATGGGTCGCGTTCGGATATCGAGATGATGTCTGAAGCGGTCGAAGCAGGTTCTCTGCTTGGTGTGGAAGTACGTCTCGCACTTGAGTTCAGCGTGATGGAAGGGGAGAAGCGATATCATTTTCATGCACTCCTGCCTGAACTCCGCAATGCCGAAGAGATTCGCAGCTTCTTTGCCGGCCATGAGCAAGATCTTGGCTGGTTTTTCGAAGGCCTGGATATCAACAGATCGAACAGGCTTGATGCGGCACGCCAGCTGCTCGAGGATTTCAACCGGGAACACCTTCCAGCCATCAATGAAGGGTTTCCCGAAAGCCCATTGTACCGTCTTGAACCTCTCACCATGGAAGAATTCCTGGCAAGCATGCCGAGCACCAGCATCACAAGGCTGCATCTTGCCGAATTTCTCTATGCAAAATACCGTCCTATTCTCAGAAATCGCGTCTGGCTGTTCAAGGTACTGCGAGAAAAGGCCCGCCATGAAGCCGAGACAGCTGCCGATGGGCAGCAACAGGCTGCGGATAGAAAAGCGCGCAAGAAAAACCGCAAGCTTTATGAAGAATTCTACAGCAACCTCAGGGACGAACTCCGGGATCTTTCTCCTGATGTACTGCTCACACGGTACTTCGAAGGTCCACGAACCATCGAATATCGTTCAAGATTCGAGGAAATAGACAGCATTTCTCGGGCGCTGAGGAACGCCGGGATGCGCATACGCATCCTGCACCCCATGGAACACGGGATCAAAGAAGCCTGCGACCTGCTGTCTCTGCATGCCGATGCGCTGGATGAACTGGAGCTGTACAACACACAGGACGCATATGCAAGGCCTGCCTCCGAGCTGCAGGCTTTCGGTGAGTTCATCAACAGGCTCAATGGGGAAAGGCTCGCCCAGGGCAAGCCTGTGCTTGTACCGGTCTGCGGGAGCGACGCTACGGGGCGCAACCCAAAAGTGCCGGGTATGGGCTTCATTTTCGAGGATGCAATCACCGGTCGATTGCGCACCAGGTACATTGAGCGTCATCTGTCCCTGCACCCCCTTGTGGCGGCTCTGGTTCGATCGAAAGGTATGCCTGTGAACGCGGAAGATGTCGCCAGGACACCAC
>JAOABY010000088.1 GCA_026418115.1 Spirochaetaceae bacterium | reverse complement strand
CTTCTGCCTCATCGCAAAGGGAGACTACAAGTACGAACTGGACATCCGCTATCCCTTTGCCCTCATCGACAATGACGAGGCCCATGACAGACTGACCATCGCTCCCGGATGGTGGTGGTACGCAAATGCCTACGCCCTCATGCGCAACGAACACAAGTTCAAAGAGCGGGATCGCCGGCATGACAAGAGCATCGCGTATGAGTATTCTCCTTTTGCTCCCGATACTTCTGCAGAAATTCTCGAAGCACTCGCCCTTCTCGAACAGCAGACGGGGAAAAGCTTCTTCCTCCATCGCGCAAGGACAGGAACGATGCCGGACCTGCCCAATGGAGGCATTCTGGAGAAACTCGAACGACTCTGGCTTGCCTGGACATCGGCAGCAACGAACGGCAGCAGCGAGACAGCGGAAAGCAAGACTGCTGGCAATGATCCAGCTTCCATGACGGAGTACGAGCGTGCAGCCGGTGCTCTGCTGCTCTCTGCATTCCATGATCCCCTGCCCTTCGAAGTGCTCGCAGAGCATGCAGAACACTCTTCACGGAAGGTCGTCATCATCAAGCCCTGCATGGCATGGAAGTCCTACCGCGAAATGCTCACCTGGTTTGCAGGCTTCACACTGGTACCCTACCTCATGACAGCCCCGATGGAGCAGGATCCCATTGACTGGCTTGAATCTTCCATGCGAACCATTCCCTGCTCTCCTGCCATGTTTGCCTGGGAAAATCTGGGAGGTTTCCTCGTAAGGCGCGACCGGGTTGAAGCGCTCATTGCTGCCGTAGAATCCAGAGAGATCGAAACCTGGGATGCTCTCCACGATCGCTACCGCCAGCTTTCCCGCGAGTATGAAAGCGACAGGCTGCAGAGCGCCTGGTGCCTGCTGGGATATCTTTCGCTGCCGGTTGAAGAGGCAGGAGGTTACAGGCCAGGTATGACAACCTTCAGAACACCGACTCGCCAGGATATTCTGAATATCCTCCAGCACCTCGCACCGCTCGGATGGCAGGTAGCAGACAGGGTGTATGAGTCACGTGCCAGGGACTGGCAGAATCCGTTCCGCAGGAACACCTTCCGCAATGAAGCTGAAATGCTCGCCGTTCATGGCAGGGTTGAAGACAACAGCTTCATCCGACACATGAGAAAGGAAGCAGAAAACCTTGAGGATCAGGTTGCCGCGATACTGAGGCGCTGCGGCCTGCAGGCTCGCTGACCTCACGCGCTGCTGCAGATGAGATTGATGGCATCTGCAGCAGCAACCTGCAATCTGTCAGCTCAGCACACGATCCAGCAGCGCTTCATCGACCAGGTGTGGGATGGTGATGGTGCCATACTCACCATGCTCGCGGTTGAACTCCTCGCACACTTCCATGGCGTGAGGATTGCGTGCCCACGCGCGCCGTGCGACTCCTCCCATAACATCCCAGGGCAGTGCCATTCTGATGATGGCATCGACTCGCTCCGAGCCATCGAGCACCAGGCCGAAGCCCCCATTGATCGATTTGCCTATGCCGACTCCACCGCCGTTATGAAGCGCCACAAGGCTCATGCCCCGCGCAGCATTCCCCGCAAAGCATTGCGTCGCCATATCGGCCATGATATTGGAGCCATCCTTGATATTGCTCGTCTCGCGGAAGGGGCTGTCCGTGCCGCCAGTATCATGATGATCGCGCCCGAGCATCACCGGTCCAATCTCACCCTTGCGCACCATCTCATTGAACTTGAGCGCAATCTTCATGCGACCGAAGGCATCCTGGTAGAGAATACGCGCCTGTGTGCCTACGACAAGATTGTTCTTCTCCGCATCGCGAATCCAGATCCAGTTGTCTCGATCCTGGCCCCTTCTGGTGGGATCGATGCACTCCATTGCAGCCAGGTCGGTTTTTCTCAGATCTTCCTTTTTCCCGCTCAGGCAGACCCACCGGAACGGACCATACCCGTAATCGAAAAGCTCCGGCCCGAGAATATCCTCGACATAGCTGGGGAGAATGAAGCCATCCTTGTCATCAATGCCGTTTCTGGATACTTCCTTCACACCAGCATCGAATACGGCTTTCAGGAATGAGTTTCCATAATCAAAGAAGTAGGTGCCCTTGCCCACCAGCCGCATGATCACAGCAAAGTGCCGCTTCAGCGACTGGTCTACCAGAGCACGGAAATATTCTCTGTCTTCAGCGAGAAGCCGGGTCCTTTCTTCGAATGAAATGCCCACCGGGCAGTAGCCGCCATCATAGGGCACATGGCAGCTGGTCTGGTCTGAGAGCAGATCTACAGCGATATTCTGCCTGTCAAGGTATTCCAGAAGGTCGACGACATTACCATGATAGGCTACCGCTATGGGCTCGCGTCGCGCCTTGGCCTCAAGCGCAAGGCGTACAGCCTCTTCGAGTTTTTCCGATACACAGGAAACCCAGCCCTGTGAATAGCGTGTATCGATGCGTGAGCGATCCACTTCGGCAATGATGGATGCCGCTCCTGCAATGATTGCAGCCTTGCCCTGCGCACCTGACATGCCACCAAGCCCGGAGGAAACAAAAAGCTTGCCGGCAAGGTCACCATCCTTGGGCACGCCCAGCTTGAGCCTGCCAGCATTCAGTATGGTGTTGTAGGTGCCGTGCACGATGCCCTGCGGGCCGATGTACATCCAGCCTCCGGCAGTCATCTGGCCATAGTTGGCGACTCCCAGCGCAGCTGCCACATTGAAATCCTTCTGGTTGTCGAACATGCCTACCATGAGGCCATTGGTGATGATGACTCTCGGCGCGTAGGGATGGCTCGCAAAGATTCCCAGTGGATGCCCTGACTCCACGACGAGGGTGCCATGGTCATCGAGCATTTCCAGATACTTGCAGATCAGTCGGTACTGCATCCAGTTCTGGCAAACCTGACCGGTCTCGCCATACGTCACCAGCTCATAGGGGTACAACGCAACCTCAAAATCCAGGTTGTTGTCGATCATGACACGGAAGGCTCTGCCTTCCAGGCAGCGTCCTGGATACTGGTCGATGGGCAGTCCCCGTATGCGTCCCTGCGGCCTGAACCGATAGCCGTAGATCCTTCCACGCTCGCGGAGCTCTCTCAGAAACTCAGGCGCAAGCGCTTCATGCCACCGTTCGGGGATATAGCGCAAGGCATTCTTGAGCGCAAGCCTCTCCTGAGCCGGTGTCAGAACAGCCTCCCGGCGGGGAGCTCTCCTGATTCCGGGCTCAAAGACAGGGTCGGGGGGCAGTTCCTCGAAATCCAGCGTAATGATATGGGGATTCTGCATGATTTGCCTCCATCAGCATCTTTCAATATTCTAGTATAGAACGGTTTTCACGAATCAGACAGTAGATGCCGGAAGAGGTCATTGCTCCTTTTCTGCTTTTCAGGAGGCGGAAAATGGAACCTGCCCCCTTGCCGTACAGTGGATTAATATATATATTTCTTTATATAAGGAGATGGCAATGACCGAACACCTGACCAAGGAAACGTTCCTGGAGAAAATTTTTGATTATGAACATGAGCGTGAGTGGAAGTTCAAAGGCGAGCTTCCCGCGATCATCGATTTCTATGCAGACTGGTGCGGACCCTGTAAGATGGTGGGTCCTGTGCTCGAGAAGATCTCGGATGAATATGCCGGCAAGATACATGTCTACAAGATCAACACCGATGAAGAGCAGGAGCTTGCTGCCGCATTCGGCATCCAGAGCATCCCATCGATCCTCTTCATCCCCAAGGATGGGCAGCCGCAGATGGCTGTAGGCGCGCTTCCACGCGCTACCATTCTTTCCGCCATCAAGGACGTGCTTGGCGTAACAGCTGCCTGATCACGCGCTCCTCTCCTGCAAGTGATGCGACCCCCGCGGGCACCTACCCTCCCCCTCCTCGAGGTGCCCGTTTTTTTTTCTGAGCCCCACCCCTCCGTGGCATGCGGGCACATACCAGATATCTGCTTTTTTCTTGCTCGAACCTCTCAACCGGAGTACAATTTCCCTTGTTGCCGGGTCGTTGTAATCCCGGACCAAGACTGTGCTCTGAGAAGGAGACTTCCATGTCCGATGAAGTAACCTGGTGGGCATTCGATGAAGTTGAACACTTCATGAAAGCCGGCTTCGAAGCAGTCGGCGTACCACCGGCCGAAGCAGCTGTCTGCGCCAATGTCCTCGTCGCTGCCGACAAGCGGGGTGTAGATTCACACGGTGTCGGCCGTTACAAACCAATCTATCTTGACCGCATCTGGGCGGGCATTCTCAATCCCAAGACAAATTTCGAGG
>JAOABY010000087.1 GCA_026418115.1 Spirochaetaceae bacterium | reverse complement strand
CGCATCGGCTTTGGCTACCAGTTCACGTGGGCTGAGCTCCCCATCCGAGGCACTGGAATGGGTATGAAGATCTATGATTGCCATGCGCTGTCCATTGGAGAACCTGCCGGCTCCATCTCGAGTTCCTGATATCTGCCATAGCAGGATATCTGCACATCAGACAGCTGGTCTGCAAGAGCCCGGCCAAGCTGGCGCATGGCTGCATCTTCCAACCCCTCGACCCATGATTCGACAGGTGGTCGTGCAAGGGTGTACAGCTGGATTGCTGTGAGTTGAGCCCCCTGAGCCCACATGTGCCTGATTACCGCAGCATATTCCTCCAGGTCAAAGAGAAGGCGGCCGGAACGGCTGTCACGGCAGACCATGGTCTGAATTGTCAATGGATGCTCTCTCGCAAAACTGGTAATACCATGCACGATGTCTTCAAAACGGTAGGCAGAGCCAGAGAGCATGCCGTGCAGTTCCTGGGTGCCACCATCGAGCTTGGCCCATATTTCGAGCCTCATGCTTGCCGCATATCGCGCCAGCATTGCCTTGATCTCTGGCTTGAGGAAACCTGTGGCATTGGTGATGAGCACGACAGGAACCTTTCCCCATGCGGTATCCCGCGCTTCAAGCTCCCGAAGTACGCGATCACAGGCCTGCAGCGCATCTTCCAGTACGGGCGAACAGGTTGGCTCGCCATTACCCGAGATGCAGATATCCTTGAGAGGCATGACGGAGGCCATCTGAGGCCACTCATGCTCGAAAAAATGTCGAAGCGCCTGCTCTACCATCCCGGCTTGCAGGTCGTCTACTTCGTTTGCAAAAGGATGTACCTCGCAATAGGGACAGTTGTAGGTACAGATCTTGCGTGCAGGGAAAAGATTGATCCCAAGCGAGAGCCCATGGGAACGCCGCGCGACAACCGGATAGATGATTGCTGTTGCATGCTCGCCGCGGCTGTGATCGTTCACTCGTCGATGCGCAGTCGCATGAGGCGGCTCGGGGCATTGCAGGCCATCATCAGAAATGAGAGCATTCATGGATAGCTTCCATAGTAGAAAACTTCGGTGGTCCTGTACAGAAGGGGGAGCCCATTGAGCTCCCCGCTGTTTACCGAACTCTCACCATGTAATAGATCGACCCTGATTCCCCTGGCCTCAGCCTGAATACGCCATCCGGGAATCTGGCATTGAGAGGTGGACCAGCGCACAGGTCATTGAAATGAATGGTGATCAGTCTTGCGTCATCCGGCACCTGCAGATAGACCGTTTCCTGACCATCAGCAAAATTGAAGAGCAGCTTGACGGTCCAGTCCTGGCTGGCATAGGAATAGGTATCAGGCAGCAACCATGTAAAATCAGGCAGAGGATCAGAAATATAAAGATCAGTGATGTCGCTGGCTGCTATATTCTTGAAACTGATCCGGTACTCGATATCTTCCGCAGGCTTGCCATCGGCCCTCATGCCAAAGGGGCTTCCCTGCTGCACATTGCGCGCCTCTTTGAACATCGAAAGCCGGGATGATGTCACCATCGTGACGTCCTGCACAGCGCGGTAGTAACTGGTGTTGGATTTCATGGCAGCTTTGATGGTCGTCAATGCGATGGTGCCTTCTGCTGCATTCGAGGGAATGAAGACTCTGGCTGCAAAGTAGGCTGTCTGCTGTGGCGCAAGGTAAATCTTGGTAATCGGGCCGCCGGAAATCACCCCCTGTTCATTGGTTGCATAAAAGAGCACATTCCACGCAGGAGTGCTCGTTGCACTGAGCAGGAAATCATCAGCCACTGCACCATTATTGCGGATCATGTGGAGATAGGTCACAAAGCTGCCTGGCTGGCCGGTACCCTGATTGTCTGGCCTGAGCACCAGCCCTGATGCTGCTACGACTTTGACATAGTCATCGGAGTAGTTGATGTTCATGGGGTCATTGACTCCAGGCGATTTTGGCTGCACTGGACGTCCTTCCAGATCCCTCACAGATGTTCCACGAATTCGCGCATCTGCCCAATACTGATCCGGGTTCTGATTCGGCACTACCCCGACTGTAACGGTAATTGATTTTTCCGAACCAGCTGCAAAATCACTCATGTTTGCGATGGTGATGGTATTCCCGCTTACGGTGGCGGTACCGCCGCAGGTGTTGGAGGTTATGACGGGGTTGGCAAACCCTGCGCCGAAGTTCATCACGAATGGCTGGTTGATGTAAGCATTAACCTTGGCAACGTTTTTCGCTGTCGTGTTGCCATTGTTCTTGATCTTTACCGTAAAGGTTTTGGTTGTTTCCCCAGGGTTTATGACCGGATTGACCGGTTCCAGAGTAATGTCGAGGTCGGGCTGATACACAGTGGTAGCAATTGGATTAGGGGACCATGTTGCAGTCTGATAAATGGTATTTGGCAATTTATCGTATATAAAATCATAATTAATATATCTATATATTGATGCTGTCGAAAATGCGGGCGGCTCTTTCAGTGGTCCTGCGTTGGCATATTCAGTATCCATATAGAAACCTGAAGATTCGCCCGAAACCTCGATCGTGAGTGTCTCATTGGTATCAATATAGCCAACCGTGAATAGATACAGTCTTACCCTCCCCCCTTCCCATGAATTAGCCGCATTTTCTATTACAGGAGGAGTTGTTTCAATTAGATTTCCTCGGATATCAGATTGTATACTGATGGGAAATGCATCATTGAAATTTGATCCACTTGGAAACTGAATATAAATAGAATTATTGCCTGATCTGAAATATGCCCTGGTTCCCTGATTCTTGAATGTCACTCTAATTCGGCCGCCATCTGTCGAAAAAGAGTTCAGGCCAGTTACGGGATAGGTGATGGTCGTCATGGTTCCGCTGAATAGTGGGGCCGTAATTATAGTTATCTTTGACGAATCCAGTGTGTTGTAGGCAGGCGGGATGGTAGGTACTCCCTGATAGCAACCCCAGGATACGGTACCGTAATTCACCGCGCTTGCATCATTGGTAGCGAAATTCACTGAAGCCTGATAGCCCACTTCAACGATCTGGGACGGGTCACCTGAGATATTTGACATCAACCCAATATCAATTGTGGAAGTACCATCCCACGATACAGGAGCTCCTTCTACAGTAAGGGTACCTGAATTGTAGATAAGTACTTTATTCGTTGTAACTGTTGGCAATTTTATTGATAACCTGACATTCTTGGCTACATAATTTCCAACATTCTGCAGGATGAACTTGAATTCGAGCACATCATCAGGCTCTGCCGCAATCAAGGCTGGACTGCCCCATGCGGTGCCTTGAGTAATATTCCTTACCTGTTGAGTAATCTGTATGGAAGGAGTCGCTGGCACGGTTGCCAGAACATCCTGACTCGAGCTGAGGAGGTTCTGACGGTAATAGGCACGGGCCGGTTCATCGAACAGCACACGAGCCAGAGACCTCTTGCTGCCATTGCTGTATGTTAGGGCATCAGTAGCATTTGCGATTACCGCATCATACGCAACGCTGATCGTCTGTCCCGGAGCCAGGTATCGATCGCCATAGATATCAGTCGGAATTGCATTCGTGAAATCAAAGCGCAACACAAGCCCGGCAGTCACAGTACCCGTCTGACTGACAGCCGGCAGAGCATCAAGAGGCCCCCCACTGAATGAGAACGCTGCATTGCCTGCATAGCTCAGACCTGGTGGCAGCTGTACCTCGATAATGGGATTGAAGGCAATGGTGGTTCCGTTATTCTTTGCCGTAACAGTGAATCTTGATGGATCGCCGCAGTAATCGATGACGTGATCAACAGTATGAGCAGAGATCAGAACCAGAGGCTTCACGAGGTCGACGTAGGCTGGTTTCGTCAATTGCTGGCAGATTATTGCAACCTTTGGATTCAGACCATCCGGCCACTCCAGTCCCCATGAGTACTGAAGATTGGTTGTAATTGTGTCTCCAGAGCCAGCGGGAAGATAGCCTATTCTATCCTTTATTCTGAAATACCGTTTCTCACCTGGAGGAATGATATGGTATCGCCATACCGCATCTGCAGCTGGCAGCGGGCCTTCTACGACATCAGGAGCCGGCCCCTGTGGGATGCTGTAGGAATACGCATTGAGCGCGTCATTGGGATTATTAAAATAGAAGAAAGCATCATAGACATTTCCCGACCCCTTATTCCAAATCACAATATCATAAGTCGGGAACATGTCGTAGGCTTTGACACGAGCCGGCTGAACGCTGACTTCGAGTTCGCCTTTCCGCACCAGTGCAGGACTTCCGGTAGTCACGGCGGTTCTCTGGGCTGGACTGGCATTGTCAGTGCACCGGTCATTGTAGCGAACCGTAACGCTGACATTTTTCGCCGCAATATCGCAGGTCTTTGCCAGCCAGAACGTTATGGAAGGAGCTGCTCCTGTTCCGTCCGCATTGGCTCTGGCCCGAACATCCTGGCTGAAATTCCAGGTGAGTATGGAACCATTGATCGAGGGGCTGAAGGCAGCTATCGGAGTTCCGCTCATTGTGTAGAAATCATTGAATTGCACAGGATACTGCGCATCTCCCACACCGCCAACAAGCTTGTAGCCTGTACCGATATCCATCGAAATCGAAAGATCGTACAACGGCCACATCGTCTCAGGATTGAGCTGGATTTTGAACTGTTTGATTTCGGCACAATCAATTACAGTTGGTGCAACAAGACTGACATTCGATGAAGAAGCAGAGAATTGCACCAGAGTCCCCGTCTCGAAGTACTGTTTGCCCGAGCATCCTGTGGATATAAGATCAGGAACATACAATCTGGCAAAATCAACATCCCATCCTATCTGACTGCCGGCACGCAGGGTATACACTATGCTCAGTTCCGTGTTGCCAGGC
>JAOABY010000086.1 GCA_026418115.1 Spirochaetaceae bacterium | reverse complement strand
AGCGCAGCCATGCGATACATTGCATCTACGGGCAAACCGCTCGAACCGAATGTTCCCCATCATTTTGCCTTCAGAGGCTGTGATGACGTCGGGTATGTCGTCTCGGGGTATGTGGCAGCCAAGGCAGCCAGACAGCATGGCGTCAGGACACTCATCCTCCAGACCATGCTCAATACGCCGCGCTATACCTGGGGAATTCAGGATCTCGCCAAGGCGCGGGCCCTCCGCATGCTCGTGCGTACGCTGGAAGGTCCCGAATTCAGGGTCTATCTGCAGCCACGAGGCGGTCTGGACTATTTTTCTCCTGATGAGCAGAAGGCAAAAGCGCAACTGGCATCCGTCACCGCGATGATGGATGACATCGAACCAGACAATTCCGCGAGTCCTCAGATTATCCATGTGGTCAGCTACTCTGAGGGATTCAGGCTCGCCGATCCGGAGGTGGTGGAAGAATCCATCCGTATCACACGATATGCACTCGATCGATACAGATTGCTGAAACGGAAGGGCGACATGCCCGATTTCGGCCATGACCCGCGGGTCGCAAGACGCACTGAAGAACTGATCAGCGATGCCCGCCAGATGATTGACATGCTTGAGCGAACAATTCCTGACACGTATTCGCCCTCGGGGCTGTATGCAATGCTGGCCGCCGGAGTCTTTCCGCTGCCGTGGCTTGCATCCTGCAGAGATGAATTCGCGGCTGCGGTCGGCCAGAAGGTGCAGTTTATGGACGGTGGGGTGCATACCGTGGACGAAGAAGGAAAGCCTCTTGCCGTGCAGCAACGCCTGTTTGGCATCATGAGGAATCTCGAACGCATGGGCGTTGTGTCCCAGGATCACCTGCCAGGCAGGGAAGGAAGAGCCGGAGGGGGAGGAGTGCAGTGAGCAGAACAGACTGGACGGGGATACCGGAATATCTTGAGAGCGTGGCTGCCAAAGGCAAAGGCATCGTCTGGTGTGTCGCGGGAGCGGGGCATGGCGGTGTTTCGATGGCCGGTCATCTTGGCGTGATGGGTTTTCCGGTGCAGATGTACAATCGCACTGATGAACATCTCGCTGCAATCCGCTGGTACAAGGGCATCGAGGTTGAGGGTGAGGTGGAAGGCTTCGGACCGGTGAGGCTTGCGAGTTCGAATATGGGCGAAGCCATTGAAGGTGCAGATGTCATCATGATCGTCACACCTTCTACTGCCCACTATGGCATGGCGGTAGCAATGGCGCCTTTTCTGAAGGATGGCCAGATCGTGGTGCTCAATCCAGGGCGCACCGGCGGTGCGCTCGAGTTCAGGGCGGTGCTGCAGCGAGAGGGGTGCACAGCGAGGGCGGTCATTGTAGAAGCGCAGACCTTTCTCTACGCCTCTCGGATGATCCAGCGCAACCGGGGTCACATTTTCAGAATCAAGAATGGAGTGCCAGTGGCAGCCCTGCCGTCGTTCCTCACGCCTGCGGCACTCAAGGTGCTCGATGTGGCGTTTCCTCAGTTCTCTGCAGGCAGTAATGTACTTGCAACAAGCCTTGAGAATATCGGCGCCGTCTTTCATCCAGCGCTTACACTCCTCAATGCCGCCTGGATAGAATCTACCGGAGGGGATTTTGAATATTACCTCCAGGGCATTTCGCCCAGCGTGGCAAAAATCCTTCAGAAAATAGATGATGAGCGGCTGGCGCTGGCGCGGGCTCTGGGCATCCGCACAGTATCGGCCAGAGAATGGCTGTATCTGACCTATGACTCTGTGGGAGATGATCTCTGCAGTGCCATTCGTGCGACGAGCAGCTATGCGGGCATCAAGGCGCCACCAACCGTGAACCACCGCTATGTGTGGGAAGATGTGCCCATGAGTCTGGTGCCTATGGCAAGCATGGGCGCGCTCTATGGGGTGCCGACACCGGCAATCGACTTCACAATAGATCTTGCTAACATGATGCATGATACCGATTACCGCCGTAACGGCCGGACAGTCGAGACGCTTGGTATCCAGGGAATGTCAGTGGAAGCGTTGCATCGTCTGGTGACAGAAGGCTGAAGGCAGGAGGAAAGCATGACCGTATTCTGGGAAGATATCTGGGCATTCATTACGGGTTTGCCGTCCGCAGTAGGTGCTCCGCTGGTGCTGCTTGCGGGATGGCTGGTGGCAAAGCTGCTCAGGGGCATCGTACCAAAGCTGCTGGCAGCGCTCAAGTTCGACACATTGAATGAGAAACTCCATGTTACGGAATTCCTTCGCAAGGGACACGTGAAGCAGTCGCCCTCGCTGCTGGTCGGCATGACGCTGTACTGGATCGTGATGCTGATTGTGCTCGCGATGGCGGCATCGGTGCTTGACGAGCGGGCTGCAGCATCGATATCGGGATGGCTGTTCGGTTCGGTCCCCGTCATCCTTGCTGCAGTCATCACTGGTTCGATAGGTATCATCGTAGTCAACTTCCTGTCCAATTTTGCTCTGACCATCGCAAGGAATGCAGCACTTGCCTCGGCGGTGCTGCTGCGCAGGGGCATCAGGGCGGTGGGCTATCTGGTGGTGCTCGTCATGGTGGTAGAGCAACTGGGCCTCGGGCAGAGCATTGTCAGTACGCTGCTGCTGATCAGCTTCAGTTCGATTGCGCTGGGAGTGGCAATCGCTGTTGGCCTTGGGTGCAAGGATCTGGCCAGGAGGTATGTGGAAAGTTTCATCCGATCGCTTCAGGAAAGAGAGCGTGCCTCCCATGGTACAGACTTGGAAGGATGAATCTGTCCCCGAGGCGGTCAGCGGACGTCCCAGAGGAGCACGGTGCGATAGATGCTGCCGTCATCAGAAATCGCCAGCTTGAGCGTATCGGTACGCGGTACCGTGGTGGCAAGCTCGAAACGGTCCGGGCTCACCTTGTGCAGGGGCAGAAAGTTGCTGCCATACAGAAGCGCAGCGTAAGCAGCCTTTGATACATAGCGGAATTCCTGACGGCTCCCTGCTGACAGCACACCGGTGAGCGGTGCCACAAGATATTCGCCGGGGCGCTCACCGTACAGGGCATAGGTAAGCGGAAAAGCCGGGGATGAAGGCCAGCCTGCCGATGCCTGCAGACTGAAGCGCAAGACTCCGCTCATAGTCGCTGAATCTTTTCTCTCCTGAGGCCTTGCTGCAAATACCATCGCATGCCAAAGACCGGTAGAGGGTACTGCATACTGTATGCGCCATCGCACGGGTGACAGGCGATGTGCGATGGCAGCCCGCTGGATTTCCCTGCCATCAGATCGATACAGCCCCCCATCGAGCACAGCATCGGGAGGTGCCTCGATCTCGAGCTCGCATATGCCGGACGTTCTCAGCGTCCCTGAGAGAGGAGAGCTCCCTGAAGCAGGGGAGACAATACTGAGGCCGAGGGAGAAGAAAGAGGGAGTTATCAGAGGCTGACTCATGAATGCTTTCTCATCCATCGGCTTCTGGAGGAGCTGGTATGCGTCGACATCGGGCAAATGTGTGAATCGCATCTGTTCCGGAGGAGCAAATAGATAGTCGGTAGAGTAAGACTGTACGTGTCGTCCGCGTACGATGGTTGCCGCATCAAAGGTTACGTCTACCAGATAGGCTCTTCCATCAATGCGTACCAGATTCCAGACATGAGGCGTCAGATCACCAGCCGATGCAACACCGATGCTTCGTACCCTGCCGTTGACCAGGACGGTCTCTACTCCCGCAGCGGCGCTCATTGCAGAGAGAAGGCGTGCATAGCCGGCGCATACGGCCTTTCTGGTGCGGAGGACCGTCGCAAGGTCCTGCCCGCGAACGAATTCCTGTTGCGCCATCTCTTCATCATATTCGATGGAAAGCGCAATCCAGTCATGTATGAGCTTCACTTTCATGAAGGGATCTGTTTCGCCTGCCGTGAGCACCTCGATGAAGCGTTGCAGGGCAGACGAAAGATCAGGCTCTGTGCCTCTGGGAGCGGTCGAGGCCACGGCGGCTGAGGTGACGCGGGGATCGGGCTTGCCATTTCTGTACCTGTCGGGTTGAGGTTGAGGGGGAGACTGGACGCTCAGGTGCCCGGGTTGTGGCCTGAACAATGAGAGCACGCTGGCGCAGGACATGAGGAGCAAGACGAAGAGCATCAGTGGAATTGCAAAGGACAGGATACGATATCCCGCCTGTCGAGGGTTGCGTGAATCAGCGGTACCCATGTGAGAAGTATAGTGTTTTTATGAGGAATTGGCCTGCCGGCAGTTGCTCCCGCCTGCAGAACCACTATAATGTATGAAGAGAAGGAGGTGCATATGAAAAGGCTCGTACTGGCGCTGGCAATGATGGCGCTCATCGTCGCTGGCGCATCGGCAATTGATTTTGGTGCGAATTTTTCGATGTTCCCTGAAGAAGATGCTCAACTGTACGGACTTACCATCCGCAGCGTGGGGGAAGGATTCATCGGCTTCGATCTGACGGCGATGACACCTGCACTGAGCACTGCGGGCAATCCCCTTGAGAATTTCATCGACCTGATAAACAATCGTGACCAGATAGACGAAGCCTGGTTCCTTCCTACTCTGCTGGTCAATGCAAGCATGAAGCCGGTTCATTTCTATGCAGGCGCCGGACCATTCATCTATTTGGAAAAATTGGATGGGAAATGGAGGCCTTCACTTGCCGATTTCATTTTTGGCAAGGTCGGCGCACAGGTCAATGTGGCATTCCTGGGAGCCTATGCGGAGGCTGGTGTACTCTATAATTGGAATTTTGGAACTTTCTTCCCGCTGTACACATTTGGAGTGGTGCTGAATTTCTGAGCAGCCAGCAGCATGTGCTCTGATTGCCGGAGCTTCTGCAGAAGGACCCCGCGAGGGGTCCTTTTTTCATGGCGCGTGCGTTGGC
>JAOABY010000085.1 GCA_026418115.1 Spirochaetaceae bacterium | reverse complement strand
CTCGTCGGCAGCGTCAGATGTGTATAAGAGACAGCCCCTCACCTCGCACCTCATACCGCCCCCCTACCTCCAGATCCCCATACCGCAGCTTCCCCTCATACCACCCCTCAACCCCTCTCCCCCGTACCTCACACCGACCCTCTACTCCAAACCCATCCCCCTCACCCCGCACCACCACCGTCAATCCCCCTGCCTGCAGCCCTCCTACCTCGAGCCCTTCCTTCCCCTCAACCCACAGCTCAACACCATACCCTACCGTCTCACCCTCTCCTCCTGCCCGCACCTTCCCACTCACCACCACCTGCCCCAGCACCTTCCCCACTTCCCCTCCTGCCTCCAGGTCCCGCCACCCCTCATACCCCTCAAACGCCCCCTCCAACCCCCAGCGCCCACCCTCATACCATCCCCGTACCTCCACCCCAGCCTTCCTAAGCTCTCCCTCTATACGCCCACCAGCACCCCACACCGCAAGCTCCTGATATGCTAGAGAGAAATCAGCGCTCTTTGCGCGAACACCTATATTGAAAGAAAAGCTGGAAAAATCAGCGGCGAGCTTTCCCCATACTGAAAGCTGAGCCTGTGCATCGGGAGGCAGGCCCATGAATCCATGCGATTCAATAGCGACAAGTGGCGCGGCAATTTCCGGAAAACCGGCCAGTGTAGAAAGCTGCAAGGTTTTGATGGATACTCCGGCCAGCAAGGTATTGGCACCGGATTTCCTTATATTCAGATGCACAGGTTCAATCGTAAGCTGAAAACGTGGAAGCGTGATTGCCGGTCCCTCAAACAGGAATTTGTAGAGTTTGATCAGCACATAGTCTTCTTCCGGCCATTGAAGGTCAAAGGAGAGCTTATCTGCATTTACATCCCGGATGATGTCTGTGCCATGTCCCATGATGGCAGCCCAGTAGGAGAGGCGAATTGCAACGCGATCAATGGTGACGGGGGTTCTGCGGGTGACTGCATCCGCCGTGTCTGCAGATTGTATTGATGTTCCTGATGATTCTACGGTTGAGGGTTGCTCTAACCTCACCTCATGAATTACGAGCGTGTTCAATTTTTCAATGCTGAGCCACGCATAGCGCAATCGCAGACCAGTGGCCTGCTCTACGATAGCCTGAAGATCATCAATCGAGCCTACAACGAATCTCTGGACTTCCTGTCTGAGAGTACTGGCAACCCATGACGTGACAAAAAAGGCGGCAAGTAATGCGGCAAGAACGATGATGCCTTTCGACAAGCCTCTTTTCATTGAACCCATCCAGAGCTGACATCGATATGAGCTTCGTATATACTAGCACATCATGCATGTGTTTGACACCGCCATCCTGCAGAAACGCTTCATCGTCCTTGAAGGACTAGATGGAGCTGGTACCACCACACAACTCAGGCTGCTCGAGCAGAATATGGCACAGCGTGGCATATCCTGCTGGGCAACTGCGGAACCGACCAATCTTCCGTCTGGCCAGCTCATCAGGAGAATTCTTGCAGGAGATATCACTGTCGATCCCGGAACCGTAGCCCATCTTTTCGCCGCGGACAGGCATGAGCATGTGTATGGCCATAATGGCATTGCAGAACATGCTGCGGCAGGGCAGCTGGTAGTTTCCGACAGGTATGTGCTCTCAAGCCTGGCATACCAGGGAGTCACCTGTGGACCATCCTTACCCTGGCAGCTGAACAGACATTTCCCGATGCCAGGCCTCACCTTTCTGTTCGATCTCGATCCTCAGGAAGCAGCTCGAAGGTTATGTGAAAGAACTCACAGAGAAATCTATGAAGAACTCACCATGCAGCGCAAAGTGCGGGCGATGTACCAGCGAATGGCCCGCAGACTTGAACAGCGCGGCTGGCGCATCATCAGAATCGATGCTTCTCTTGAGATTGATACGATAGCAGCAATTCTGAAGCGTGAGGTTCTCGATTTTCTTGCATCCTGAACTTCAGAGAATGAGCATTGCATCCCCATAGCTGAAGAATCTATAGCGCTGTGCGACAGCTTCCCTGTATGCATCGAGAATGAAGTCCCGCCCGGCAAATGCGGAAACAAGCATGAGCAGGGTGGATTTCGGTGTATGGAAGTTGGTAAAGAGCTGGTCGACTACCTTGAATGCGTATCCGGGATAAATGAAAATATCCGTTGTAAAGGTACCTGCCTGCAGCGCACCATTGAACCATGCTGATTCCAGTGCCCTCAGTGAGGTTGTGCCGACAGCCAGCACCTTCTTTCCCTGCTGTCTTGCCGTATTCACAAGATGTGCCGTTTCGGAGGGAATCTCGAACCACTCGCTGTGCATGCGATGATCTTCTACCTTTTCCGTACGAACCGGAAGGAAGGTCCCCAGACCGACATGGAGTGTCACAAAGGCAAGCTGAGCACCTTTTTCCTGGATTGACTCAATGATCTCAGGAGTAAAATGAAGCCCCGCAGTCGGGCACGCTGCGGAGCCGGTATTCCTTGCATAGACAGTCTGGTAGCGCTGTTCGTCAAAATTCGTATCCTCCCGCTTGATATATGGCGGAAGAGGTACATGTCCCCATTGTTCGAAATAGCCTTCATCGACAGGACGTTCGAACGCAACTATTTTTTCTTCTCCATGGTCCTGTTCAATATAGCCGCGCAGGCCGCCGGCAAACACATAGCTTCTTCCTACTTTCTGTCTACGGGCCTTGCTGCAGACCGCAGTCCAGCGCCTCGAAATCGGAGGCAATACTCTGGCTGCATGAAGATGTATGGCAGTCTCCTCGGAGGCGGTATCGGAACCCTCTGAATTCTGCAATACACCGTCTCCCCGATGATCCATAATCGTATCTTCCACTGGCATCAGGAAAACAAACTCGACATTGGCGCCGGTCTGTTCACATTTGGCATACAACCTCGCCTTGCGAACACGTGAATTATTGAAAACAAGCACCGTTTCAGAGTCAATAAAGTCTACTATTTCAGACATATTGGAGTGATAGATTGCTTTACTATCTCTCTGTACCACCATCAGGCGGGATGCTCCTCTCCGATCGGAGGGATACTGAGCAATAAGCTCTTCAGGGAGCTCAAAATTGAAGTCGTCCGTTTTCATGGCCAGGTTCTATTCCAAGATGTCGATATGCAGCGGGTGTCGCAACCCGTCCGCGCGGTGTACGTGCAATCATTCCCGCCTGAATGAGATAAGGCTCATAGTAATCTTCAAGGCTGTCAACGCTTTCGCCTACAGAGACCGCAAGAGTCTCCGCACCTACCGGACCGCCTCCGTATTTTACCATGATGGTCCTGAGGATTTCTCTGTCGATGCGTTCAAGACCCAGATGATCAACTTCCAGCCGTTCCAGTCCGAATCTTACTATATCACTGGTGACTCTGCTCTTTCCGCCAATCTGAGCAAAATCCCTCATTCTCCTCAGCAGTCTGTTGGCAATTCTGGGTGTGCCCCGGCTTGTCCCAGCGAGCAGAGCAACAGCATCATCATCAATCTCGATGTCCAGGATGCCAGCAGAGCGGCGAATTACCTTGCCAAGTTCTTCGGGGGAGTAATAATCAAACCGTAGCGAAATCCCAAAGCGGCTGGACAGCGGAGCCGAGACCATCCCAGCCTTGGTTGTGGCGCCGATGAGCGTAAAAGGCGGTACGGGTACGCGTACTGTTCGCGCCGCAGGTCCCTGGCCGATGATCCAGTCAAGCTCGAAATCCTCCATGGCTATGTACAGCATTTCTTCAATCGCTGGTTTGAGCCGGTGGATCTCATCGATGAACAGCACCGAGCCCGGCCTCAGGGTTGTGAGGATTCCAGCAAGATCCTTGGGCTTCTCGATGGCAGGAGCACTGGTAGGCTTGAACTCCACTCCCATCTCCGATGCTACCACAAGAGCAAGTGTGGTCTTGCCCAGCCCAGGGGGGCCCATGAGAAAGAGATGATCGAGGGCTTCTCCCCTTTCGCGGGCTGCCTGGATGAATATTGAGAGATTTTCCTTTATTCTTTCCTGACCCTGGAAGTCCCTCAGGGCTCGGGGTCTGAGCGTAGCTTCCCGATCGTCTTCTCGAGGATCATAGAGGGGGCTCATGGGCCCCTGTTTCAGGATTTCAGCATCCACACATCACCTCAGGCACCTGAAGCTGCAGAAAGTTCAAGCAGTGCTTTTCTGAAAAGTTCCTTTTCGGCTTGAGGATCATCTTCTATTCCCGAACCGAGAGCCAGTACAACTTTTTCAGTCTCCCTGCGATCGAATCCCATATCAACAAGGGCGCGTATCACATCGTTCCAGCGGCTCGTCTGCATTCTCTCGATTCCTCTGCTTCCCTCTCCGTCTTCAATCATGAGCTTGCCTTTAAGTGCAAGCATCATTTTCTGTGCCGTCTTTGGACCGATTCCCGGAATTTTCTGCAGCGCCGCGAGATCGCCATGCTCGAGGAGAGCGATCAGAGTCTGGGGTTCTACTCCTTGCAGCACCTTGAAAGCCTGCCGTGGGCCAATGCCCTCGACCTTCTGCAGATCAAGGAAAAGCTTCCTTTCTGCAGAAGACATGAAACCATACAGTCTCATGCCATCCTCATAGTGGTGCAGCCATGTATAGAGCTCCAGTTCCTCGCCTATCCTCGCATGCAGGGAAGCATCCCGCAATGGAACCGCAATCTCCCATTCGATCGCACCTGTCGAGACATAGAGAGATTCTTCGGTGTATCCTCCCAGGATACCCCTGATGCGATTGAACATATCAAAGAGTATAGCCCGCAGGGCCGAGAGAATGCAATGTGCAGATGGCAGCCGCCAACGCGTCGGCAGCGTGGTCAGGCTTTGGGATTTCCTCCATCCCAAGGAGTATGCGCACCATTTCCTGGACCTGCACCT
>JAOABY010000084.1 GCA_026418115.1 Spirochaetaceae bacterium | reverse complement strand
CTGGCGCAGTTCCTGACCGGGATCTTTTGTTCAGCGAGGCTGACAGGGGAAAAAGCTATCCAATCTATGGTGATTCGAGCACTCAGAGATATGATGCGCCGTCGTCCGATGCCCGTTTCTTCAGAATCGAAAAGGATACAAGCTATTTCCAGTATGGAGATTTCACTACTGGGATGACCGGCACCGAGCTCGCACGGTATGGAAGATCTTTCACGGGCGCCAGACTGCATCTGGATGAATGTCTGTATGATATCGATGCCTTCTGGACTGTCACTGATCAGAGCATGATCAGGGATGAAATGCGAGGAGACGGCACTTCAGGCTATTATCAACTCTCACATACTCCCATTGTCCTGAACAGTGATGCAATCTCGATTGAAATCCGCTCTGCTTCCAACCCGTCCGTGATACTGCAGTCCAGACTGCTGCGCCGTCATATCGATTACTGGATCAACTATCTTGAGGGAACCATTCTTTTCAGGGAGCCTGTGCGAAGCGTCGATGATCAGTTCAATCCAGTGTACATCGTAGCCGTCTACGAAGTGCGGGAAGAAGATGAACGGCACGGCATCCTGGGCATCCGGCCACGTCTCAAGCTTTTTGATGATGCCCTCATCATAGGCGGAACCGGCATTGTCGAGAATACCGGCATATCACAGAACAAGCTGTACGGAGCCGACCTTTCGCTTGTGCTCGGCAGGCATTTCATTGCGAATGCCGAGGTTGCAGCCAGTGATGTCTATGACCGTCTTGCTCTCACTCAACGTCAGGGTGTCGCCGCCACGGCATCCTTCAGAATCGATTTTGGCAAGGCTTTTTCGGCTCGAGTTCGCGCCTATGCCGCGGACCGGGAATTCAGGAATCCTTCGCTGCCTTCGCAGGCAGGAGCCATGCGGGAGATTTCCGCGCTTGCGGAATCCACACCGGTTGAAGGCCTTGCTTTGAAGCTGCAGGCTTTGCGACGGGAAAACCTGCTCAACGGCGATGCAGGCAATCTTGCGTTTGCCGATGCAACGATAAGGCTTTCAGCAAGGGCCCGGGCGCTCACCGGGTTCACCTATGCCGATATCGCCGCTGCCAGTTATACGCAGCAGGCACTGCTTGGCAAAGCAGGCGCACGGATTGATCTGACTGACAGTTTCACCATCACCGGCTTCGTTGAACGTACCATGTGGGGCGCAAGGCTGCCATCACAGGGCTTTTCCTCAATTACCGGCATGTTTGACAGATTTACCAGCACCAGTGCAAATGCGGATCCTCTTGGTGAGGGGTATCTGTCATCCGGAACGCTTGCCACGATTACTGGTGTTCCCGACCGCGCATTTCTCGGGGGAGAGTACAGGCTTGCTGCTGGTACCAGACTGGTTGCAGGCTATGAATGGCTCGGTGGCGAGGATTTCAGTACGGGCCGCGTGCTGGCTGGCGTACAGTCCCAGCTCAGCAGACATACATATGCCTATGCCAACTATGGCATGGAAGATTCGCTGGATCTTGCGCGCAATCTCGCAAATTTCGGCATCAAGACAAAACTCGAGCTGGGAAAGAGTCTGTCGGCGGATGCCGGCGTTGAAGCGCTTGCCATACTTGCAGGTACCGGTGCTGAATCATATGTAACACCGTCTCTTGCCCTTTCCTGGCTTGGAAGCGCATCCAAACATGCAGCTAGATACGAGGTCCGATGGAGCCCAAGCCAGACGCGACACCTCGTGGAACTGACGACTGCCCGCAAGGTCGATCGCTCGCTTTCCTGGACATTTAAGGACACCTTGCAATATACGGCGCACTCCACGAATGGGAGTGAATATCAACACAAGATTGAGGCGGGAGCAGCCTTCCGTCCCCTGGCTTCGGATACGGTGAACATGCTTGTATCGGCAGGCTGGCTCGACAGGAAGGCGTACAATGACGATCGGTCCAGTATCCTCAAGGGAAGGGTTGAGCTGCATTGGCAGCCTGTGCAGGAAGTGAACCTGAGCGGGCTGTATGCGTTCAGATGGCAATCCGAGCGTGCAGGTGCGCTGCAGACATCGAATTTCCTTGATCTCTATGCCATTCGTGCCATGGCTGATGTGAGCAGCAATCTCAATGCCGGCATTCATGCAGGCATCATGCCATACCGCTCCAGCAATTCATTCGATTACTACGTGGGCGTGGAAGCCGGGCACCGTGTGGCAGGCAATCTCTATCTATCCGCTGGCTGGAATATGCGCGGGCTCAACAATAAGGATCTGGTGGAGCACAGCTACTGGTCGAAAGGATTCTTCCTTACCTTGCGCATGAAGGTTGACGAGGGCGTATCAGGGTTGGGAAATTGAGAGGCTGCAGACTGGATGAGGTGTATGTCTATGCAAAGAATTGAAAAACGCAATCATGGAGCTATGGCTGATACAGGATCTCGGCATGCAGGTCTGATGCGGAAGCTGCTTGTGATGACGTTGCTTGCGTGCATGCCTCTTTCTCTCTTTGCGCAGACCATCTCGATAAGCTGGTCAGCCCAGTCGACAAGTCTGTTTCTGAATCAGGAAGGATCCTGGACCGTAACTGCGACCAACACGAATACCACCACCGCGCTGACGAATGGCAGAATGGAAATTGTCCTGATCACGGGATTCGAAGTCACCGATGCTGGGGGCGGGACTATTTCCGGCACACCGTCTACAGGCCAGAAAATCACCTGGAATGGCGTGAATATCCCTGCGAATAATGGTACCTTTGTAAAAACCTTCAAAGCTCGGCCGGGATGTTCCACAACTGCTAATACAGGCTCACATATAGCGAATGTATATAATAGCAGCAACACTTTGCTGAGAGGAGTTCCTTCATCGACAATTACGATCAGAAGGCTTACTCCATCGGTGTCATCAGAGTCAACGGTACTCAGCGCCGGCCAGGAGGGAAGCTGGACCTTCAGTGTAACCAATAATTCTAACGCGAACTGCGCAGTGTCGCGCACTATTGTTGCCCAGGTGCCGGCAGATTTTCTGATTACGGATGCAGGTGGAGGAGTCTTGACGCCTGGCTCTCCTCAGACGATAACCTGGACAGTTGCCCCTACATGGACCAATGGTACAAGCAAGAATTTTACTGTTAAGGCACAGCCGAAATTCGGTGCCCAGACTCTGCAGACAGTGTCTCTGTACGCAGATTGTCCTTCGGTATCGGTGACGAGTTCTCCAATCAAGGTACTTGAACCGAATCCGACCGTTACCATCCTCTCCGGAGGATCCGCCCAGCCTACCGTCTACAAGGGTGATACGGTACTCTGGGACATTGCGGTAAAGAATGGCGGACCGGGAGATCTTGTAGGTGGCATCACCATCACCCAGGTGCTGGGAGCGGCATATGCGTTCGTCAGTCTCAAGGATGAGGCTGGGAATCCCGTAACCTGGACGGGAAACTGGAACACGGGAGCAATCTGGAATGCTGGTCCGATTCCTGCCGGCACGCAGAAAATCTTCAAACTGGCAACAACTGTCATAGGCTGCAGTGATTTTGCCCAGAACCTTACAGGAAGCTGGACGGATGGTGTCACAACCCGGACGCTGACTGCTTCTGCCAACGCGAATTTTGTAAAAAGGCTTCCCCAGATAGGCATTCAGGCGAACATTCCATCAACTCTCGCGTACTGTGGTTATGTCACGCTTGACAGTCAGAACAGAGGAAGCATTCGCATCACAAACACAGGCCAGGGACCTGCAAAGAATTTTGTGCTTACGCTGTCGGGGCTGCCGGCAGACTGGGGAATCCAGGGCCTTACTGTTGTGCAGGGTGGGGCAGGGACAGTCAGCTGGAATGCTGCTACTGCATCATTCCAGGTTGGTGATCTGACCGCGCCTGGTCAGGGAAGAGATATCGTAGAATTCACCTTTGTCACGGGGCCTACCGGCAGTGCCTGTCCTGTGACGCAATCGGCTTCGATGATTCTTCTGCCTTCCTATTCTGATGAATGTGGAGTGGTAGGAGCGCCACCTGTTTTAGGGCCTTACGGGCTCACGGTTGATACAGCTCCCATCCCCAGAGCGACGCTGCAGATGACTGGGCCTGGCCATGTGCATGCCAACAACCAGGCAACCTATACCATTGTAACATCATTCCAGGCACCGGCTTCCTATGGCACGCGGCCTTTCACGGTGACCTTCAATTACCCGGCAGGTTTCACTGTCAACAGCATGATTCCCGCTGGCGGCATTGATGATCCCATCAATCAACGCATTCTATGGCATGTGAATATGGCTCCGGGTTCAAGCAGTACCATGCAGGTGGTGCTCAATGCGCCAACTCCCTGCGGTGCAGGACAGAACTACAGTGTGCTGGCATCGATCGTTTCAGATGATGTGTTGCAGACCTGTCTAAGCTGCCCGATTCAACCTTCGGCTACAGGTGGTGTCAGCACCTGGGTCGATAACGATATTCAAGTCTCTCCTCTGCTCTCAGCTACTCGTCAGAAAACCTACTATAATTCTGTACTGCAGGCCTTCGATGCAGGATTGCAGTCGGGTGAAGTCTGCTCTGATGTACGCTATGTTGCTACCTACAGGTTCAATCAGGATTATATGGGTGCTGCTTCATGGCAGGGGTTCAAATTCGATGACACTGCAGTACTTGGCCAGACATTTGTAAGAATCGATGACGTGCGCGTCAATGGAGTCTCCTATTGGGATACCGCCAATCCGCCTGATCCCAATGCTGAATTCCCTGGAAAGCCGCTTGATCTTGTCTTCCTCGATGCAACTTCTGCTCCCAAGCCATTTACGCCTGGCAACACGGAACTGAGCATTGTGTATACGATGCATGCCGGCAGTCAGACAGGATGGGATGTTGATTTTGCCAGATTGTATGTTCCTGATCTCATATCTACAGGATGTTCGGGCAAACAGTACTTTGAGACGGGAACTCTGGTGGAATTCTCGGCTTCTTCATTGAATGTCAGTCTTGTTGCACCAACCGTGATTGATTGTGCCGAAATCAAGCAGTTCAGAATCCAGCTCAATCCTGTGACGATGTGGCCGCTGTACGATCTTTCAATTTCGATGGATATCGGTACAGGCTACAGGCTTGTTGGCGGTGTGGGAGATGCACAGTATCCTGTTCAATTCAACGATTTCTACACATTGAGCGGAACTCCCATACCAGCCTTCAGCCCCTCGATCAATGGTTCCATACTCACCTGGAATTTCAACCAGGATGTTCGCGCCAGAGCCA
>JAOABY010000083.1 GCA_026418115.1 Spirochaetaceae bacterium | reverse complement strand
ACCCTGCCCATGGTGCTTCCTTCGGTGACTGGTGGCGCACTCATCGTCTTCATGATGTCGCTGTCGAATTTCGGCACTCCCATGATCATTGGAGGCAACTACCTCGTTCTTCCTACGCTTGCCTACAACCTCTACACCAGTGAAATCAGCGAGACGCCCGGCATGGCATCCACCGTATCGATCGTGCTCATGCTTTGCGCATCGGTGGTAATCCTGCTTCAGCAATGGGTTTCTTCGAGGCGCAAGTATGCGAGCATGCTGGTGAACAGGCCTCAGGTCAAACAGCTCAAGGGAATCCAGAATGTACTGGCTCATGCGGTGTGCTATGTCATAGTGGCCCTGTCCACACTGCCACTGGCAGTCATCGTGTTCTTCAGCTTCCGCAAAACCTCAGGACCGGTGTTCCAGAGCGGGTTCAGCCTGGACAGCTATCGTCAGATATTCTTCGACGTACCCAAGACCGTGACAAACAGCTTCCTGTATTCGCTGATTGCGGTGGTGCTCATTGCGTTTGTGGGGACGCTGCTGGGATTCGTGCTTGCACGACGCAAGCGTCTTTCCGTGAAGGTCCTCGATCCACTTCTCATGATTCCCTACATGGTGCCGGGCACGGTGCTCGGTATCGGGTTCATCATTGCATTCAACCGGCCTCCGATCTATCTGGCCGGTACGGCTATGATCATCATCATGACCTATTTCATCCGAAGGCTGCCATACTCTGTGCGTTCGGCTGCATCCATCCTGAAGCAGATTGACCCGGCGCTGGAGGAAGCAGGCATCAATCTTGGCTCGCCTCCGGGCAGGACCTTCCGCACAGTGACGCTGCCTCTCATGCAGGGGGGCATCATTTCGGGTGCCATCATGAGCTGGGTGACCTCCATGAATGAGCTGTCGGCCTCAATTCTGCTCTACGTAGGCAAGACCATGACCATGCCCATCAAGATCTACCTCTCGGTTGCAGATGGTTACTTTGGGACGGCGAGTGCAATGTCCACCATCCTGCTCGTGGTTACTGGTGTAGCCATGTTTATCGTCACCAAGTACTTCAGCAGAGGCGCGGAGACCTTTGTAGCGGCATGAGGCACGGGAGAGGAGAGCCATGTATCCCCGTTTTCAGACATCGCTGGCGCTAGACCATGATCAGATAGAAGCATTGCAGCCTGTACAGGCTGATGGCGCCTTTTTCAGCGATCTCGCCTGCCGACTCATTGTGCATATTCTTCGCCATGGCCAGAGTGAGGGGAATGCCCGCAACATCTATCAGGGCAGACTCGATTTTCCACTTGCGGTCCAGGGTGAGGAGCAGGCGAAGGTAGCGGGTGAGTGGCTCGCCTCTCATCGACCAGCACTGGTGCTGGCGAGCCCAATGGTTCGGGCACGCACTACGGCGGAAATCGTAGCCGAACGAGCAGGCGGAGTGCCGGTCGAGTTTCTCGAGTCACTGATCGAGGTTGATACGGGTATTTTTTCCGGCATCGAAGCGGAAACGGCTGCGCAGACTCATCCGCATATCATGGAAAAATTTGCCTATGCAAGCTGGGATGTGGTTCCCGAGGCTGAATCTTCCGCTTCCATGTATGCCCGTGCGATTCTGAGCTGGCAGGAAGTGCGCAAACGCGCATTAGCATGCACGGACTCCCGCGAACCTCTGCGAATCGTAGTGGTAACCCATGGGGGACTTCTCCAGTGGCTTATCAAAAGCACACTGGGAGTGCATTCCTGGCTGCCGCTCTTTCCCATGTCAAACTGTGGCATATCTACCTACAGCATAGAACCCCTCCACCATGGCAGGCCGGCTTTTGCCCAATGGATTGCCATCAATTTCCATCCTCCGGGCATGCCGAAAGGTCCTAAGCCGGTTTTCTGAAAATCATCACCAGAAAAATTGAAGCAGCCTTCCCGCCGACTGCGTCATGCAGAGTGAGGAGGTGCTCTATGCGCACGATACAAGCTTTCTTCGTGCTTGTCTGTGCACTGTGTGCTGCAGGCATGCCCCTGGCTGCGTTCGCAGAGGAGCGCAGTCCGAATGCCCCGGAACAGTCGCCATTCGGAACCATCCAGCCCCTCGGATGGGAAGCATGCGCGGCAGTGACGGGAGGTGATGTGCGAATGAGACTGAATCCGGAGCGAAATGAGCTTGTGGTCAATGTCATCGACAACGAGTATGAAGCGCGTCTTGGCAGAATTCCTCCCAAGGAAGTTCTGGTCTTTGAAGTGCACAATCGTGTCGTTGCTACCCAGAGCGCACCTTTCTACCCTGCCAGCAGGGAAGGCAGAATGCTGGCATCGCAGGGTGAGTTGGGGACGAGGCCCGCTCAATTCCCGGAGGGTTACTGGTCAATAACGACAGTACGGGAACGCAATGATCGATATGGGCCTTACTTCATTGGAACCAATGCCGTTGGTCTGGTGGAAGTGTATAGAAAGGCTGACAATGGCGCCATGCTGTTTGAAGGCGTGTATCCGGATACCGGTTATGCGCTGCATGCCAATTCCAAGCCATTCAATGTTTCGAAGTCCTATGGATGCATCATTCTGAAACAGGAAGACGTTGCAAAGCTTGCGCAGGTTCTGATCAGGGACAGGGAGGAAAATCCCGCCGCAGTGCAGAAGATCTACGTACCGTCCCGATCACTGATGGAAATGAGATAGGGCGGAATTGAATGAGGCAGCCTGCTGACACAGGCAGGCACCTGGCGCAGGTATCATACGGGAGTGGTGCGATGCCGGAAGCGAAAAAACCTACCAGCTGTATGCCCCTGGATTTCCGGCTGTCGGCCCGAGGGGCTACCGATGGTATCTGCGCCAGTATGCCGAGGATATCGTCAACCATGGCTTCCATGGCACGCATGTGCGTGCCTTTGATATAATGAGGTCGAGAGGAGGTTGCATCATGCAGTATCGCGCAAGGGAATTTGTCGTGGTGGGCGTTGCCATGCTGTGTATCCTTGTGGTGTATTCAGCATGCAAGCCTGCCAGGGTTGTGGAGAAGCCGCTGGGTACCGTCCCGACAGCACCTGCTGCCGCGACTGGTCCTGTCGCGCCACATCCCGAGGCTGGAGCCAACCTTCCCCCTGTTGAGCGGAAGGGAGCATCGGCTATGGCGGTGTACCGGCATACGAATCCAGCCTTTGCCAGCTCATATGGCTATGATACAGCGATACTGCGTATCTGGACACTTCCTGATGGGCAGATTGCCACAGCGACACTGCTGCAGCGCACTACTTCCGGAGAAACGGAGATAGCCCGCTACAATGTGACACAATCGGGCAAGAGACTTCTGCTGGCGGCTGCCGGTCCTGGCGAGGCTGCATGGAAGGCAGAGATTGTGCGGGATGGGGCAAGTGTTCTGGTCAGCGGGGCGCGTTCATTCATTGTTTCACATGACAAGGATCTTGTCTTTGCCTCGGTTTCGGGCGACTACAGAGAAACGTATTCAGCTGATGCTTCGTCGCAGGAAAGGCGGGCTCAGATTATCAAGGGAGGTCAGGTGCTCGAGATGGGCGAATGTGCCGGCACCGGCAAGGGGTTGTTCCAGTATGCGCAGCACAAGCCTGACGATACTCAGAATGTCGAAGGTTTTGAAATCACTATCTGGGTTGAAGACAATGGTGACCTCCGATGGAGGACCGAAGGGCCTGAACCGGTCAATGAAGTGTACCTCGCAGGAGCAAAGACTCTCTTCGGAGGCGAGCAGGCTCTGATCAATGTGGCGCTTCTGGATCTGATACTGGGCGAGTCACGATATCTGCGGCCTGTATATGCCCTGTGCGCTGGCCCAGACACTGGCAGGAAAGTAGGCGCAGGCATGCGGGGCAGGGGAGTGATGTCTGGTTGCAGAAGACTTTGCGATTCAGCCGTTACCGGCATCCTCCCTGTTGCGCAGTATGCCTTGCAAGACGCGGTAGAGAGGTTCATCCTCAGGCAGGGGAGCTGTCAGACGCAGCAGATGGCCATCTATGGGATGCGGGAATTCCATTATCCAGGAATGCAGCAGAATGCGTCCGGAAGGTACGGAGCGGTGTGATCCATACTTGAGATCGCCCTTGATAGGCCATCCTTGTGCTGCAAGCTGGGCCCGTATCTGATGGCGCCGGCCTGTATGGAGCTCAATGCGCAGGAACCAGTAGCGATCCGAGGCCCCTGCCAATTCATAGGCGAGTGTTGCAAGTTTTGCAGAGCGGCGCTTCTGCTGCGGTATATCCTCAAGGCTCGAAAACACCTGTACCTTATTGCCATATCGCTGCGGCACAAGCCAATGTGACAGACTGCCGGAGCTGGAGTCGGGCTTGCGCTCAACACATGCCAGATAGATTTTCAGGATATGCTGATTACGGAAGCATTCGCTGAGCCTGCGCAGCGCCTCAGGGGTCTTGGCAAAGAGCACCAGACCTGTTGCACGCTGGTCGATTCTGTGGACAGCCTCCAGGAAAGGGTGACTCGAATTATGATTTTCTTTCAACGTCCCATGGGCGGTTTTCGTGTTCTTGAGAAGAGAGCTGGCTCTTTCGGCCAGCATCAGATCCTGGAGACCTGGCGTGCCGTTTGCATCTCTCTGCACAGGCAGCGGGGCGAGCTTGTTGACTGCAAGCAATGCATCATCTTCGTAGTGAATACTGTACGCCGGGTTTGCCATCTCTGGAGATGAACTTTCATCAGGCTGCCGGGGGAAATGGTTGGGATGGGATTCCTGCATGAAGGGATTGTACAGACTGACAGTTCCATGATTCAATAACTGAACAGGAACCCCTATAAAAAAGGAAGGAATGGTCTATGAGCATCCATATCGCTGCCCAGAAAGGTCAGATAGCCGAAAGGATTCTTCTGCCGGGAGATCCACTCAGAGCAAAGTTCATTGCGGAGCAGTATCTCGAGAATCCCGTGTGCTTTAACCAGGTACGCAACATGTTTGGCTATACGGGTACCTGGAAAGGCAAACCTGTCTCCGTAATGGGCACGGGTATGGGCATGCCCAGTCTTTCCATCTATGTGAATGAGCTCATCAGAGAATATGGGGTCAGGCGACTGATCAGAGTTGGCACGTGCGGTGGCATGCGTGAGAATGTGAAGGTAAGGGATCTGGTGCTGGCAATGAGCGCAAGCACCGACTCGGCAGTCAATCAGGTAAGGTTCAGGGGCATGGACTATGCGCCTACTGCTTCTTTCACCCTGCTGAAAGCTGCATGGGAAGCAGCCGTTGCACGCAAGCTCTCCGTGTTTGCCGGTCCTGTGCTCTCTTCGGACATGTTCTATACCGAGGATCCGGACCAGCGGAAACT
>JAOABY010000082.1 GCA_026418115.1 Spirochaetaceae bacterium | reverse complement strand
TCGGCAGCGTCAGATGTGTATAAGAGACAGGCCAAGGGTCGCGGCACCGGTAAGCACTGCACTGGGTGCTACATAGGCTGCATCGGCGATTTTAGGTACGCTTTCAATGTTCTTCAGCACTGCATCATTCATATGAACATCCTTCCGGGAGTATGCTCTATTGTGCTGCAGAGAGGACCTCAGGTAAAGAGAGAAAAAAGAAAGGCGGCGCAAAACGCCGCCCTTCGATGTGGCGATGCCAGCTGCAACGCCATTGAGGTGAGCTGGTTATCTGGCTGCCTTGAGCGCTTCGATAGCGAGTGTCACTGCGTTGGCGGTGATGGACACTCCCGACACTGCATCGGTCTTGCCATCGGCCTTCAGAGCAATCTTGGAAGGATCGCCGGCCTTGACGATAGCCTGGCAGAGTCGCTCGGCCTGCACATGCCACTCGCCATTCTTGGCATTCATCTTGTAAGTGCCTGCTACGCTCTGGACATACTTGGACTTGGCAGCAGGATCCTTGTTGATGCCATTCCAGACCACGTCGACAATGGTGCCATTCACTACGGTGACGAGTACCGAATCTTTCCAGCCGCTCTTGTCAAAGTTTGCTGCTTCCGCATACCACCAGCCATCCTTATACTGACCCTTGGCGACGGGTGCGGACTGGAGAGCCTTCTGGGCGAGTACAAAGAATTCCTTGACAGTGAGGGTAGCCCCACTGATGGCATCGGTCTTGCCATCTGCATTGATCTTGGAGAAATTGATGTCCTGCGTCTTGACGAGGTATTCCTCCACAGCCCTGGCCTGGGCATCCCACTCAGCCTTGATTTTGGAAGCCTTGACCATGCCATACTTGCCGGATGCCGCATAGGTCTTCTTGTCGACTGCGCCAGGAAGATTGGAGACGCCGTTCCAGACAGCCCTGACAATTTTGCCCTTGCTTACTTCGATGATAACCTGTTCCTTCCAGCCGGAATTGGAGAATTTTTCGTCCTGGGCAAAATAGACGCCATCTTTTACTTTGGAAAGATCAACCTGCGCAAATGCGGTTGCAGCGAATGCAAGCAGGATCGTGGCAAACGCGATAAGCTTTTTCATGTCCTTTCCTCCTTCTGAGGTATGAATTAGATCCTGTCGTACAATGATAGGACCTTTGCAATATGATGCTTTCTATATAAAAGCATCGAATTGAATATCTGTCAATGGAGAGCATGGCTCAATGTACCGCACGTAAACCAGAAAAGCCTGCAAGCTTGCTTGCCGATCCGCCAAGGAAAAGGTAGAATGAAACTTCATTATTTTCAGTGAGGTTGCCATGAATCCACTAGCTGAAGAGCTCAATGCAGTGCTGGCCGATACATCGGCCTTGCGGCTTCTGTCCGATATGGGGAGACGCATGTACTTTCCACGGGGAATACTCAGCCAGAGTGCAGAGGCAAATGAGAAGGCTTATCGGTTCAATGCTACCATTGGCATGGCATATGAGCATGGCCAGCCAATGATGCTCGATGCGCTCCGCAAGGAGCTGCCTGGCCTTACGCCTGCAGAAGCAGTGGCATATGCGCCTACCGGTGGTGTGGCTGCACTCAGGACAGCATGGAAGGAGTCTCTCTACCACAAGAATCCTTCTCTGCAAGGTAAGGAAATTTCCCTGCCTGTCGTCGTGCCGGGCCTTACCGCGGCAGTGTCCTATATCTGTGACATGTTTGTGGAACCTGGAGATACCGTCATTGTGCCTGATCTGCACTGGCCGAACTATCGACTCATCGTCGAAGAGCGAAAGATGGCTGCAGGCTTGACCTACCCGATCTTTGCCGAGGGTGGATACAATATTGCTGCGCTGCTCGAAGGTGTCCGCCAGGCAGGTGCCAGGCGGGGCAAAGCGATCCTGATTCTCAATTTCCCCAACAATCCCACCGGCTATTCACTGACGCTCGCAGAAGCGGCCAGAATTCAGGATGGCCTGCTCAGGATAGCAGAAGAAGGCACCGACATACTCGTGATCGCTGATGATGCCTACTTCGGCCTGCAGTACGAAGAAGGGCTGCTCAGAGAGTCAATGTTTGCGAGGCTGGCAGGTCTGCATCCCAACATTCTTGCCGTGAAGGCCGATGGTCCCACAAAGGAAGATTACGTGTGGGGATTCCGTGTCGGTTTCGTGACCTTTGGGGGAGCCGGGCTCACTGCATCGCACTATGATGCCCTTGCCAAGAAACTCATGGGCGTAATCCGGTCGAGCGTCTCGAGTTCGAGCGGACTGTCCCAGCATCTCCTGCTCAAGGCGCTGCGCGCTGATGGATACGCCAGACAGAAGGAAGCATACAGGGCAGTGCTCGAAAGCCGTTACCGGGCAATGCGCAAGGCACTTGCAGGAATGCAGCTGCCCCGTGGTCTTGTGGCTCTTCCCTTCAATTCAGGCTATTTCATGAGCTTCCTCTGCGAAGGATTCTCGGCAGAGGCACTCAGAAAAAGGTTGCTTGATTCCTATGGAATAGGAACGGTATCCCTCATGGACCGCTATCTGCGGGTAGCCTTCTCGAGTGTCGAGGAGGAACACATTCAGGAACTCTGTGAGATTATCGCGAAGACTGCGGCAGAGCTTGCGGGTTGATATCGACAATGAGAAGGCGGTGATCCGATACGGGAAAGCCAAATCCTGTATCGGGCGCCGCAACTATCTGTACTGACGCTGGATGTACCTCGGACCGGAGAGCTGGCGAAAGTATCAGGTGATCGGTGATGCTTGCGAAACGACTGGTACGATAGGTAGGTTCCAGAGGCTTCCATCGCAGATTGATGCTCTCGAAATCATCCGAGGGATCATCGTTCTCGCGAAGTTGCAGCAGGATGAGAGTCGCGTTCTCCCCTTCGAAATCTCCTCTGGACACAGTATTGAAATCCCCGGCGAGCACAACGCCTGCCTTCTGGATACCTTCCTTGAAACGGGCTCTCAGATGAGCAGCAAGCGCACTGGCCTGTGCTCGCCGAATCTCGAGTGAACGGGGATCATCGAAAGCCTTGAAGTGGAAATTGTACACGACAAGCTCTCTGTCATGGATGCGAATTGTCGCATGCAGACCGGCTCTGGGCCATGCAGCATCGGCAGGCTGTGGAACTATTCCGTAATGCTCGACAGGATATCGCGAAAAAATAGCCAGATCATCTCCCTGCAGTGTTGACGCCGCAGCGTGGTGGGGCATGGGCCAGCCTGCTGCAGTCAGAGCCTGTTGCAGTGGTGCAATATCGCTTCCTCGAGCTCCCTGCGTCTGTACTTCCTGCAAGGCGATGATATCTATCCGCTCGCGTGCGATGGCCTGTGCCAGTGCGGAATGGAGCAGCAGCACACGTCCGGTCTTTCTGTCCACAGCCTGGCAGTCATGCACATTCCAGGTAGCGATTCTGAGCCGTTCCGGCAGTTCTGCGACAGCAACCGATGATGGATTGTCCTCATTTCGGGATTGCAGCTGAGCCTGTACCAGCAGGGGATAGAAGATGGCCGCGACCATCAGAATGACCGCGGCCAAACCAGCCAGATTGCTGTAAGCAGATTTCCTCTGCCGCATTATCGGTCCATGCAGCGTAGCAGTGCTGACAGCAGTCAGCCCTCAGGCAGGATGTATGATCGAAGCGGCGGGAAACCGTTAAAATACACAGAGGAATAGCTCTGGGTGTACGCACCGGTCGAGAGGATGTAGACCCTGTCACCTATTCTGGCCGAACTCGGCATGAAGTAGGGTGTCTTTTCGTACATGATGTCCATGGAATCACAGGTCGGGCCTGCAAGGATGATGGGCTCAGCCTTGCCCTTTCCCTCAAAGAAAATGGGATACTTGATGGCTTCATCGAGGGTTTCGATGAGACCGCCGAACCTGCCGATATCCAGGAATACCCACTGCTTGTGCTCATGCAATGACTTTCTGGCAATATTGACGATTTCAGTGACGATCACGCCCGCATCGCCAGCCATGGACCGGCCGGGCTCGATGATGATCTTTTCGGGCCACTCCTGACCGAAGCTGTTGTCGAGGAATCGTTTGATGTCTTCAGCATACTGCTGGATGGATTCGGTCGGCTCGATATAGTTGGCGGGAAAACCGCCACCCATATTGATCATTCTGAGGTCGACCTTGAGTTCGTTGCGTGCCCAGTTGAAAAGCTGTGCAACCTGGGTGAGCGCGCTCGACCACTGGCCCACATCGCGCTGCTGGCTGCCCGGATGGAAGGAAATGCCATACGGCTCAAGTCCGAAACGCACCGCAGTCTTGATGAGCTGCCGTGCCATGTCAGGATGTGAGCCGAATTTCTTGGAGAGCGGCCAGTCTGCTCCAAGTCCCTCGGTGAGGAGACGGAAGAACACCTTGGATCCCGGGGCGGCACGTGAAATCTTGTCGAGATCCTGCATCGAATCGGTGACGAAGAGGCGGATGCCTTTTTCGTAGAAGTACGCGATGTCCTTTTCTTTCTTGATGGTGTTGCCGTAGCTCATCCTGTCGGGAGTGACGCCAAGGCGGAGAAGCTGATCGAGTTCATATACCGAAGCCACGTCGAAACATGAGCCCAGATCCCTCAGCAGTGATATGACAGCGTCATCTGGATTGGCTTTGACCGCATAGTAGACTGTCGCATAGGGAAGATAGGTCCGGAGGTTTTCGTAATTCCTGCGGATGACCTCCAGATCAAGGATCAGGCAAGGCGTTTCCTTGTCTCTGGCAAACTCCCTGATGCGTTCGAACTTTTCCCTGGACATGTAGTTTTCGAGAGGGAACGAATACTCCTGTGATACCATTGTGCCTCTCCGGCGTACATGATAGCTCCCGTGAGCTCCACTGTGTACAATATTGATGTACTTGCCCAAAGGTCAAGCATGCAGTATAGAAGTCTCATGACCGGCTTTTTCATCAGGAAGGCATTTTTCGATGGCTGGGATAATCTCTACCTCCTTGCCGGCTGCAATGCCATATTTCTTGCGGTTGGCATACTTGCCTTTCTCGTGCCGTCTGCGCTGGGGGTAACTGTATGGGTTGCAATGGTACTCGCTGCCGGCGGAATCCTCATCCTGTCAGTGTACGGCATGATGCTGGCTCATCTCATGTATGCAATAGCGGAGGGGAAGCCGGCTCATTTCGCTGATTTGCTGAGCCATGTAAAGGGTGCAGCCTGGTCTGCTGTTGGGCTTCCTGAATATTCTGCTGCTGCTTGCAGCTTCTGTAGGCGTACCGTTCTATTTCAGTCTGCCGGGACTTCTGGGGGCATTTGCGGGAGGTTTGCTGTTCTGGTCCATGATCATTGCAATGCTTATTCTGCAATATGTACCC
>JAOABY010000081.1 GCA_026418115.1 Spirochaetaceae bacterium | reverse complement strand
AGATGTGTATAAGAGACAGACGGATTCACTGGAAGATGAGGCGGCTGCCTCAGCCTTGTGCTGGCCGGTTGCAGATGTTTTTTGTCCACTTGCCGTCTCCAATGCTGTCCGCAGCGTCACCTCCGGTAACCATTCGGGCACCTCCACCCTCTCCGATCGACAGCCGAACCTGAGCTGATGCTCGATTATACAGAGGCTTGCATAGAATTCGCGGAGCGAAGGAGATGCCTGTTCGCTGGAGGTGTCATCCTGCTGTTCCATCATTGCGCTCCCCTGACTGATAGTCTGGTGCAACCCGTACCTATTGCTGCATCAGCATGACCTGCAGGATCTGCAGAATCGGGAAAATGATACAGACGGCGATGAACACGAGCTCGAGGGTGATCATTCGCTGCTCCGTGGTATCGTTCTTGAGCAGCTCGTAGATGTTCTGCAGGGCTTCGAGGCGCCTTTCGACAGAAACCTTCCATTCATCGGTATTGAAGAGTTCGCACAGCCGGTGGTAAATCGCGCCGAGGAAGTAATCGCCTATGATCTTCGAAGAATTGTCGAGGTTCTCAAGGGTGAAGAGCGCATCGAAGCGCAGGCTCTGGATCTGGGCAAGCTTGAGACGCAGCACTCGATCACTGAACCGTTTGCGTTTCTGACTCAGATACAGTCGTCTGATATCCTGCTCGGCCTCGGTCAGCCATTGATCGAGCAGTCTGTCCAGCTCTCTCA
Organism: Spirochaetaceae bacterium; assembly: GCA_026418115.1. GTDB lineage: Bacteria > Spirochaetota > Spirochaetia > Treponematales > Rectinemataceae > Rectinema. The sequence goes on along the minus strand of JAOABY010000081.1, from coordinate 4,574 downwards.
GCTCGATGAGACGATAGTTGGCGTGCTCAGCCATCATGATGACATCGTCATAGTCGGCGGAAGGATCTATGATGAGACAGCGCTCGAGGTCAAAGATGGCGATATCATCCTTGCGGTAGGAGAAAGGTTTGCTGAGTATGGCTTCAATCTGGCTCGGATGCAGGGTGCCAACAGGCTCGCCGGAGAGAAGGCTTGCTGCGACTTCCTTGTGCTGCCGAATGAAGGCTACAGGGTCTCCCCCCGGGCATTCCAGCAGGCAGAATGCGGTGTAGGTCTCAAGATCGTTTGGCGTGAGTTCCTTGAATCCCGAGACTGCCTCCTTGAGAGCCTCATGCACCATATTGAAGGATGAGGCTGCAAACTGCTCGACAGACGCAGCCGAGCTGATGTCGCGCACCAGCATGTTCGCCTTCTCGGGAAGCGCTTCGAAGGTGGACATTGTCTTGTAGCGAACGATAAGCGTGATAGCGCCATCATCATAGATCTTGGCCTGTGCGCTGAATTTATCGAAGCATTTCGAGTCGCATTCGTCAGTGTTCAGAGAGAGTACCAGCGGTTTCGGAAGAGTCAGCGAGACAGGCGTGTCACGGCGTTTTGCAAAACCGATATCGTGATGAGCAGGGATCAGCGAGGCAACCTTCTTGAGATCGATGGAACGGCCAATGTCATAGGCATAGAGATGCACAATTTCGACCGGTATCTCTCCATGCTCGTTCATGCAGCATACCTCCTGACATTATCGGATCTCTCTGCGAGCTACTTCCGAATTATTGACCTTCAGCACCAGGGTTGAACCGGATGGCAGAAAGAATGGCGCGCTGAACACGCCGCCTGGATGTTTTGCTGCATACACCTGTTGCACATTGCTGTCGGGCAGCACAGCCTCCAGAACCGTCTGCTGGGCATAGGGAGCGTCTGGAAGCTTCTGCTCAAATACGCCTGCCACGTATCCTTTTCTTTCAACCGGGCTGGTAACCGTGATTTTCACTCTTTCATACTGGCCTATGGCTGTTTCGGGTGCAACTGACTGCCCTACCACGACACCCGCCTGTTCATCACCTTTGGGCTGGCGCATGCTGAACTCCAGCACAATGTTCAGCGCACTGGCTTTTGCTGCGAGCTCTCTGTAGCTCAGCCCAATAAGTGAAGGCATGGTGACCCTGGATGCCTCAGGACCTTTACTGACAACAAGATCCAGCACCGTCGGTCCGCTGATTTCGGTTCCGGGCTTGGGATTCTGATCCAGTATGGTGCCGGCAGGCGAATCATCAAAAAGATAGAGTGGCGGCTCACGCAAGGTGACGAGTCCCTTTGAAGTAGCAGCAATTGCCTGAAGCTGCAGGCGTACGTCCTCGATTTTCTTGCCACGATAGTCCTCGATCTTGTCGATGACCGCTCCCTTGCTCACAGTGAGGGTGATACGTCTGCCTGCCTTGACGATGGAGCCGGGCACAGGCGACTGATCGAGTACAAGGTTGCGATCCTGAGGATTATCGGTAAATCGGAGCACCAGACGGGGATACAGCTCGCGTTCCTGGAGTCTGACAAGAGCATCGGCAAGCTCCATGTGGCGGACATCGGGCACCATAGTGCGCTCTTCTCCCCTCAGCACAAGGAAGAATGCCAGAAGTCCCGCAATGAAGAAAAGCACGAGCATCAACAACGTTACCAGTACAAAGGTCCGTTTCTGCTCACGGGTCCATTCAGAGATGCGTTTGTGCTGTTCACGGGCAGTCTTGGCGGCACTTTTCGCGAGTTTGGCGGCTCCTCTGGCTGCGCCTCTCGCTACTCCCGATACTTTTCCAGTAGCCCTGGTGAGATCCAGCTTGCGCTGCTCTCCACGCTTGTTGTCAAAATTCTCCATTAGAGTACTGTCCTTGCCATCATAGTGCCCTGCAACGCAAGACTGGCTGTCTGCAGCCTCATATGCTCAGGACCCCAGCACGGTGCCGGCAAGATCCCGTATGCCGTTGGCAAAATCCTTGAAGGAAACTGCCTTCCTGGTAGCAAGCTGCAGCCGTTTCAGGGCCAGGAAACCTTCTCCTGTTGCCGTGAGAATGCCACGTTGCGGGTCGATTCCGATTATAGTCCCAGGAGCATACTTTGTCGAAGGGTTGATCAGATTTCTGGCAGTGCACGATGCAGGATCACAAGGCTCAGCCTCGAGAATCGAAAGACGCTGGTTTCTGATGAAAGTGTAGGTTCCAGGCCATGGATCGAAGGCGCGGATACGCGCATCGAGCTCGACGGCGGGTAGGCTCCAGTCAAGAAGGCCGTCTTCCTTTGCTATTTTCCCGCAATATACTGCCTCGCCCTGTTGAGGCTGGGGCCTGGCAGTGCCGGCCTCAATCGCATCCAGTACCTCGACAAGAAGCGGTGCTGCCAGACGGGCACAGACATCTGTGAGGGATGCGGTTGTCTCTCTGCCGGTGAGCGGTATTCTCTCAACACGGTAGAGATCACCACTGTCGAGTTCAGCAGCGATGCTCTGAATGGCGATGCCGGTCTCCTTATCTCTGGCAAGAATGGCATGAGGTATGGGAGAACTACCACGCCACCTGGGAAGGAGGCTGGGATGGATGTTCAGCCCTCCATGCTGGAACAGCGCAAGAAATCGGGGGCCAAAAATTCTGCCATAGGCAAAGGAGACCAGTATGTCCGGCCTGACCATAGCAATTGCCTGACGGGCTTCGCTCCCCAGACGTTCGAATGCAAACACCGGCACCCTGGTGCCAAACAGGCGGCCGGATGCCTCTGCTACCGGGGTTCTGGCAGTCTTCAGACCCCTTCCTGCTGCGCTTTCAGGATTGGTAAGCACCCCAACAACTGAATGGCGGGAGGCGGCAAGAGCTTCAAGAGAGGGAACTGCGATCGAAGGACTTCCGGCGAACAGAACTCGCACAGGCTGCTCCTACATCTTCAGCATGCGGTGATAATGGGCGAGAGCCCTGGCCCGTTTTACAGGCGAGATACGGTCAATAAAGAGTATTCCCTCGAGATGGTCATACTCATGCTGGATGACGCGTGCAAGAAGGCCATCAGCCTTGAGCTGGAATTTTTTTCCTTTTATATCATATGCCTCGATCTCGACTGCAGCTGGCCTTACGACGTTGAAATACAGGCCAGGGAAGGAAAGACATCCCTCTTCGTATTCACTTGTTTCCTTACTCATTCCGGTGATGACTGGATTGATGAACACGCGGAGCGGCTCGTCCTCGAGACCTACAATGAAAATTCTCTTGCTGATCCCTACCTGTGGTGCTGCAAGACCGATGCCGTGATCGAGGCGCATTGCGGCATGCATGTCAGCAACGATCTGCTCCAGTTCGCTCCCGAAAGAGGTAACGTCCTCGGCTTTTTGTGTAAGTACTGGGTCGCCATAGGTGACGATATCGAACATTTGCCATTCCTTCCTTATAAAAATGCCTCAAGATGCACAGAATGTGAAGCGTGCAAGACACATCGCATATTCTTGTCAAAAAATAACCATCGATATGCCGCACGGCAACCTGCAGAAACCATGATCATCCTTGACTGTCAGCGCCATCTTTGGGGCATATCCGTAGCTTCAGGGCAGAGCCGGGATGATGACTCGGTCTCCCACTTTGACGCCAGCGCGATCGAACCATCCCCGTGGCACTTCCAGCGCATAGCGAATCGAGCGATCGGAAGGTCGGGGTTCTTCAGAAAAAGGCTCCAGGTCAAGCATCTGCACCAGCGTGCCGTCAGCGGTAATGTAGCCAAGTGAAAGAGGAATGCGGGTATTCTTCATCCAGAATGAGACCATGAGGTCGCGGTCGAAGACAAAGAGCATCCCTTCGCCATCCTTGAGCGAGGTGCGGTACATAAGCCCCCTGTTCCGCTCAAGCTCCGTTCTGGCGACCTCGGCAAGAACAGTTGCACTCCCAATCTGTAGACGGACTGTCCGGAGGCGGGGGTTTGGCTGATCGATGCCCTGGCCTTGCCTCGATGACCCGCATGCCAGCAGCAGGAGAGTCGATACGAGCGCCAGAGCTCGCAGCGTTGCTGTGGTTCGATGTACCATGCATGACTCCTCTGGAATGCCTGATGCTGCTGAAGGGAGCTGAAATCCCCCACTCTGCTGAGACGCTGCAGTCTTGCCACCAGGACAGTTCCATGCAACAAAAAAGCCGCCTCGGCGAAGCGGCTTTGTGCATCGGCGCCGGGCGCCGTGACAATCAGTATTTGGATTCCTGAGCCTTGCGGTTCTTCTTCATGAGCTTGCGCTCGAGCGCTTTCTTCTCACGGTTCCGGATGGCTGAGGGCTTCTCGAAATACTCGCGGCGTTTCCACTCGCGAATGATGCCTTCTTTCTCAACCATTCTCTTGAAGCGCTTGAGTGCCTTCTCGAGGGGCTCACTGTCCTCGACGATAATCTGGCGGATAGTACTCACCTCCCTTCACTGCGCGTGTTGCATTGTACTCGCCACAGCGTCTTTGTCAAGCGGTAGACCATGAAACTTCATGCAATGCAACGAAGTAGTCCTTTTTCTGTCAGCAATCCTGGAGTATACTGCTGGTGATACTGCCTGTGAGAGGAGCACCGCATGCTG
>JAOABY010000080.1 GCA_026418115.1 Spirochaetaceae bacterium | reverse complement strand
GCTTTCAATAGTGCTCGGCGCCCTGCTCTCCTTTTCCAGGAGCAGAAAGCGAGCCTGAGGTCGAGGGGGCAATGCAGGCTCTGGCCAACATATAAAATTAATAATATAAAATTATTATGATATTATCACGGCGCTTCTACCGAGGTCCGTATAAGGCTCTTTCCATAATAATCGTATTGGGTCTTTCTACAGCTGGATTCTTTTTCCCGGCTGCCGGTCTTCTGGTTCTAGCCATGATGCTGCTGGCCATAGTGCTCAATGTACGACAGACCAGAGCATTCTGTACCTCAGTGTGCCCCAACGGACGCGCGCTTTCTGCTGTCATCCCTCTGCATCGCCGAAGCGAGGCAATTCCACGCTACATGGCTTCAAAGGAATTCCGCAGGGCACTCTGTGGCATGATGCTCTTCTGCATGCTCAATCTGAGCATGCGAGCAGGAGGAACTATCGAGGGCCTCGGCAGGGTGTTCTGGATGCTCTATCTGGCATCGGTCGGCATGGGTACTGTGATGGGTCTATTGTTCAAACCCCGGGCATGGTGTGCAATTTGCCCCATGGGTACGCTGCAGGATGCTGTCAGGATGCATTGAACGGTCCAGCCTGCGAGGGGCACGCCAGCATGCAGCCGCACTCCAGTAGTGGTGCAGCATCGCAGCTGGCTACCCACCCTGCTTTCAGCTCAGAAGACCCTCGATAATCATGTCCGTTGCTTCATCTTCGGTGAGCCCACGGCTCATGAGTGTTTCCAGTTGCCGGGAATCGACTGATCCGATGGCTGCTTCATGCGTGACATGTGCGCGATGGTCATTGACCTGCACGATCGGCACTGCTCTGGCCTTCGCTTCACCCTGGACAATTTCCTTGCAGTCCACGTGGCCGCGCGACCATGGCGCGTCCGCAACAATTTCATTGTCAATCTGGGCTTCTGCCCTGTCCTTGAGTGCGATATGACTGGTGAGCACACCTACGGATCGTTCTCCCGCCAGATGCGCCGCCTCCCGGATATGGATGCGATCCGAGGATCTGCCGAAAATTCTCGTCATCATGTCCACCACCGCATCAGCGTCGCACTCAGCCTGATAGTCGAGTTCGATTGTGCCGGCATTCCCCTTGATGAGCTCGAATTCCGTATGGAACCTCGCACCTTCTCCCACATGCACCCGGGTCACCGGCTCGAGCCTCACGCCCCCTTCCGGACCATGGATGTGTCGCTCGAAATAGTCAAGCGAGGCACCAGACTCCAGTTCGATATCCGCCTGCATGACATGCGTCACTTCAACGGCATTCGGAAAGGTGCAGTGTGCCATGAACTTCGCAGAGGCGCCTTTTTCGATCACCGTATGTGAAATGATTCGCTGCGTGCCATGATCCGGGATCACACCAAAGCAGAAGTGCACCGGCTGTGCAAGCTGCACCCCGCTGCGCAGGCGGATGTGGACCTCGACACCATCATCAAGTTCCTGTGAGGTAACCTCAAGGCCGGGAACCAGGTGGGTTCCTACTACTTTATTGCCATGCACTTCGATGTGGGCAGTATCCGGGCCATAATGGTGCGCATGGATGCTGTTGAGCAGTTCTCTGACAAGCGCATCCTTTTCTTCCTGCGTGAGCTCTTTCCGTACTGCCTGGATCTCACGGTCAGCCATTCCTGACCTCCTTGTCTGCCCGCACGTTGGCTGCTTCCAAACCAGCCTGCATCTCCAGATTCGTAAAGGCTGGTATTTCTTCCAGTTCCCTGTCTGGACAGCCGACATGGCTGCAGGGTACGCACCGGCCATTGAAGTAGTTGTACATGCGCTGCATGCTGCCCTTGTCGACCAGCCGTCCTGCACATACAAGGAAAGCATGATCAGCCTGCCTGAGCACCTCGGGACTGTGCGTGATGAGCATCACCGTGGTACCGCTCTGCCTGAGCTCCTGAATGACTTCGAAAATATAGGGAATTGAATCGATATCGACGCCGCTGTCCGGCTCATCCATGATCACGAGCCTTGGCTGCATCGCATACACGGAAGCAAGTTCGATTCTCTTGCGTTCGCCGCCTGACAGTGTGCGATCGACTGCCCGTGATCGGTACTTGTCGGGATCGAGCCCCACCATGATGAGTGATTTGTCGAAGACCGCTCTGGTCTTCTCCCTGGCCCCTGCAAGGACAAACGACATCACCGGCAGGCCCTCAAACCGAGCCGGCTCCTGAAACACGAGGGTGATGCCTCGCTTGGCGCGCTCGGACACCGAAAGGTTCGTGATGGACTCGCCCTCGAACCGTATATCACCCGTGATGTCCCGATACCCCGTAAGCCCCATGATGGTATTTGCAATCGTGGATTTCCCCGCGCCATTGGGGCCTATGATGGCATGTACATGTCCCTGCCAGATGTCCATTGAAAGATCGTTGAGTATGTGCCTTCCTTCCCGTACAAGATGCACATGCTCAAGAGAGAGTATGGTCATGTGATCTCCTTTGTACGGTAAATATACTGAATTCTGATACATGAAGGCGATGACAGGGAGAAGCGCACCGTCCTGCCAGCGACGTCTGTTACGATATTGCCTTACCCCACCGCTGCTCATTACGGTACATTCCAGCATGAAAGCAGCTCCGGAGGGTTGACGGAACCGCATGAAAGTCTTATTTTGACATTACTGTCAGCAAAAACCATATGAGGCGACATGCTGCAGCAAAGGAGCATTCTGCCATGCCGAAGATCGTGGATCACGATGCACGAAGACGGCTCATTGTGGAAACCGCCCTCTGTCTGTTTGCGAAAAGAGGTTTTCACAGCGTATCGCTTGATGATATCGCATCGGCAGCCGGACTCAGCAGGACCGGTCTCTATCGATACTTCAGGAACAAGGATCAGATTTTCTGGCAGGCAGTAGACCATGCACTTGGCGATATCGAGGAAAGGCTCGCCAAGGTAGCCTCTGACCGCTCACGAAGAGTGAGCGAGAGACTGGAACATCTATTTTCACTGCTCACCGAGGAATCGAAACATGGCAGGAGAGCTGCCGTGCTTCTTGAACTGTGGCTGCGACTGCATCGAGAAAATACGATGCTTGCCGAGAAACTACGACTCAAGGCACGATCGCTGCGCGCAATCGTCGATCGGCTTGTCGCGGAGCTGCATGATGATTCATTCGCAGCCCGGGAGCGAGCCGGTTTTGCCGTGTCGCTTTTTTTCTCGGCAGTCGAGTCATCACTGCTGCAATCAATGTTCGTCGAACCACGTCTTCTGGCCGCCCAGATCTCTTCGCTCCTGGAAATTGCCAGATAGGAATATAGGTGACAGAGACAAGATAGACAGGCAAGGCATTCGCCTTGTTTTTGACACCAGTGTCAATATAAAGAAAAACAGGAGGGGATACGATGAATACCGCAACCTACACCCTGAGCCGAAAGGCAGTGCAGCTCGCACTCCGGTATGTGGAGGGCAATCCGGAGCAGAACATACCCAGGGTAATCGATGTGCTTTCGACCTTTGCGCTGCGGGAGGACATGAAGCACACGCTGATGCAGGCAAAGAACGTCATGGCGGATCCCGGCAATCCCTACCGTGCACTCATTGTCAGAGCATTCGAGCAGCTCTCTCCTCAGGTCAGGAAGAAGTTCGTCAACAACTTTGTGTTCAATTCCGGCATGATCGGCCAGGATCGAGCCCAGATGCTCAAACTCGAATATGACTGCAACATCCCGTGGGCTATCCTCATGGATCCCACAAGCGCCTGCAACCTTCGCTGCATTGGCTGCTGGGCCGGCCAGTATGACAAGGCAGATTCCATGGATTATGGCCTGCTCGACCGGATTATCAGAGAAGGCAAGGAATTGGGGGTGTACTTCTACATCTATTCGGGAGGAGAGCCACTCATGCGCAGGGATGATCTGCTTCGTCTGGCAAAGGTGCATGATGACTGCGTCTTCCTCGCGTTCACCAACGGAACGCTCGTTGATGATCAGTTCGCACAGGCTCTTTCCGAGGCAGGCAATTTCGCGCTTGCCTTCTCCATCGAGGGCTTCGAATCCGCCACCGATTTCCGACGGGGAACGGGTACCTATCGCAATGTAATTGAGGGTATGGACGCCATGCGTCGAGCCGGCGCGCCTTTCGGCTTTAGCGCCTGCTACCATGCGCGGAATACGGAAGCCGTCGGCAGTGAGGAATTTCTGGACTTTCTGATTGGGAAAGGCTGCATGTTTGGGTGGTACTTTACCTTCATGCCGCTGGGCAGGGATGCATCGGTGGACCTGCTTGCCAGCCCTGAACAGCGTGCCTACATGTTCCGCTGGGTAAGGGAGATGAGAAGCAGAAAACCGATCTTCCTGCTTGATTTCTGGAATGATGGTCAATACAGCGAAGGCTGTGTTGCAGGCGGAAGGAGTTATCTGCATATCAATGCGGCAGGCGATGTCGAGCCTTGCGCATTCATCCACTACTCAAATGTAAATATCCGCGATGTCTCGCTGCTCGAAGCACTCAGGTCCCCTCTGTTCATGGAATACCGCAAGCACCAGCCGTTCAATGAAAATCATCTGCGGCCCTGCCCACTGCTCGACAACCCGGATATGCTGGCACAGATGGTCAAGGCATCAGGCGCAACCTCAACACAGCCAGTAGACAAGGAAGATGTAGTCTCGCTGACCGACAAGTGCCGGTATGCAGCAGCAAGATGGGCGATTGTTGCCGATCAGCTCTGGCAGCAGGAACTGCCTTCGTATCTTGAGGCACAGGAGAAGAAGGCTGCACGGAAAGCCTTGGACGAAAGGAAGCTGCGTGCATTCTCGAAGCAGGTCAGGATTGTACCGCAGGCAGCACCACATCCCAGGGAGCAGGAGCATGCGCCAGATCAGGAGCACACCAGAGGGCGCCAGACTGCATGAGTTCCTGTTCCGTAAAGGTTGTGGTCAACCCAAGTACCAGTGATCCGGCACGTATGCCCGCCAGCACGCCATTGATGGCATCTTCGACTACCAGACATTGATCCGATGGCAGGCCAAGGCGAGCAGCGGCCGTACGATACATTTCCGGATCCGGCTTCTTATGCGTGACATCTTCGGCAGTCAGCATGACATCGAATTCGTCAGGAAGCAGGCCGAGATACTCCAGGTTGATGAGTACCTTTGCTCTGTCTGCTGCCGAACAGAGGGCAACCCTGAGTCCATGCTGTCGGCACATGCGGACATAGGCAACGGCGCCTGGTATCTCCCGCATACCAGCCGCATGCTGACGCGCGAGATCGCCATAGATCTCATAGGTCCATGCCTTTGCCTGTGCTATATCAATGGTAAGTCCATAGCGCTCGGCAACCCCTCCAAGATAGCGATTCTCACCCGCTCCCACGAAAGGAGTGAAGTCTTCGTACTGGACAGTCAGACCA
>JAOABY010000007.1 GCA_026418115.1 Spirochaetaceae bacterium | reverse complement strand
GTACAGGCTTGAGTACTTCAAGCGATGTGCTGGCATCAAGATCAGTATCCTCATCGGCTACTATGCTCTCAGTATTGTGCTGATCAGCATAACGGCACGTATTCCGCTCCAGGAACTGTTCACACCCATCGCGCTCGTCATCGCATTCTTCATGTTCGTCACGCTCGCCTTTCGTGATCGTTTCCATCTGCTGGTGACCACCAGAAGAGCTGTGTTGTCACTGAGCGAATTCCATCTGGCCAAGACCGAGATGCTGTATCTCAAGGCTCTCCTCCAGCGACTCAGTGTCAAGGAGATTGCAGCCCTCTATGGAGTGAGCGATTCGACCGTACGGAATACGCTGGCGAGAGTCTACCGGAAATTCGAGGTACCGGACATGGCGGCGCTGCTGGCAAAACTTTCTGAATTTGATATCATCGATTGAACACAGCCTTGTTCTGCAGCCTGCACCGCGCTGCATGCCATCGGGAGGCCTTCATGGAAATTGCACATTCACTCGACGAGCTGGCTGGCTCAACAGCAGCCGAAATTCTGCCACGTGCAGAGGCAGCTGCAGAAGCATTTCGCACCTTCTTCACCATTGTAGCCCGCCTGCGCGCCTCTGATGGCTGCCCCTGGGACCTTGCTCAGACTCCTGCAACCATTCGAGGCAACATCATCGAAGAAGCATATGAGCTTGCTGAAGCGATTACCGAGCAGGATTCCGCCCACATGATGGAGGAAACCGGTGATCTTTTTCTGCTGGCAACCATGGTGGGGTACATGAATCAGCAGGCAGGTCTATACTCCGTAGCCGATTCACTCAGGGAAGCATCAGGCAAGCTGGTTCGCCGACACCCCCATGTGTTTGGCGACGTGTCCCTGGACAATCCCGATCAGGTTGTGGAACAGTGGAATGCAATAAAGGAAAAAGTCGAAGGACGCCGCCGCAAGGACTCGGTGCTCGACGAAGTCCACCGACATCTCCCCCCTCTCGAGAAGGCATACAAGCTGCAGAAGAAAGCTGCAAAAGTAGGTTTTGACTGGAAGCGCCCGGAGGATATCTGGCCCAAGGTAGAAGAGGAAATAAAGGAGATACGGCAGGTGTGTGGGGAACACCAGTCTGATGCAGTGCATGCAACAGGACAGCAGGACAGACTTCTGGATGAATTCGGTGACCTTCTCTTCGCCGTAATAAATGCGGCCAGACTCTATGGCGTTGATCCTTCCGTCGCGCTCCACCATGCCAACGAAAAATTCGCCGGCAGATTCCGCCATGTCGAGCACCGCATGCGAGAAGCCGGCCTGCCCCTCTCGAGCGATCAGATGGAAACCATGGACCGCTACTGGAATGAAGCCAAGGCACTCGAGGACAGACAATGAAAGATCTCACTCAGGGAGATGAAGCCGGCACGCTGATCTCATTCGCCATTCCCATGCTTATCGGCAATGTGTTCCAACAGTTCTACAACATGGTAGACAGCTTTGTGGTAGGCCGTTTCGTAGGTACCGAGGCATTGGCTGCCGTAGGAGTATCCTTTCCGGTGATTTTCCTGCTGATATCGCTCATCATGGGCATCACCATGGGATCCTCGGTGCTCATCAGCCAGTACTTCGGAGCAAGGGACAGCTATCATCTCTCCAGGACTGTCGGCACGAGCTATCTCTTTCTGGGCGGCGCAGGCCTGGCCATGTCCATTCTCGGCGCACTTGCGGTGCCCTTCATTCTGCGCATTCTGGCAGTGCCGGCATCAATCACGAAAGAAGCCAGCACCTATATGACCATTATTCTGGGCGGCATGCTGGTCACCTTCGGGTACAATGGTGTTTCGGCAATGCTTCGCGGTGTGGGCGACAGCAAGACGCCACTTTATCTGCTCATTGCAGCGTCTTTGCTGAATGTGGTGCTCGATCTGGTATTCGTCATCGTATTCCACTGGGGCGTAGCCGGCGTCGCATGGGCGACCATTCTTGCCCAGGCATGCAGCTTCTTGGGAGCAATGTGGATATTCAACCGGGCCGGCTCGCGATCAGCCCACATGCGGCTTGAGCGCTCCATGCTGACATGGGATAGGGAAATCTTCGGCACCATGCTCAAGATCGGTCTGCCGACCGGTCTGCAGCAGACACTTGTCTCACTGGGAATGATGATGCTGACTCGCATTGTCAATCAGTTCGGCCCTGCAACCATGGCGGCCTACACCGCAGCTGCCCGCATCGATTCCTTTGCCTCGATGCCTGCAATGAACCTGAGCCAGGCACTCATGACCTTTACCGGCCAGAATATGGGCGCGGGCAAGACCGAGCGGGTACACAAGGGCCACAGGGCTGCGATCATCATCAACTCCTTCATTTCGCTGGCCATTACCCTTCTCGTAACCCTTGCGGGGAAATATCTGGTAGGTATTTTTACCCCTGATGCAGAGGTCATCCACATCGGGGCCCGCTATCTCTTCATCGTAGGCATGTTCTATGTGCTGTTCGGTACCATGTTCATCAACAATGGAGTCATGCGCGGTGCGGGTGATGTCTTCATTCCCATGATCAATACGTTGCTCGCGCTTTGGATTGTACGTATTCCATGCGCGCTCCTATTTACCCGGGTGTTTGCCATGGGATCGGACGGCATCTGGTGGTCCATTCCGGCAGGGTGGCTGGTGGGTTTCCTGTTTTCCACCTGGTACTACAGAACCGGACGATGGAAAACCAAGGTGCTGGTTCGCCGTCCAGCAGCAGTGCCGGCAGGCGCCGAGAGCCCTGAAATGTGAGGAACCTGCTACCCCTCACACCATGGTCATAGTATATAGTTAGGGTATGGCGCTTCCACTGTCTCCCCAGCGGCTTGCCTCTGCCAGACGCACCTTCAATATCTTCAATCTTCTCAACTCATTCTCCTACGTCTTTGTTTCCGGATCGGTCATTACCCTGTTTGCGCTGAGACTGGGAGCCACCAATGGCGTCATCGGCATTCTGAATGCACTGGTCTATGTGACCTTCTTCATGCTGCCTGTCGGCAAGCGACTGGTGGGCCGTGCAGGGATTGTCAAGCTGTTCGGCACTGGATGGATCATCCGCTATCTCGTCCTGTTGCCCATGATTGGCAGCGCCTGGCTGGCCGAAAAAGGATATGCGTTCTGGGCTCTGCTCATCGTCGTGCTGAGTACGGCAGGATTTCATATTGCCCGAGGCGTCGCACTGATCGGCAACAATCCGGTACTTGGATACCTTGCATCGGGCGGCAGCGACAAACCAAGAAGTGACCAGGGACGTTTCCTCGTCAACGTATCGGTGATCAACTCGATCGCAGGCATCGCAGCCAGCATGATACTCGCGGGGATGCTGGGAGAGCATGCATCCCTGTGGACCTATTCGCTTGCAATTGGCATCGGTGTGGTGACCGGACTCGCAGGCTGTGTGTTTCTGCTCAAGACGCCCGAACCGGATGCTTTTGGTGCAAGCGAAGTTTCGCTGTGGAAGGTAACGATGGATGCACTTCAGAAGCCCGAGTTCAGGGCGTTCATCTTTACGTTCCTGCTGCTCTCGCTGCTGTCGGGCATGGGGCGCGCCTTTCTGCCGGTCTACGCACGGGATGTGTTCAATCAGGGTGATGATGCGATCATGGTGTATTCCATTGTCGCTGGTCTGGGCTCAATCGCCATGGGTCTGATCACCCGGCTTGTGGTTGACAGGCTCGGCTCGAAACCATTGTTCATCATCTTCAGTGCGACAGGCCTCGTCTCCTTCATGCCCATCGCGGTATTGCCGGGGAAATCGCTGCTCGCGGCAGCTCCCGCCCTCGTGGCATTCTTTCTGTCCTTTGTGCACTTCCTGTCATCATTCGGCTTTGCAGGAGAGGAAAACGCCGGTCAGGTATACTACTTCGGGCTCGTACCCAAAGAAAAAATGCTCGACCTGGCGGTAGTGTACAATCTGGCGTATGGTATCGGAGGCTCGATAGGCTCGCTGCTGGGAGGTATTGCGCTTGAGAGTCTTACGGGAGCCAGGCTTGGCAAGACTCAGGCATATCAGATCTACTATGCCATCATCACGATTGCGCTCGCTCTGGTGATCTATGGCATGCGCAACCTGCCTCATCTTGGAGCAAAAACCGTCTCACAGTCACTGGCTGTGCTGTTCTCACCCCGTGAGCTGAAAGCCTTCGAACTGATGAGTCGCCTGGATCAGAGTGCCAGTGCTAGGGAAGAAATCCGCCTGCTCAAGGAACTGGCAAAATCCAGGTCGCGACTGAGCCAGTCGCAGCTTGTGGCCTATATGCAGTCACCGCGCTTCGAAGTGCGCATGGAGGCATTGCTGGCGCTGGAAACACTCGAACAGCTGGAGCCTTCCACCATCAACGCTCTCCTGAAGGAAGTCGAGAATAATGCCTATACGACAGCATACATTGCTGCACGTATCCTCGGCCGCCATCAGGTTGCAGCAGCGGTACCGGTGCTGCTGCGTGCCCTCCGCGTTGAAGACTACATGTTGCAGAGTACGGCCATGGTGGCGCTTGCACGGATGGGAGCGCGTGAAGCAGTGCCTGAGATAGAGCAGGTGATCAGAGCTTCGCAGAATCCACGCGTTCGGATTTCTGGTGCCTATGCACTGGAGCTGCTGAAAGCCGAATCAGCCCTGCCCACACTGCTGGCCTGTCTGAAGGCAACCGACAGACCTGCATATGTTTCTGATGAAATCGTGCTTGCCATCGCCGGCATCTATGGCGTCGAGGAACATTTCTACGGTCTGTATTCCGAATTCATAGAAGACCGCAAAGAAGGAATCGTGCAGCTTGCGGCACATTCCCATGATCTGGACATACCTGAGGATCTGAGAGGCGCATGGAAGGAAGCGCTCGATCTGCTGTTCCTCGATCCCTGCCAGGCAGCGCCCATGGCCAGATTGCTGCTCAACAGCGGACCGCTGGGCGGAAAGGAACTGGTGCTGGGCGACGCGCTCCTGGATCCCATGCTCACCTATCCGGGGTACCGGTTCCTGTGCAGCTCCATAACCTTGCATAGACTTGCGGTGAGGCACTGAGTACTGGAAAAGAGGTTGTGAGCTTGGTACCGTCTGATCGTCCGATGCTGTGAGAGTGTTCAGGCATCCAGCTGTATCCTGCGATGTTCGGGATCAGGGTTCTGCCGATAGAAGATCGCATTGTTGCCTATGATCCTGACGAGTTCCGCACCTGTCGATGCAGCGAGCTTTTCGGCTATCTCTTTTTTCTCATCCTTGTAATCAAGGAATTTGACCTTGACGAGCTCATGGTGCGAGAGCAGTTCATCGAGCTTGGCGGCAAAGGCCTCGGTGGGCCCATACTTGCCCATGGTCTGTACTACACACTCTTTTGACGCGAGTGAACTCAATATACTTCTCTGTCGTGAAGTCAGCATGCATACCTCCAGGAGATTTGCAGAAAAAGAACAGATTCCTGCATCACACAGGCAAGGCGAGCAACAGTCTCGTCAGAAGCCGGACCAGCCATCCCCCAAGCCCGCGCAGCACGAGCAGCACAAGGAATCCGGTGATGAGACCCTGCAGATATTCAACCTGCCTGCCACGATAGATAAGGCGATTGATCAGCAACAGAATGGGATTGATGATGCCATCAAGTATCTGCCACAGCGGATGCAGGGTCATGAGGCGTGCCAGATAGCCAATGATCCTCGCCACAATGCAGACGAGAAAAAAACCCAGCACGAACGAAACAGCAGACCACGCAGCATCAACAAGCAGGCTTGCGATGAAACCAAGCGTGATGCGCATCGCATACGAAAGCGTCACAAACAGGCTGTTGGCTACGGAGAGCACGGCGAGTGCCACAATGGGGCTGAAATCCACGGCAGGAGTGGTAAAAAGAGGAATACCCTTGAAAATCCTGAGATAGGGATCCGTGAGCGATGCAATGCGCTTTCCCCATGGGCCTTCTGCCAGACGCGGCATCCAGGAGAAGAATATGCGGATAATGCACAGCAGCATGTAGAGAGAGAGTACCGCGCTTGCAATTCTGGCCAGAATCGACAGGATCATCGATTGCTCCTTGACTGTAGTGTAACTTCTTCAGCCTTACGAATCCTACTATAATGATTCCGATGCATGTAGGCAATGTTCTGATAGGTACCTGCGGATACTCGTACGACGCATGGAAAGGCACGTTCTATCCTGAGGATCTGCCGTCCCATGAAATGCTCCGTTACTATTCGCTCATCTTTTCGTTTGTGGAACTCGATTTCACCTGGTACCGCATGCCGACACCGCATCAGCTCGAGCATCTGGCTGCATTGACACCCAGCGATTTCCGCATGTCCCTCAAGGTGCACAGGAGCCTTACTCATGAGGTAGAAGAAGGATGGCGCGCACATGCTGCGTCTTTCAGGGAGGCAGTGACGGCGCTCCAGAATACGGGAAGGCTGGGGTGCGTGCTGGTGCAGCTTCCCTATCGCTTTGCCTATACTGTGGACAACCGACGCTATCTGGCGCATCTGCTGGACGAGCTGGCAATGTTTCCACTTGTTGTGGAATTCCGGAATGCGGAATGGTATCTCGATAGAGTGTTTGAAAGCTTGCGGGCTCGCCACGTGGGTCTGGTCACCATCGACCGTCCTGACCTTCCCGGCCTCCCGCCCGAGTCGGTTGTCCGCACCTCCGATCTCGGCTACTACAGGCTCCATGGCAGAAATGCGAGCCTGTGGTGGTCCGGTGATAGCACCAGCCGATACGAGTATCGCTACTCTGATGAAGAACTGCGGGAACGACTGAGGCTTGTGCGCCTCATGGCACAGCAATCCACCCAGCTTTTCGTGGCCTTCAACAATCATGCACAGGGCAATGCGGCAGCGAACGCTCTTACGCTGCAGTCCATGCTGGCATCATTTAAAGGTGGATAATTGAGTTCAGGAATTGTCTGGAACTCCTTCGGCCTGAGTCAGGGAATCGATGGCAGCCTCAACCGATTCCCATGCATGCGATGCCTCTCCCTCCAGCATGACACATCCTTCCACACCGGGAATGAAAAGCACCAGCTTTGCAAGCTTTGCCGCATTTTTCTCGATGAGCATTCTGAGAGCCTGTCTCTGGCGGGCATCGTGCATCGAGCGCGCAATCACCTCGAGGAATCCCTGACTGTGCAGGGTCACCGAGAGCCATCCGCTTTTCTGGACGAATTCGATAGTATTGCGAGCGCCGCCAGCAATGGCAGGATGCGCCTTCAGCCAGCTCTCATGGAAGGACGGTACGGCAATACATCTCCCATCAGGCAGTACCCACCATGCTCCCGGCTCGATTTCGAAAGGCTCTCTCATGATCTTCCTCCCAGCCAGCGTGCGCCAGCCTGCTCCAGAGCCTGCCGGAATGCAGCAAAGTGCTCTGGCTCTGGTGCAACGATTTCCGTGCCGTCGGGCAGATTGAGGCACCATGCCCGCAGGAGAAGACGCTTCGCGCTGAGCAGTTTGCGTAAGACTCTGTTGAGCTGAAAATCGCCATGCCTGTCATCAGCGATGATCGGCAATCCGAGGGAGGCGAGATGGCGGCGAATCTGATGCATGCGTCCTGTCCTGAGTTCGAGCTCCAGCAGACTGCAGCGAAAATCAGAAGGTAATGTGGCATCAGACAGCATACATGTTTCACGCAGCCGGTACAGGGTACATGCTTCCTGCATCCCCCTGCTGCCCTCAAGTGGAAGATCGATCGTTCCTGATGAGCGGGACGGAGCCCCGGCCACCCAGGCCAGATAGCGCTTGCGAACTTCCCTGCCGGCGATGAGCCGTGACCAGCGCGAAGCCGCAGCAGGGTTTCTGGCAAGCACCATGCAGCCTGCAGTATCTCTGTCCAGCCTGTGCACAAGATAAGGTGCCATACCCAGCTGCGCTTCCAGCACCTGGACAACATGTGCACCAACAGCCTCTCCCGGTTGGGAAGCGAGTCCGGCAGGTTTGTCGATCACCAGGATCTCGTCATTTTCATAGAGAATCCTCACCATGGCTTTTTCAGTGTAGCAGCTTCGACAGTCATGCGCCACTCCAGATGTTCGATCCAAAAATATTCATATTGTGCCATATGTAGCAAAATTTCGCATACAATGTCTTTTTTTGACATTTTATGACTTGCACATTTGCTCCAAACAGCGTACCATAGATTTGGAGGCCCATATGTCACGTCGCAGAATGCTTGGTGTGGCGGTGCTGCTCCTGCTCTGTGCGGTCCTGCCGCTTGCTGCTCAGGAAACGGAAGCCAGCGCAAACATGTCCATCACCCTTTTTGTCTTTCAGCTTGCAGTGATCATTTTTTCGGCCAGGCTAGGTGGAGTCGCAGCACAGGCCATCAGATTGCCGGCGGTGCTCGGTGAGCTTGTTGCGGGTATCATCATAGGCCCCTATGCGCTGGGAGCCGTAGGATTGCCAGGATTCCCCCAGGGACTCTTCCCTCTCAACGGGTCGGAACCAATCCCCATGGCACTGCAGGGATTTGCAACCGTTGCCTCAATCATCCTGCTGTTCTCAAGCGGTCTCGAGACGGATCTTGACCTTCTGCTGCGCTATTCTCTTGCGGGCAGCATGGTTGGTATCGGCGGTGTCGTGTTCTCCTTTTTCTTTGGGGCTGGAATGGGCATGGTGTTCAATGGCCAGTCTCTTTTCTCGCCTGTCAACATGTTTCTCGGCATCATGAGTACGGCCACGAGCGTCGGCATCACTGCACGCATTCTCTCCGACAAGAAGAAGATGGACTCGCCGGAGGGTGTTACGATACTGGCTGCGGCCGTGTTTGATGATGTGCTGGGTATCATTCTTCTGGCCATCGTGCTTGGTATAGTAGCCGTGCTGGAAGGCAGCAAGGGCGGCGGGCTCTCTACCCTCGGCATTCTTTCGATTGCGGCAAAGGCATTCGGCATCTGGCTGGGCTTTACCGCTATCGGTCTGATTTTTTCCAAAAAGATTTCATCCTTTCTGAGGAGTATTGGAGGGGAGAGCCACTTCAATGTACTCGCCCTTGGCCTGGCCCTCCTGATTGCAGGCATTTTCGAAATGCAGGGGCTGGCCATGATCATCGGAGCCTATGTCGTGGGCCTCAGCCTCTCCAAAACCGAGCTCTCGTTCCTCATCCAGGATAAGACCAAAGTGCTGTACGAGCTCTTTGTACCCGTATTTTTCGCGGTCATGGGCATGCAGGTGCAGGTTCAGAAGATACTGGAGCCCTCGGTGCTGCTGTTCGGCCTGATTTTCACGCTTGCAGCCGTAGCGGCCAAGGTACTCGGGTGTGGCTTGCCTTCTCTCTTCATGGGATTCAATGCAACGGGCGCACTGCGCATCGGCGTTGGCATGGTGCCTCGCGGTGAGGTCGCGCTCATCATCGCGGGCATCGGGCTCTCGGCTCGCATTCTCGAACCTGGCATGTTCGGTGCTTCGATACTGATGACCATGCTCACCACCATTGCCGCACCCATACTGCTCAATATCGTTCTCGAGCGAGGAGGCAGAGGTACGCGGAAGGAGTCCAAAGGCAGCACATCGGAACAGATCACTATCGATCTGCCCAATGCGGAACTCGCCGAGCTGCTCTCCTCCACCCTCCTTCTGAATCTCCAGCATGAGGGATTTTTCGTGCAGCTCATGAGCATCCGCGATGAGATTTCGCACATCCGCAAGGGTGATATTTCCATGTCTCTCAAGGTAGAGCGCAACAGGTTGATACTGGAATCCGCACCTGAGGACATACCCTTCGTGAGGGCTGTGCTGCATGAAGTACTCGTGAATCTCGACGCCAATTTCGACAAACTCAAGGAAACCTATGACCCTGAAGCCCTGCGACGCCAGATTGATGTGGAAAAGAGCAGAAAGGATCCGACCTTCCGGCGCATACTCGACCCTCAGTCCATTGTAGTAGGCATGAAGGCCAATAACCGGGACGAAGCAATCACCGAGCTCGTCGATACGCTAGCCAGAAACGGCAAGCTCAGGGATCGTGATACGGTCCTGCACGACATCATGGAACGCGAACACCAGATGTCTACCGGCATGCAGCATGGCATCGCGATTCCACACGCCCGGACGGCCGGCACCGAGGAGCCAGTGCTTGCCATCGGCATCCATCACCAGGGCATCGATTTCCAGACCATCGATGGCACACCGGCCCATATCATTGCGCTGATTGCGAGCCCGGCCGATGACCCTGCTCCCCACATGCAGGTGCTCACGAGCCTGGGATCCGTACTGGGATCAGACATTGTGAGAGAAAAACTGCTCAAGGCCAGAACGAGAGAGGAAGCTGCCGAAGCATTGGGAATCAGGCTCAGCTAGGCAAGCAGCTGCTGAAGGTCGATCGCCTTTACGAATTCGACAAAACGTTCGACAATTGGCAGTTCGGCTGCAGATTTCGCGCTGTACACCATCCAGCCGGTCCTCTCAAGGGGCCGGCCTTCTGCATCCCTCAACTCGATAAGATGCAGCAGGGGATCCCGGGCTACGATCATCCGGGGCAGAATGGCATACCCCAGACCATGGCGGACCATCTCATGGCAGGTATCGAGGATGTCCACTACCATCGCAATGCGGGGAGGTCTTTCGAAATTGCTCTGCCACCACCGATCGAGCACTGCCTTATTTGAAGGATTGGTATGGAATTCGATTCGCGGAAGGTCCGGAAGATCCACGAGTCTGATCTCCTGTGTGCTCACCACGCACATGGGATCATCGAACAGCCGGAACCGCTCTTCCTCCCATTCCAGGGTATCGAGCACGAAACCGACATGAGCATCGCGGCATCGCACAATACCATAGACATCCTTGCTCCACGCAGACATCAGATTGAATTCCACAGCCGGACATATGTCCTTGAATTGTCGCAGCAGCTCCGGCAAGACATATTTCATCATGAATTGTGAGGCGGCAATTCTGAGCGTGCCGGAGAGTTCCTCCCCCATCGCCTGCAGGTGCTCGCGGATAGACGCGAATTCCCTGAGCATGTCTCTGGCTTTTCTGGCGACAAACTCACCCTGGGGTGTGAAGCGTACTCCCTTGCTGGTACGGATCATCAATGTCGAACCTAGATCCTGCTCGATCTGGTGAATACGCGCCGTCAACGCTGGCTGTGATATGTAGAGCAGCTTGGCAGCCTTTGAGATGCTCTGTTCCTTGTACAGAGTATCCAGAATCCTCCAGTCACGTTCTTCCATGAAGATTCCCTCTGGTCTCCCTTCCCATATGGCCCGCCTATGGCCGGCAATACAAACAAAGTATTACCCAAATTCCCGAAATGCAACTATGCTGAAGAGAGAATCAGGGTACCTGCGCTTCAGCGCGAGGACCCTATCCGAGAGGAGGATCCGCAATGACACGGTTCAGCAAAACGATCGCAGCAGCCTGCCTGCTGCTGTCATGTGCCGGTGCAGCCTTTGCACAGAAGGCTCCGGCAAACTATCCGAACAAGCCTATGGAATTCGTCGCTCCATCCGGCGCCGGCGGTGGATGGGATACCACTATCCGCATGGTTGCAAAGGCACTCGCAGATGAAAAGATTGTCTCAGTTCCGATGCCTGTAACCAATCGCACCGGCGGAGGCGGCGGTATCAACCTGGCCTACATGCAGACCAAGAAAGGTGCCGATGATCTCATCTCCGTCTACTCTCCTCCCCTCCTCTTCATCAAGCTGAATGGCACCTCAAAGTTCGGCTACAAGGACACCACTCCTCTGGCACGCCTCATTGCGGACTATGGAGCCTTCTACGTCTCCAAGAACAGCAAGTACAAGACCATGAAGGAAGTCCTCGATGCCATCAAGGCCAATCCCGGCTCGGTGAAAATCGGCGGCGGTTCTGCAGCAGGCTCCATGGACCACATCGTGTTCCTCTATGTTGCGAAAGCATATGGCATCAAGGACCTGCGCAAGATCCAGTACATTGCCTTCCAGGATGGCACCGGCCCGACCCAGCTCATGGGCGGCTTTATCGATGTACTCTCCTCTGACATTGCCAGCCTCCGCGGTCTTGTGGAATCGGGTGATGTACGCTGTCTGGGCATTACGGCAAGCCAGCGCATAGGTACCGGCATCGTCGCTACCTATCCTACCATGAAGGAACAGGGTATCGATGTCGAGTTCTCCAACTGGCGCGGTCTCTTCGGACCGCCCGAAATGCCCGAATATGCAGTGAACTACTGGCGTGACGCACTTGCAAAGATGGTCAAGACCGAGACCTGGAAGAAGATCATGGCTGAGCAGTCTTGGACCCCGGCCTACATGGATCAGCCTGAATTCAAGGCCTTCCTCGACAAGGTGAATGAAGAATATACCGAAATATTCGAGGAAATCGGTATTCTCGTGAAATGACGACTGATGGAATCCATGCCGTAAGGTTGACGTGGCTGGATTCCAGTGACGCCCTGGCATGATGCCAGGGCGTTTCCTTACGATTTTCCTGATCTCTACTGGAGGTTTTCATGGTGCTCACACTGCAGGTGATCGCCGATCTGTTCTATCTGGTGCTGGCGATTGCATATGGCATTGGTGCGCTCAATCTGCCTGAGGCAATGTTCGGTGATCCGTGGGAGCCGCGCATCTACCCCCTGATCATTGCTGCCGGCATGGCTATCCTGGCTGTCGTGCTGCTGATAACAGAGCTCCGCAGGCAGCAGAAAACGGGATCAGCCGAACGGGCACAATTCAAGATCGCAAAGGAAGGGCAGATTGTAGCCTTCGTGGTTGGAGCCAGCGTCCTCTACACCCTGCTCTTCGACAGACTCGGCTTCATGATCTCTACCTTCCTGTTCATTGAATCCATCATGCTCTTCATTTCCAAGGGCAAGAAGATGCTGTGGCCGACCGTGATCGCGCTCATCTTTGCTGTCGGCATTTATTTCTCATTCAGCAGACTGCTGGGCATCACACTGCCGCCTGCCCCATTCCTGGACTTCTGAGGAGCTTGCCATGGAACAGATTCTGCAAAATCTTGCGATCGGCATTGGTGTGGCCCTGCAGCCAATCAACCTCAT
This sequence comes from Spirochaetaceae bacterium, assembly GCA_026418115.1. Classification (GTDB taxonomy): domain Bacteria; phylum Spirochaetota; class Spirochaetia; order Treponematales; family Rectinemataceae; genus Rectinema. Next base: position 49,007 of record JAOABY010000007.1, on the reverse strand, counting down.
GTGGGTCACCCTGGGTGGTGTGCTCGGGACTATCATCGGCATGCTGCCAGGCATTGGCCCGGCGTCCGGCGTAGCATTGCTCCTGCCGCTCACCTTCAAGATGGGGCCTGTTGGTGCGCTCATTACCATGGCGGGTGTCTACTATGGAGCAATGTACGGTGGTTCTCGATCCTCCATCCTCATCAACACCCCCGGTGACGGTGCAGCCATCGCTGCCTGCTGGGATGGATATCCGCTCGCCACAAAGAAGAAGCGCCCCGAAGCAGCCCTGGCGATTTCAGCCATTGCTTCCTTCCTGGGAGGCATGATTGCGACCATCTTCATGGTGCTGCTCTCCGCACCGCTGGCCAAGCTGGCCATCAAATTCGGCCCGGCACAGTACCTCATGCTCTATCTCTTTGCTCTTTCAGCCACCGCTTCGATGTCAGGTGAGGGCAAGGTGCTCAAGGGATTTGTCTCGATGTTCCTCGGGCTCATGATTGCCACGGTAGGTATCGATGCTCTGTCCGGCGTGCATCGCTTCACATTTGGGCTCATGGAGTTGCAGGGCGGCATTGATTTCCTCATAGCAATCATCGGTATCTATGCGCTTGGCGAGGTGTTCGAAAGCCTGAAGGAAATTGGCAAGGGCAAAACCAAGATTCAGAAGAAATTCGGTCGCATCTGGATTACCCGTGAAGACTGGAGGCGAATCTGGCCGGGCATTCTGCGCTCTACACCACTGGGCTTTGTCATTGGCGTGCTCCCCGGCACCGGCGCCACCATGGCATCCATCATGGCCTATAACCAGGAGAAGAACCTTTCCAAAAACAAGGAAGAGTTCGGAGAGGGCGCAGTGGAAGGCCTGGCGGCTCCAGAGGCTGCCAATAACGCCGCCAGTGTCGGTGCGCTCATCCCGATGATGACGCTGGGAGTTCCCGGTTCGGGAACGACTGCAATCATGCTGGGAGCCTTGATGATGCTCGGTCTTCAGCCCGGCCCACTGCTCTTCGAGCGCACGCCACAGATTGCCTGGGGCGTCATAGCCTCGATGTTCGTCGGCAACCTGGTGCTTGCAGTCGTCAATATACCGCTCGCCGGTGTCCTCGTACGAATCCTCTCGATACCGGAACGCATTCTCTATCCATTGATTCTTGGTCTGGCATTCCTCGGCACCTACAGCATTTCGAACATGACGTTCGATTTCTTCATTGTCATTGCGTTCGGCCTGCTGGGATTGTTCATGAAACGGACAGGATTCCCTACCTCACCCATGGTGCTCGGTGCAATAGTCGGAGGCGCGATAGAAGAGAAATTCCGTCAGGCGCTGACCATTTCGAATGGCAGCTATGCAGTATTCGTCTCTGACCCCATCACCATCGTACTGGCAATCCTTACGGTAGGAAGTTTCCTGCTGCCCATCATCCAGCGCAGGAAAAAGGCAGCAGGCGGCATGGCAGGCGCCTGAGCATGGCCATGGCGCAGGAGTCTCAGATGGCTGATTGGGAAGAAGTGACCGGCACAAGCCTGGACACATTGAGGCGCGCCCTTCTTGAGGCTCGCGAACGGAGAGCAGCTCTGCAGGAGCAGCTTTTCGTCCGGTGGCGCACTCCTGTCATTTCCCTCACCCTTGTGGCTCCTGGCCCTCGCAAGCGAACGGCTCGTCACATACGAGCTGCAAGACTTGGGCGCCTTGCCTGTCTGAGAGCCCTCGCACGCCAGCACCATCACGTTTTCGAGGAATACTGGTACGTAGATGAAGCAGGTCCGGTGTGGCTCGCTGCTGTGGAAGGCACGGCAGAACGGCTCAAACACCTCGCTGCAGGTATTGAAGACAGCCTGGCCTGGGGCAGACTGCTCGATATTGATGTACTCGCACCATTGCGTGGTGAGTATGGCACGCTGCTGCCACTCCATCGTGAACAGTGCATACTGCCTGGCATGCCGAAACTGCAGCCACGGAGCTGTCTGGTCTGCAGCAGGCCGGCACAGCTCTGCATGGCATCACACCGACATACTCTCGCAACACTCGAAGCTGCATGTGAATCCCTGCTCCAGCTGGCAGACGGGCAGCCTGCTCTAACACAATGTAAAGGCTGCCACCCCGCTAGCCTCCGCCGGGAAGGAGCGTTCTCATGAGTGTGCAAGGCAGGATGCGTTCAACTTCAGAAAAGGATCGAGCACATCGCACCTGCAGAACCATCGCCACTCTCGCCGTTGAAGCCCTTATGGATGAAGCTTCACTGGAAGGGAAGCCCGGTCTTGTCTGTCCCTCGTGGAATGGCGCACACCGCGATATGACCTATGCCCATTTTCTTACATCGGCTGCCGCGCTGGGAGCCTCATTCATGGAGATCGCGCTGACGGCATGGGAATTTGAAGGCGAGCAGCTCGCAACACTGCTTCCCCTGCTCCGACCGACAGGCATTGCAGCTGAACAGACCATGTATCGCGTAACCAGAGGAGTCAACACCCACAAGGGAGCCATTTTTACCCTGGGCCTGTGTGTTGCAGCAGCCGCCTGGCTCCTTGGGCATCCCGACGCCGACCCCACTGATCCAATGCAGCACAACACGCACTTGCCCTCGCCCCTTTCCGATCTGGCATTCCATCAAACCATTCGAGCAATCGCAGCAGACATTGTCAGACGTGACATGGAGCAGGCCGTACCAGACACCCATGGGAAATACTGGTTTGCAAAGGCTGAGGTGCGCGGAGTCCGAGGACAGGCAGAGGATGGCTTCCCCATGCTATTTGACCTGCTCCTGCCTCTGTTCAGAACAGGCAATCCATCATCGCCACCAACCGAAGCGCAACAGATGCAGGCACTCCTGACTTCAATTGCAGTACTTGAAGACACCTGTCTTCTTGCGCGTGGCGGGATGGAAGGCCTGGCATGGGCCCAGACAAGAGCAGCTGCCCAGCTTGAGGCCGGAACCTACAGTCCTTCAAGGGATTTCGCATCTCTCGCATGCATGAATGAAGAATTCTGCTCACGCAATCTCAGCCCCGGCGGATCTGCAGACATGCTTGCTGCAGCGCTGTTCATCCATGCGCTGCAACGTCAATCTGGAGGAAATCTATGGCCCTGATCCAACGCCCCGCACAGGCGGGTACACTGGAATCGAGCGATATTCTGATCATGATCGCACCTGGCGAGCCGGGGAAAGGCATCGTCATCTCTCTTGAAAGCCCTGTCCAGAAGCAGTTCGGCAGACGCATTACCTCGATTGTGACCCGGCATCTGCAGCAGGCCGATATTCAGGATGCAGAAGTACATATCCAGGATCGGGGTGCGCTCGATTACGCCATCGAAGCACGCATCGAAACCGCAATCGCTCGTGCGACCGCACCAGCCGACAAGGAGCCAGGCAATGCATGAATCACTCAGACGCGCCATGCTCTTTGCACCAGGGAACAACCCCGGACTTCTCCAGCATGCCGGCATCTATGGCGCAGACAGTCTCATTTTCGATCTCGAGGATGCCGTATCCATCCACGAAAAGGATGCGGCCCGGATTCTTGTTCGCAATGCACTTGCAACGATCCGCTATCCCTGCGAGGTGGGTGTACGTATCAATCATATTTCCACGCCGTGGGGTTTCGATGATCTGGCAGCAATACTGCCTGCCCGACCGGATTTCATTCGCCTCCCCAAATGCGAAGAAGCCGAAGAAATCAAGCGCATTGATGACATCGTCACCAAGGCCGAACGCAGGTACGGCTTCCCTGAAGGCTCAATCCGGCTCATGGCGGCTATTGAATCACCACGGGGACTTCGGAATGCATTCGAAATTGCGAGCGCAAGCCCACGGATGATGGCCCTCGCCATCGGCGGTGAGGACTTCGCCACCTCACTCAAGACAACCAAAACCAAGGATGGCGCTGAACTGTTTGCTGCAAGAAGCATGATTGTCTATGCAGCCCGGGAAGCGGATATCAGCCCGATCGATTCGGTCTTCTCGGATCTGCAGGACGAGGAAGGCTTCATACGTGAAACCGAGCTCGCCAGACAGCTTGGCTTCGACGGCAAATCCTGTGTGCATCCACGCCAGATCGAGCTGGTACATCGGGTATTTACGCCTTCCGAGAAGGAAATCCAGAGCGCACAGCGTATTCTGAAAGCCTATCGCGAAGCCATGGCGCGAAAGGCTGGAGTCGTTGCGGTTGATGGCAAGATGATCGACGCACCCATGATCATACGGGCACGCCGAACCCTCGCGCATGCCGTCGCTGCCGGGCTTGTGCCACAGGAGGATCTCAATGATTAATGCTGCTGGCCGATTCATCCCCGATACACTTCCCGGCTATCGAGACATCCGGCCCTATGCCGGACCTTTTGCAACCGTACCTGATGGTCGCCGTGCCGGCCAGAAGATCAAGGCTTTCAGACCAGGCACCTCCAAAGTGCTCGCATCCCTTGAGGAAGCCATCGAAGCATCCGGTCTGAAGGACGGGATGACCATTTCCTTCCACCATGCCCTTCGCAATGGCGACCGTGTCATGAATATGGTGATGCAGACCATCGCTGCAATGGGATTCCGCAACCTCAGGCTTGCCCCAAGCTCATTTCTGGATGCAAACGATGATCTCATCCCCTATTTTGAATCGGGGGTGATAGTTGCTGCGCAATGTTCAGGAGCACGGGGGAGACTTGGCGCCTACCTCACCACCCACAGACTGCAGGAAATGACCATTCTGAGGCCGCATGGGGGTCGCGCTCGAGCCATTACAAGCGGAGAACTGCACATTGATGTTGCTTTTCTTGCAGCCCCAGCCTGCGACCGCATGGGCAACATCAATGGCATCGAAGGCCCTGCGGCCTGTGGTTCGCTTGGCTATGCCATGGTAGATGCGCGCTATGCGGATACGGTAATTGCCGTCACTGACCATCTGGTGGAAGGCGCACTCTGTCCAGTGAGCATTCCCCAGCACCTGGTTGACTACATCGTGCCGGTCTCCTCCATCGGGGATCCACGTGGGATCTCATCTGGAGCACTGCGTATCACCACCAATCCCAGAGACCTGCTGCTCGCAAAACTCACCGCGCGGGTCATCGAGACAGCAGGCTATTACCGCGAAGGATTCTCCATGCAGCTTGGGGCAGGCGCTGCATCCGTAGCCGCCGGCCGTTACCTGCGGGACATCATGCTGCGTGACAGGATTACAGCAAGTTTCGCAATCGGTGGCATACCGGGACCTTTCTGCGATCTGCTCGACGAAGGTATCATTCAGACGCTTTTCGACACGCAGAGCTTCGATGCCCGTGCAATCCAGTCGCTCCGCGACAATCCACGGCATCAGGAGTACGATGTTGACCACTACGCCAATCCCTGGAACAAGGGGGCCATGGTCAACCATCTCGATTATGTGGTACTCGGCGCAACCGAAGTTGATGTCGACTTCAATGTGAATGTGATCACCGATTCTCATGGCACCATCATGGGAGCTGTCGGAGGACACCCCGACGCTTCGGCAGGCGCGCGCTGTACCATTATTACGACGCCACTCATACGAGGACGCCTTCCCATCGTCACCGATCGTGTACAGACCATCTGCACCCCCGGAGAGACTGTTGATGTGATTGTCACCGACCGTGGCATTGCAGTCCATCCATCACGAGAGGACCTGAGAGAAAATCTCATGAAAGCCAGATTGCCTGTCATGGACATCAAAGAGCTGCGCGACCTTGCCTACTCGATCACTGGCGAACCGGATCCTCTGCCGATTACCGATGAACCTGTTGCGGTCGTTGAATACAGGGATGGCACCGTGCTCGATGTGATATGGAAGCCACAGGACTGACCAGCACAAGCCAGTGAGCACTCAGTTCCATGAAGCTGTGGCAGGGCTGACGGCATGGCCGGTCCTGCCGCATCTCTCGAGGGAGCATGCACCAATGTATGGCGAATACGATATTCTTTCGGTTGATCCGTCCGAACCGGCGGTGAGCGAGGAACTTGCCGGATTTCTGAAGCATTTTGATCTGAAGTTCGACGAACGTGTCGAGTATACCATTGTCGTTCGCGATCGCCGAGGAGCCATCATAGGGACAGGCAGTTTTGCAGGCGATGTACTCATGACCATAGCCGTTGATCCCGCACAGCAAGGCGAAGGGCTGACTGCAGCCATAGTGAACAACCTCATCCAGGAACAGGCACGAAGGGGCATCATGCACCGCTTGATTTTCACCAGACCAGCGTCGGCAAAATTCTTTGTCTCGCTGGGTTTCAGGGAAATCGCCAGAGCCGAACCCTATGCGGTGCTCCTGGAAGGTGGCCTGCATGGCCTGGATCGATATCTCGAACGAATCAGGCAGGCAGTCTCTCATCTGCCTCCCGGCAGAGCCGCGGTAGTCGTCAACTGCAATCCTTTCACCAGGGGGCATCTTGGCCTTATTGAAACTGCAGCAGCACGGGCGGCCGGGGTCGTAGTTTTTGTTGTCAGGGAAGACCGCTCTCTCTTCCCCTTCCGGGATCGCTTTAACCTTGTGCAGCGTGGCACCTCCCACCTGGCCAATGTTGCCGTGGTAGACACTGATCGGTATATGGTCAGTGCCGCTACATTCCCGACCTACTTTACTCGGGAAGAACATCTTGCCGATGCGCAGGCACATCTCGACGTCGCGCTCTTCGCCCAGAAAATCGCACCGGCACTGGACATACGCATGCGGTTCGTGGGTGAAGAGCCGTACTGCCCGGTGACAGAAGCGTACAACCGGGCGATGCGGGAAATACTTCCGCGATGGGGCATTGCATTCGAGATGATTCCCCGTTTCACCACTCCGGATGGACGTATCATCAGCGCCAGTACGGTACGTGAGTGCATCAGAAAGAACGATTGGGATGCCCTCCGATCCCTGGTACCGGACGTTACATGGGCGTATCTGCGAGCGCCGGAGCAGGCAACACTGCTCGAAAAGATAAGAAAGAGCACCTCGCGCCACTGACGCGCTGCCAGAACATGCTCTCATGCCTCTTCTCTCCTCTGCCGATATGATGCACGAGGAGAGGCATCCATGAGCCAGACGGAGAGACTGTTCTACATTGACCGATCCATACGGAATACAGGCTGCGTGACGCTGGACGACATCATGAAAAAGTTCGAAGTCAGCCGGCGTCAGGTAAAACGGGATATCGAGTATCTTCGCGACAGACTTGATGCTCCCATAGTCTGGAATCGCTACAAGAGAAGATATGAGTATGCCTCACCATGGAACAGGCTGCAATTTGCTGATGAAAAGCAACTCCTGGCCCTTGCCTTCATAGAAGCCATCCTGAGACGGCTCTACTATGTGCCTTTCTTCTCAGAACAGCTGGTGCAGACACTCAAACACCAGCTTGGCAGCCGCTATATATCGATTGCCGACAAGGTGCGGTACGAGCTCCCTTATTTTGAAGAGATCGACATAGAAGTCGCATCCGCGCTCAGCCATTCCCTGATGGAATCGCTTGAGGTCTCAATTCTCTATCGGGATGCATCAGGCAGGGAGAGTCAGCGCAACATCGTGGCCCTGCGCATGGTGAATTATGGAGGCAAATGGTACTGCGTTGCATTTGATTCGCTCTCCGAGGAGCTCCGGGTCTTTGCCGTTTCCCGCATGACACAGCCAAGACTCGGTGCAAAAACCGTGCGAGAGCTGCCCTCTCGTGATGAAATTGAACATTATCTCTCAGCTTCGTACGGTATCTTCAAAGGCGAACCGATCGGGACGGCTGTCTTGCGGTTCCATGGCGGAGCAGCACGGGCCATACGCGATCAGACCTGGCACCCGCAACAGCAGGTTGAGTATCGGGAAGAGCCGGAGCCTGTCCTGCAGATGAGCCTGCCCATACACGACTGGACTGAAGTGCTAGGAAGGGCCTTGCGCTGCGGTAGCGATTGTGAAGTACTGGGACCACCGGAGTTCCGTGCACGGTGGAAAGCAGAGATCATGAAAATGCTGGCGCGCGCCGGGCAAGAGAATATTCCTTGAGCCGCCGGGATAGTGTATACTGATTTTCATATCGAAGCAACAAAGAACCAACCTTCCATGGAGGTGCCCGTCATGCAGGGAAGACGTCTGCTCATGATTCCAGGTCCCATAGAATTCACGTACGAGGTACTTGCAGAAACCTCCAAGCCCACCCTGAGCCATGTAGATCCTCAGTTTATTGAAGAGTTCGGCCAGGCGCTTGAAAAGATGCGAAAAGTCTGGCTCGCCCCATCCGGCCAGCCTTTCATCGTTGCTGGGTCAGGCACGCTCGCAATGGAACTTGCGGTCGCCAACATCACCGAACCGGGAGACCGCGTGCTGATACTCCATACGGGTTATTTCTCCGACAGAATGGGAGACATCTTCCGTCGCCATGGCGCTGAGGTTGAGGTAGTCGCCAGCGAACCGGGCGATGTGGCAGGAGTGAAAGCGGTCAAGGCAAGGCTTGCTGCAGGTTCCTACAAGATTCTCAGCATCACGCATGTCGATACCAGCACGGGGGTACGCACCGATGTCCACAGCCTCGCAAAGGTTGCAGCCGAGCATGGTGCGCTTGTCCTGGTCGATGGTGTCTGTTCGGTCGGTGGCGAAGCGCTCGACATGGAGGCGTGGGGAGTGGATATTGCCCTCACCGCGTCGCAGAAAGCAATAGGCACTCCGCCAGGTCTGGCGCTGCTGGTAGCCTCGCGCCGTGCCATCGAGACATTCAGAGCCAGAAAGAAACCTGTGAGCTCCTACTACTGTGACTGGTCGAACTGGCTGCCTGTAATGGAAGCGTATGAGGCGAGGAAAGCAGCCTATTTCGGTACTCCTGCAGTGAATCTGGTGCGCGCTCTCAATGTCAGCCTTGATCAGATTCTTGCGGAAGGCATGGAAGCCCGCCTGGCCAGGCATGCCAGACACGCAGCAGCATTCAGGGCAGGCATGCGCGCGATGGGTCTCTCATTCGTGCCAGCTCGTGAATCGCTCTATGCCAATACTCTGAGTGCCATATGGTACCCCCAGGGTATCGACGCTTCGGTGCTCGGCCTCATCTCCGAGGAAGGAGCCATGCTGGCGGGTGGCCTGCATCCTGCCATCAAGACCAGATACTTCCGCGTAGGCCACATGGGCATGACCAATGCCGAAGAAATCCTTGCGGTGACTGGAGCAATCGAACGCGCCTTCGCAAGGGCAGGCTGGAAGTCAGAGCCTGGAGCTGCTGTAGCAGCCGCACAGAGGATGCTGCTCGGCTAGATACAGGCCAGGTGGCCAATACGAGAGATCGGGAGGGGTGAACAGCGATGAAACATGCCAATGTCGCCGTCATCGGGTATGGCACCATCGGCCAGCGACTTGCTGATGCAGTTGCCCGTCAGCACGATATGCACCTTGTCGGTGTCGCCGATGTCGCGCTCACCTTGCCCGTTCGCGCGCTCTTTGAGCGAGGCATGCCCTATCGTTTCTTTCTTGCCGACCCCTCCCGAGCCGACTCTTTCAGACAGGCAGGCATTCCGGTTTCCGGAACTCTCGAGGATCTGCTCAGCCAGGCTGATGTGGTCCTCGATGCCTCCCCTACCGGGAAAGGACGCTTCTATAGAGAACTGTATGCTCGTGCAGGAGTAAAAGCTGTGTTTCAGGGGGCAGAGGAACATGAGATTGCAGATATGTTCTTCAGCCCTCTGGTCAATTTTGAACAGGCTCGGCATGTTCGATTTCTCAAAATGACGAGCTGCTATGTGACAGGCATCATGCGTGTGCTAGCTGTCCTCGATGCGGCAGCAGGCATCGAGAAAGCAGCGATTACGGTCATCCGCAGGGTTGCCGATCCCGGTGATTATCATCGCGGTTTGACGAATGCGCTCCAGATAAGTCCCGCCCCCTGTCAGATGGCGCTCGACATCCATACCCTCATGCCACATGTTTCGGCAACCGGCATTCTGGTCCATGCCCCCATCACCCATTCACATGTGGTGACCATGGTCGTCTCGCCCCGAAAATCCATGACCGCGGAAGATGCGCTCGACTGTCTGAAGGGCGAGCCTCGAATCCGCATTGTTTCGATCGAAGACGGTTTTCTTGGCAATGCAAGTCTTTTCAAATATGCCAGAGACCTGGGGAATCCGCGCGGCGACATGCATGAGATCGCAATCTGGAAAGAGACAGTCACTGTGAATGGCAATGACCTCATGCTTGCGCTCAACATTGCTCAGGAAGGCGTCGTAATTCCCGAAAATATCGATGCGGTTCGTGCACTGGCAGGACTCCAAGAACATGCACGGGACGCCATGAGCAGCACAGACCTCTGCCTTGGTATCGGCGCTCACCTCAAGATCTGGAATACCTAGTAGCCATACGCTGCCTCTGCATAGTTTTCAGGCAAAATCCAGAAAATTGTGCTTGACAACAGCACGCTCCTGTCCAATACTAATAGTAGAGTATCAGTGATATATTGGTGATATTTTATCGATACACCAAAACCTGCTGATACCTGGAAAGGCAGTGTATGAAAACAGATGAGAAGACCATCACTGCAGAAGCAACAAAGAAACTTCGCATCTATGAAGAACTCAAGCGCAGAATCATTCACAACGAGCTGATGCCTGGTCAGTACATCAATGAACGCAGCTTCTGCGACGAGCTCGGTGTGAGCAAAACGCCGATCAGGGAAGCCCTTCAGCGCCTCGAGCATGAGCATTTTGTGCAAATCATTCCCAATAAGGGATGCTTTGTATCGAACATCAGTCTGGATCTGATCCGGGAAGTATTTGAGATCCGTGAGATATTTGAATGTGCCGCAGCACGGAGAGCAGCAAATCTCAAAGACCGGAGCCTCTTCGAAGATCTGCTGGCACACCACCCTTCCTTCATTGTTGATAATGAAACCGATCTCCGGCAGACGCTCATTTCCGGCTATCAGATTCACGAGCTCATCGTGAATTCGGTGGGCAATACGTTCCTCAGTTCATACTATCGTGCCATGCTCGATCACATCGTCCGAATCAGAGTCTATTTCCTGTCCAGATTCGAGGCCAGGCGCCTGCATGAGACCATCAGCGAGCACAAGGAGCTGCTGCAGGCGATCGTAGACGGCGACCCGGACCGAGCCGAAGCAGCAATGCGACAGCATCTCTACCGGTCTCTCAGCAATATCAAGGATTACATTTTCAACGAGAAGGAGATGTGGAAATTATGATCCATGTATTGAAAGAGAAGAGAATTGTCGAAGAGAGCATCATTCAGGCCTTCAGGGAGATCGGTGTCGCTACGGTGTATGAGGCATCCGGACGCAAAGGCTATATCAACAACGGTATCAAACCGGCCGCGCATGGCAACAGAATCTGTGGGCCAGCGTACACCGTGCAGTGTGCTCCTGGGGACAATCTCATGCTGCACAAGGCACTGCAGAGAGCGCAGCCAGGAGCTGTCATCGTAGCGACAGTTGGAGATGCCTTCGATTATGGCTACTGGGGTGGGCTCATGGCTACTGCTGCTGTAGCAAGGGGAATAGCCGGCCTTGCAATCGATGGCTGCATCCGGGATTCGGAGGAAATCGCGCGCATGGGATTCCCTGTATTCTGTCGTGGTTTTTCCATCCGGGGCACCACAAAATCCACGCTGGGACTCATCAATTATCCCATCAATTTCGGTGGCATGACGATTTTCCCAGGTGATCTGATCATGGGAGATGAGGACGGCATGGTGGTGGTACGTGCACAGGAATGTGCAGAGGTGCTCGAGAAATCACGTGCACGTGTGGCATTTGAGGAAGAAAAGGCAAAACAGCTCAAGGCTGGCATCAGCAGTGTGGAGTTGAACAAGCTCGAGCCGGTTTTCGAACAGCTCGGGCTCCTTGAAGAGTGAGGAAGCTATGCGTATCCCAGAACCGAAGCTCGTTGCAGCAGCAGAGACCATTCTCAGGCATATAGGCGAATCCGAAGAAAACGCGAGCATTGCAGCCCGCGCCCTTGTTCGTGCAGACATGCGAGGTGTCAGTACTCACGGTGTGAACCTCCTGAGAATGATCTACAAGCGGGCTGAGGCTGGCATGCTTGCCATTCCTACCCGTGTCAGTACGGTAGCAGCACGCAATGGCACCGCCGTGCTGGATGGGAACAATGGCCTCGGACAGGTCGCCGGATACTACGCACTCGATCTCTCGATACAGAAGGCCAGGGCATGCGGCATAGCCATGGTCGAATTGCGGAACACCAACAATATTGGCGCGCTTGGCTGCCTGACGGAACTAGCTGCTTCAAGAGACAGGGTCATTTCGATCTGCATGACGAACGGCAACCCATCTGTCGCTCCTTTTGGAGCAGGAGAACCATTTTTCGGCACCAATCCGATATCAATCGCTGTGCCGGTAGCAGATCGCGCGCCGATCGTCCTGGATATGTCTTCAAGTGTGGTCGCTCGCGGCAAAATCCGACTTGCCTCGCTCAAGGGTGAACCCATACCCCACGGCTGGGCTCTGAATGCCGCAGGTGAACCAACCACCGATCCCAGGGAAGCGCTCAAAGGCTGCCTGGTGCCTCTCGGGGGGCCAAAGGGCTCCGGCCTTGCAATGATGGTCGATATCCTGGCGGGCGTACTCTCTGGTGCCGCCTACAGCCGCAGACTGAAGAGCTTCCACGAACTGGAAGGACCGACTGGTGTCGGAGCAAGCTTCATCACAATTGATATCGGACATTTCACGGATCCTGAAGCATTCTGTCACACCCTGAAAGACTATGTACAGGAAATGAAAAGCCTGCGACGACAGCCAGGTATCGAGGAGATTCTGGCTCCAGGCGAGCTTGAGCAACTTAAAGAAGAAGAGAACCGCCGATTGGGCATCGAGGTTCCCGACGAGGTACTGGAAGGAATTCGACAGATTCTCCAGAAGGCAGGAAGCAGCCTGGATCCGTAGCGACAGGGAAAGCTGGCCAGGAATCAGGAAGGAGGCATCTATGAAATACATCATGCGTGTGAATGTGAGAACACGCAGCGTATCCATGCAGGAAGCAACAGGAGACCAGCTCAAATGGGGCGGTCGATCCTTCATTGCTCATACTCTCCTCAGAGAAGTACCACCGACCTGTGAGCCGTTGGGAAGATACAACAAACTCATCTTTGCATCCGGCTTGCTGGCGGATACGAATCTGACGACAACCGGCAAGATATCGATTGGTGGCAAAAGCCCGCTCACCGGCGGCGCAAAGGAAGCGAATACCGGAGGTTATGCCGGCAAACGTCTGGCACGGCTGGGACTTCGAGCAGTCATCATTGAGGATATCCCGGAAAAAAAGACTACCGATGTGCTGGTGATCACGGCATCGGGGGCGCGGCTTGACCCTGCTCCCGAACTTGCCGGGAAGCTGGTCGATGAAGCCATTGCGCAATTGCGGCAGAAATATGGGCGACGGGTAGGCATTTTCTGTATAGGCCCTGCAGGTGAGATGAAGATGGCAGCAGCAGGCATTGCCTCTCCTGATGATGCCGATGAACAGATCAGGTATGCCGCCCGTGGTGGGCTTGGTGCACTCATGGGCTCGAAGGGGCTCAAGGCGGTAATAGTTGATGATACCGGCGCAACCTACAAACCGGAGGTCTATGATGAAGCCGGGCTTCGTGAGCTCGTCCGCTGGACCGTAGAAGAACTGGCTGCTGACGCAAAGACCCGCAACCGCAACCTCTATGGCACGCTCGATATCCTCAAGGACACCAACGAGTTCGGCATGCTGCCCACCCGCAATTTCAGCCAGGGCAGTTTCGAAGGGGCGGATCGGCTGACAGGGCCAGCAGTACGCGACCTGATACTCTCGCGAGGAGGCAGAACGGGCAAGCCCTGCGTGCCCGGGTGCACCATCCAGTGCAGCAGCGTATTCCCTGATGAGAAAGGCAACAGGATCGTCGCTACCATGCAGTACGAAAGCCTCGTGTTGCTTGGCCCGAACTGCGGCATTGGAGATCCGACGGATATTGCTGAGCTCAACCAACTCTGCAACCAGGTAGGTGTCGATGCCATGGAAACAGGAGTGGCGATCGGAGTTGCCATGGAAGCGGGGGTCATTCCCTTCGGAGATGCGGAAGGCGCCAAGGACCTCATCCGCCAGATTGGCCAGGGAACCTGGCTTGGCAGGATTCTCGGCAATGGAGCGGTCATCACTGGTCGCTGCCTGGGTGTCCGGCGAGTTCCTGCCATCAAGGGGCAGGCTATCCCTGCCTATGATCCCCGTGCGCTCAAGGGAAACGGGGTCACGTACACCACCTCCCCGATGGGAGCGGACCATACTGCCGGCAATGCATTCGAAACACGAAATACCCACAATCCGCTGAGCCCCGACGGCCAGGTTGAGATTTCCATGCGGCTGCAGGTACGGGCGGCCTTGCTCGACACGCTCGGCGTCTGCATCTTCATTCGCCCGCCATTCGCCAAGAAGCCGGAGATGATGGCGAAGATTCTGCAAGCCAGGTACGGCTGGGACCTGAGTGTCCAGCAGATGAACGGCATCGGCCTTGAATGCATCATGACCGAACGCGCATTCAACCGGCAAGCGGGCGTTTCCGAGGAATTCCGGCCCATTCCCGAATTCATGAGAGAAGAGCCGCTGCCGCCTAAGAATTCGGTTTTTGATGTGCCGGAAGAAAAGATGCTGCACATCTGGGAAGGCTATGTGCCTTCTGCGGACCAGTTCTGAGGGGGACGGCATGGAACTTGAAGGAAAAGTGGTGATCGTGACGGGGGCGGGGAACGGCCTGGGTTTGGCAATTGCTAGAAGATGTGCACAGGAAGGTGCCGGCGTCGCGCTCTGGGACATGAACGCTGAATCAATAGAAAAGCTTTCCAGGGAGCTCGGCGTTGCGGATGCGCGTGCGCTGCCCGTCAAAGTCGATGTTACCCGCGAAGATGAGGTTCGGGCTGCGGTACAGACGACGGTCGATCATTTCGGCCGTATCGATGTCCTGGTGAATAATGCCGGTATTTCGCGCCACAAACCCCTCGAAGAGACCACGCTCGAGCTGTGGGATCTTGTGATCAAGGTGAATCTGACCGGACCTTTCCTCTGCTGCAGGGAAGTTGCGCCTGTCATGAAGAAGCAGCAGTACGGAAAAATCGTCAACATCGCCTCGCTGGGCGGGCGGACGGGAAGGCCGGGAGTCGGCGTCAACTATGCGGCATCCAAGGGTGGCATCATCGCCATGACCAAGTGCCTCGCAAAGGAGCTGGGACCGAACAACATCTATGTCAATTCGATCTGCCCGGGAACGATCTACACCGAGCAGACCGGCCAGTATCCAAAGGAAGTATTCGAATCCTGGATTGCGGGCAGAGCGGTACCCAAACACGGCATGCCGGAAGATGTGGCTGATGCGGTGATCTTCCTTGCATCGTCCAGATCGGACTGGATCACCGGCGTCACGCTCGACGTGAATGGTGGCATTTTCATGGCCTGAAAAGGCGCAGGATGAAAAATGAACAGGAGGCTGCCAGGCGCCTGCGCGAGCTGTCCGCCTCCTTATCAAGATTGGAAGGAGTGAACGATGGGAGGACTGAAAGTCGTCGATATCAACACAGTGGTTCCTGAAAGAAGGGATCCCCCGCGCGCGTCCTGGATCCTTATTTCAGAAAGGACAGTCGGGGCCCAGAATCTTGCCCTCGGTGTCAACGAAACCGAGCCAGGGTCAATGGTACCTGAACACATGCATGAGACCGAAGAGGAAGTCATGCTGTTCCTGGAAGGTACCGGCAAATTCATTACCGAGGATCAGGAGATCGATGTGCACCCAGGCATCTGTGTCTACAACCCACCGGGCGGCAGGCACAAGATCGTCAACACGGGTACCACCAAGCTGAAATTCGTGTGGGTGTATGCGCCTCAGCTCAAGAGCCACCGGCTCCAGTCATGAGGCCCGGCTGAAGACAATGAACATGCAACAAGGAGCATATATGTCGGAATGGAACTTCCCGCAGGAAGGGCAAATGGACAAACCTTCCAGAATCTATTTCCAGACCATGACCAAGTATGATGTCGAGGAGCGTCTGAAGCAGAACGACATCATCATCATTCCCATCGGGTCAACCGAGAATCATGGTAAGGCAGGTCCTTATGGTGAGGACACCTTCATCGTCACAAGGATAGCCGAGCTGGTTGCACAGAAAACCGGTTGTACCGTTGCCATGCCCATGTGGTATGGCTCACATCCATTCCATCACATTGGCCAGCCTGGCACGGTGCCGCTTCCCGACAATGTGTTCTGCGACCATATCAGGGCCATGATTTCCGGCTTCTGGAATACCGGTTTCCGCAAGATGATTTTCATCAGCATGCATGGCCAGGAATACGCCCTGCCCTCGGCAATCCAGGAATGGGGCAAGAAATATCAGGTGCCTGCAGTCGTCATCTTTGTTGATCTGCCCCGTGTGATGGGAAAAGATCTCATGGACAAGGCACATGGCGGTCCATTCGAGACGCCCTTCCAGCATGCAGACGAAGCGGAAACCTCAATTTCCATGGCGCTGTTCCCCGAGCTTTGCCAGCCGGAGCATGCGGAAGACACCACACTCAAGGGATTCCTCCCTCCGGGACATGTGGATCGAGGCGGAGACATCTACGGGAACCCCATCCCCGGCCACTGCATCATTGGCGGAACCGGCATCGAGTGTGTGACCTTCCCCGAAGGAGTGCTTGGCAAGGCGACGCTTGCGGACGCATCCAAGGCGCGCAAGGCAATCGAGAATGTACTCAACTATCTTGTGAAGCTGCACGACGATATTCTCGCGCGCTTCCCCGTGGGCGTGCTGCCCGAAGCAAAACTGATGTCGCAGCGCAGTGAGGAAGAAATCGAAGCGCTGCTCAAGGGACCACTCAATGGAGGCAAGCATATCTACACCATTGCGTGGCCGAGCTGATCCAGAACCCATGCTGCCTGCAAAGGCAGCATAATGTATATGAAGGTATTTTGAAGGAGGCAGTGGTATGAAAAAACTGGGAATCGTATTCCTGGTACTCGTACTTTCCGTCGCGACCGTTTTCGGTCAGGCAAAAGTAATCGAGCTCAAACTGGCACATGCGGATTCCACCGATCCGACCGTTTCACGCAAGCAGGCGCAGGCGCTCACCTTTGCTGCACTTGTCAACTCGCGTTCCGGCGGGCGCATCAAGGTAACAGTCTACGGAGCTGGCGCGCTTGGTGCCGAACGAGAGTACGTCGAGGGCATCAGAGCAGGTACCGTCGAAGCAGGTATTGCTTCTGGCGTACTTTCAAGCTTCTTCCCGCCTGCGGGCATCACCGACATTCCGTATCTGTTCCCCTCAAGCAAGATCGCCTGGGAAGTGATGGATGGACCTTTCGGTGACAAGCTGCGTGAAATGTTCCTCCAGCAGACTGGTATGCGCTGTCTGGCATTTGCCGAGGTAGGCTTCAGGCACTTCACCAACAACGTGCGTCCAATCAAATCGCCCGCTGATCTGAAGGGATTGAAGATCCGCGTCATGGAAACGCCGGTTTACGTCAATATGCTCAAGGCAGTTGGCGCCAACCCCACCCCGATCGCATGGACCGAGACCTACACCGCCCTGCAGACCGGCGTCGTTGATGGTCAGGAGAACCCGGTCGGTTCCATCCTTTCAGGGAAACTCTACGAAGTGCAGAAATACATGACCCTGGATGGGCACGTATACGGAGTCGACTGGTTCATCATCAACGAGAAGTTCTTCAGAAGTCTGCCTGCTGACCTGCAGTACATCATCCTCGACAGCGCACAGATCAGCAGCACCGTCTCCCGCGGCGTCATGAACTACCTCAACGCAGCTGGTCTTGACCAGCTCGCCGCTGCAAAGGTGCAGATCTATTCGCCGTCCGAGGCGGAGATGGAGCAGTTCCGCAAGGCAATGCAGCCGCCGGTCATCGACTACCTGAAGACAAGAGTCGATCCGAAACTCATCGATGAACTTCTGAAGGCCGTCAGTGATGCGGTCGCGCAGCAGAAAGCCAAAGAAGGTCTGAAGTAAGCGTACAATCAAGAGGGGAGTGGCTTCCCCGAGAAGGGAGCCCTCCCCCTCGTTTCTGCCGCTGACTGAGCGGCACAACTATGGCGGAAAAGGTGGTAACGCAGCGATGGGCAGCAAATCGTTGAAAACGAACATCCTGTCGATCATGGAAAAAGCGGTCGAATGGGCCATCACGATCATTCTCGGCGTGATGGTCGCAAACATCGCTGTCGCGGTTTTCGGTCGCTATGTGCTGAATCATTCCTTCCCCTGGGCAGAAGAACTGGGGCGCTACCTCATGATCTGGATGGGGTATCTCGGTGCATCTCTCGCAATGAAGAGCGATGAGCACATTGGTCTGACCGCTGTCGTATCAGCCATTCCAGTAAAGATACGGAAATGGGTGGTTCTTGCGACCAGACTCATTGTGGAAGTATTTCTCGTCATCATACTTGTCAATTCCTTCAAACATCTGAGCACTCTGTCCATACAGAGATCGAGTGCCATGGAAATCCCCATGGTTATTCCCTACTTTTCAGTGACCACAGGATCGTTCCTCATGGCTTTGGAAGAACTTATACATATCATCCGGGGCATGCAGCAACCGGTGGATTGATACAGGAGTAGAGCATGGTATTCGCAATCATTGCATTTCTGATATTTCTCATCGCCGGTGTGCCGATTGCATTCTGTCTCGGAACTTCCGCACTCATATTCCTGCTTTCCAAGGGAATTACCATAGGACTGATCGCCCAGCGCATGTTTACCGGCGTGGACTCGTTCCCTTTCATGGCGATTCCGTTTTTCATTCTTGCCGGTGACCTCATGGCGAGAAGCGGCATCACGAAGCGCCTTGTCGACCTTGCGACCGTCATGGTGGGCAGGCTCAGAGGGGGGCTTGGGCACGTCAATATCGTCGCCTCGATGTTCTTTGCAGGTATTTCCGGCTCAGCGGTAGCAGATACCTCGGCATTTGGCACCATGCTTATCCCTGCCATGGTCGAACAGGGCTTTGACGATGATTTCAGTGCAGCGGTCACCTGTTCTTCATCAGTCGTTGGCCCGATCATTCCTCCCAGCATCCCGTTCGTGATCTATTCGCTGGTGAGTTCGACCTCGGTAGCCGCGCTCTTTCTTGCAGGAGCGATCCCCGGAATACTGCTTGGCCTCTCGTTGATGGTGGTCAATGCAATTATTTCTATAAAAAGAAAATACCCAAGGACGCCACGCTGGCCGACACTGAAGGAGATAGGTGTGGCGCTTGTGAATGGTATTGTGCCTCTGTTAATGCCCATTATCATCCTGGGTGGCATTCTATCCGGCGTCTTTACTGCAACCGAGGCCTCAGGAGCAGCAGTGGTCTATGCGCTCATCATAGGTTTTCTCGTCTATAAGAACCTTACCTTCAAAATGCTGAAGGAATCCTTCATTGCCACAGCAAAGACCACCGGCACGGTCTTTCTCATCATCGCGTGCTCCAACGTGTTCAACTGGATGCTGGTCACGGAACAGATACCCCAGAAGCTTGCGCTGCTCGCGGGGCAGGTTTTTACCAATAAATTCTCACTGCTGCTTGCAATCAACATCGTGCTGCTCATCATCGGGACGTTCATGGAGGGCTCATCAGCGATCATCATCACCGTGCCGCTGCTGTTGAGCATCGTACGGCCCTTCGGCATCAGCCCCATCCACCTGGGGGCCATTGTCGTGCTCAACCTGATGATCGGCCTGATTACACCACCCGTGGGGCTCTGCCTCTATGTGGTGTGTACCATAACGAAGCTGCCGATCGAAAAGGTCACGAAGGCTACGCTCCCCTTCCTGCTCGCGGAAATCGTAGTGCTCTTCCTTGTGACGTATATCGAGCCACTGTCGATGTTCCTGCCACGGATTTTTGGCTACGTAAGGTAGGAGGTAGCTGCAATGCACATGCGTCTTGGCTGTTTCGGCTATATCAAGGATCTGGATGCCATCGCCGAAGCCGGTTTTGATTGCGCAGAACTCCATATACGAGAGCTGATGGGATTCGATGAGGCTGAGTACAGGGCGGCCAGAAAGCGACTGAGGGACTCTGGCATACCGGCAGACGTATTCGACAACCCCATACCACTCGATTCGCGCATCGCTGATCCTTCATTCGATCTCGGGTTCTATCGCAGCTATCTGGAGAGAGCATGCGATCGTGCGGCAGAGATGGGGGCTCGCTATATCGTGTTCGGCAATGGCAAGGCGCGGAGTCTTCCAATTGAGGGCGACATCGAGGCTGCCCGTGCAAAGTTCGACGAATTCTTCATCATGCTGCTCGATATCGCTGCGCAACGCAATATCACGATTCTCATCGAACCGCTTGGCAGGAAACTCTCGAACATCGTCAACAGCCTGCCGGAAGCGGTAGCATTCATCAGAAAATATGGCCGCCACAACCTCAAGACCTTCATTGATTACCGCTACATGGTGGAAATGCAGAGGCCGCTCTCCGACATAGAAGAATATGAACTGTACATACGCCACGTGCATCTCGATAACCCGCTGACAGTGTTCCCCGAACGACTAGTGCCGCGACTCGACGACGGCTTCGACTATGCACCATTTCTTGAGACACTCAAGAAAATCTCCTACAAGGAAATCATTTCCATCGAAGCCTCGGTGTTCAGGGAGTATGCGCAGGATATCCGCAGCGTCATAGATTTCTTTGCTGCACATAACATTACACCCTATCGAGCAGACTGATGAGGCACGACCGACAGGAAAGGAGCAATACGATGAAAGCGCTTGTATACTATGGCCCTCACGATATTCGCTATGAAGAAGTACCTACTCCCCAACCAGGGCCGGGGCAGGTGCTGGTACGCGTCAAGGCAGTCTCGATCTGTGGATCAGACCTGGCGGGATACAAGGCTGTGTCTGCGATGCGCAAGCCGCCGCTCATCATGGGCCATGAGTTTTCCGGGCAGGTTGCCGCCCTTGGTGAAGGAGTGCATGGGATACAGCCAGGCGATCGCGTCGGAGTAGTAACCAATCTATACTGCGGCACCTGCAGAAACTGCCATGACGGGCTGACCAATGTCTGCGACTATCGCTACATCATAGGTACCACCATGAAGGCAGGCAGCTATAACGGCGCAATGGCAGAATATGTCGTGGCTCCTGCAGAAAAGCTCATGCCACTTCCTGATTCGGTGAGCTATGAAGAATGTGCACTGGTCGAACCGCTGTCGATTTCACTGCGTGCCGTCAAGCATGCGGGCCGGCTCGACGGCAAGACTGTGGCGGTATTCGGCGTCGGACCGATCGGGTTGATGGGAGTCATGTGTCTCAGGATTTTCGGCGCCGCCAGGATTATCGCAATCGATGTCATGGAGAACAGGCTCCAGATGGCGCGTGAGTGCGGGGCAACCGATGTCATCAATTCGAACGACGATGTTGAAGGCATCATCAGAAAGATGACCGACGATACCGGTGTCGATGTGGTCTTTGATGCCGCAGGCATACCGCAGACCGTAAACCGCGCCATCGAGATTGCCCGCAATGGAGGCACGATCCTGATGGTGGGCATGGCCTCGCCAACCTTCGAAATCGAGTACAAGCACGCGGTCGTCAAGGAGCTCAGGCTTCAGGCGAGCTACATGTACACCAGCGAAATGCGCGAGGGCCTGCAGCTGATCATCGATGGGAAACTCGATGTGAAAAAGATGATCACCGGACGCTATCCTCTTTCCGAGGGCCCGCGGATTTTTGAGGAACTCGCGTCCGGAAAGACACAGGATGTCAAAGTCATTCTAACCAATGACTGATACTGTGAGCATGAGCTGTTTGGCAGATGTACCATCCTGACCGGGAGCATGGAGCACTATGGCTGTACCAGATGAAGCCGTGCCATTTGATCTCTCCAGATTCAAACGCCTCATGGCTGAACAGGGCCTGGATATCGCCATTCTGAGCAGCAGGCACAACATACGATATGCAAGCGGAGGGTATTATTACCACTTTCATGCCAATTCCCAGAGAATGGCTGAGAGTCAGTACATCTCCTTTGCAGGCATACCTGCGGTGGCGCCTGGGGAGGCGTTCTACATCAGGCGGCCTGATGAATACATGCAGATGGACTATGATCAGCGCCCCTGGTTCCCGGAAATCTACGATTCCCCAAGAGGTACAGCCCCTGCCGCTGCAGCACTGGTGCAGGTACTGCGCAGGAAGGGATTCGAAAAGGCAACGATAGGTGTGGAAATGCCCTTTCTCCCCGCAGATGTGTATATCACGCTGCGAAAGGAACTGCCGCTCGCAGCATTCAGGGACATTACCGGTCTCATGAACGAACTTCGTGCCATCAAGAGCAGCACCGAGCTTGCCATCATGAGGTCCGCGTACGACAGGAACGCACGAGCCATCAGGGCATCCTTTCTTGCATGTACCGAAGGCATCAGCACAAAAGAGATCGAACGCATGGTGGCCCGGGAAATGGCCATGCGCGACCTCTCCTTTCTGTTCGCCCTCATCAGCACCGGACCGGCTTGCATACGCGCTCCTTCAGACCGCCTGACATGGAAGCGTGGCATGGCATGCCACATCGATGCTGGCGCACATGATCGGGATTACATTGCGGACATCTGCAGAATGGCTTCCATGGGGCCTCCCTCTACGCTGGCTCGCGAACTGTACGAAGCATGCATCGAGGTACAGCAGAAAGTGCGAAGGATCATCAGGTCAGGCGTGGCGTGCGGCACAGTGGTTGCTGCGGGCGAACAGGCAGCACTGTCTTCAGAATTTGCTCCATATGCTCGATTCGTCGTGCACAGCATCGGTCTCGTGCCATATGAGCAGCCCGTCATGGAGCGAGACAGCTTGCGTCCGCTGGAGGCTGGCATGGTGCTGTCAATAGAAACGGATTTCATCCATCCTGTTGCCGGGCATATCAAGATCGAGGATGCAGTGATCGTCAGAGAAGCCGGCTGCGAAGGGCTTGGAGATTTCGGAAGGGATTTTCTGGAGATAGAACCGGGGTCCGTGCCTTGATACCTGCTGTAAATGCATATATGCTCTTGCAAAGGTTTCTATGGAACGGTACAGAATCGCCGTCATGCACGGCCCCAATCTCAATATGCTGGGCAAGCGCGAAATCGGCATCTACGGTGGGAAAACGCTCGATCAGATCAATCACGAAATCGAAGAGGAAGCCGTCCGGCTCGAAGTAGGTGTAGGGTTTTTCCAGTCGAACCTGGAAGGTGTCCTGATCGATCATATCCACAGTTGCCTGGGAAGCATCGATGGCATTGTCATCAATGCAGGAGCCTTTACCCATTACTCCATCGCGCTCAGAGATGCCATAGCAGCGGTCAAGCTTCCCACCGTAGAAGTACATATCTCGAACATTTTCAAGCGTGAGCCATTCAGACATGTATCTGTCATCGCACCAGTGTGCAGGGGGCAGATCTGCGGCTTTGGATCATACAGCTATATCCTGGGACTTCGCGCGCTCATCGGCATCCTTGAGTCGCAGGAACTGGAATGAGGAGTACAGAGGAGGCAGCCATGAACAGGTTTCTGGTCATTTCAGGACCCAACCTCAATCTTCTCGGTACGAGGAAAGTATCGATATACAAGGAAAGCACACTGGAAGAAATCCATTCACGTCTTCGCAGCAAAGCAGAGGAACTTGGGGTTGCAGTAGACTGCGAGCAGTACAATTCCGAAGGCGACATCATCGACCGCATGCAGCAGGTCCCGGGCAACTATGCGGGGGTCATCCTCAATGCAGGCGCACTTGCCCACTACAGCTACTCGCTCAGAAGTGCCATAGGCACGATGCTGGTTCCCTGTGTAGAGGTCTTCATTTCGAACGTGCATGCCAGAGAGGAATTCAGGCATACCTCAGTCATCGCTGATGTCTGTGTCGGGACCATTGCAGGCTTTGGAGCTAACAGCTATGTGCTTGCTCTCGAAGCCCTGGTATACCTGGTGGGCAGATAAGGAGTGCAGGATGGGCAGCCGCTTGATTCTGCGCACTACTTCAGTTGAGAGCATTGCGCACGCCAGAGAATGGGGCTTCGATGATATCGAGCCGGAAATCGCCACAATCATGCAGTGTGATCCAGCAGCACTCGAGCGGTTTCGTGAGCTGATACGTGACCATGCTTTCTCCTGCAGGATTTTCGAGGCTCCTCTTCCCAAAGAGGTACAGGTTACTGAACGGGGATTCAATATCTTTTCGTGGACCGAATATCTCAAGCAGGCACTGGAGAGAGCGGCGACATTCGGTTGTACCATGATTGCCTGGGCGGATGGGCCCTCGCGTATGCTTCCGGTAGAAGGAGATACTTCAGTTCAGAAGGAGCACTTCAGCCAGTTTCTGTTCATGCTGTGCGATGTGGCTTCGAGATTTGGCATGAGGGTCTGCATTGAGCCTGCAAGCCCACGGGTGACCAATTTCCTGACAACGCCGGCAGAGGTAGCAGAAATTATCGCCTCGGTTGGCCAGCAGAATCTGGCCATGCTGCTGTCGTCAGCCTATGTTGCGCAGACAGCGCTGAACATGGAAGAACTTGTGCCATACGCAGCGCTGCTGCGCCATGTACACCTTGAGCACCCCCGTACTCGAAGAGTGCCGCTGCCGCCAACAGTGGAGGACGGCTTTGACTATCGGACTTTCCTGAAAGCGCTCCAGGTGCAGTGCTCCTACACAGGCTCCCTGGCGCTCCCCTCTCGCACGGAGTCACGGTTCCTTGCCGCCCTGAAAGGGCTGTAAATTGCCGTTTCAGGGCTGAAGGGTCGCCCGAAGCCTCACTGCTTCAGCGGAATTCCGTCATAATAACGAACGCCATCTTTCAGCGACCAATGCTTGAGGAAGTCCCAGAGCATCGGCATCTCCGCAGGGATGCAATTGTGCGCTCGGTACAGCGTCATTGTCCATTTGACCATAGGGAAGCCTTGTGTATTCCTCCATTCAGCACTGATGAATCTGCCTTGCTGTCGTGCAAGTGAAGGATCACCTAATGAGGCAATGCCATTTGCCTTCGCGTAGTACTCCAGCCACTGGTCCAGTTGATTGTAGGTAGAATCCCATGGCGTGCCGGTCATCGCTTCGATGTCGCCTTCGCCGATGATGGCATAAGTAGGCATGGGCTTCCCTCTTGCAGCCTTCAGAAGTCTCTGCCAATCATCTGCATTGAAGCTGGCAACTCCCGAAGTTGACGCGATGGCAGCAAAATAATCTGGGTTGGTCATGCCAAAACCTTGTGCTGCAACGCTGCCCGCTGACTGGCCGGTGGCATAGATCCGCGTTTCATCGATGTGGTAGGATCGCTTCAACTCATCCAGAAGCTGAGGAACAAAGTATTCGTTGTCCTTATGGCTCACCACTGTTGATTTACGGCTGTACTGCTCACAGATTATCGCCAGAATCACTCCTTCTCGGTCAGCGACTTTCCACCACTGTGTGGCAGGCCAGAACACGATATCCGTCTGGCTGTCACCAGGAAATACCATTAGAACAGGAGCACCATTAGGCCAGAGCTTGCGGGCAGAATCAGGCACATACACCATATATTCGCGAATGAATCCGTTGACCATCATGGTATAGCGCTGCCCCATGGGTACGCGTAGCCCAAGCTGGTTTCCGTATGCACTCGTAACATCGTAGCGGACGAATTCAGTTAAGAATCCATAGATTGCGGCAGTAAGAGCTTTGTTCCAGGGATTGGCATTTCGCTCAAGAACAGCGACCTTGCTGATTGAGCCGACATAGTCGGTTTGCCAGGCGTTCGAATTTGCTGACTGAGGATATACCTTGCTCCCCAGCAGATAGTTGGGCCTTGAGAATGCATCACTCTGGCAATCATTTGCAGCTTTCCAGTAATCAAGACCTGTAGCGATAGAGGAGAGATTCGAATTGATGTACCAGGTGGGGACTGGCACCTCATTGTAGGAGATCTTCAGATGCTCGGGTATTTCGATCTTCTTGTAGCCTGACGAAAGACCATCAAATTTTTTCTGGCTGAACTGAGCATAGAAGGCCACATCCGGTGTCGATGTCTCTACATAGACCTGACTGCATACCTGAAGAGGATTGCTGGCAGCCCACATTTCCAGCGCGCTTCCACCTTTTCCGTATCCAGCCAGATAGTGTTCACCAAAGATCGAGAAATAGTCATTGTTGCGATAGAATCCTATTGCTGTCTGAAGATAGGGCTGTTCTTGTTCCGGAGCAAGCCATCCATTGGGTCCCGGTTCCAGTATGAACAGCCCTTCGTCATTCTGGTCTGCGATCGCCTTCCAGCCGCTTTTCATGATGAATTCATCGGTATCAACACCGTCGGGAACAGCAATAACAGTAAAATAGGCTCGGATGGGGGCATCAGGTGCTATATAGATCCTTGCTGTCCTTCGCACTCCCTGCACATCAAAGGACCTTTCAAAATATCCTGTCATGGGAAGATGGTTCGCTCTTGAGTAGTCATAAGGGGGTGGAGGTGCATTGTCCAGCGAACGCGGTACGAACAGGTCGCTGGAGAACGCCACCGGTGCTGCAACAAGAAACAGCAGAACAGACAAAGCCACCAGAAATATCGATACTGATTTGTAAGTACGCATAGGGACCTCCTCAAAATATGCGCGCACCGAATGTCCGGGTGTTGCATCCGGTGCGCGCGACTTCGTCAGAATTCCTTCATGGTAAAGGTATAGGTGGCAGTGGTGAGCGTGTCGGGTGCGACAATCTTGATGGTAAAGGAGCCTCCATTCTTTACAGGGACTGTAAGCGACGCACGGTTTTCGACAATAATGCCGTTGAAAAGCATATAGGTGATACGGTTCGACATTGCAACCGGTTTTACCGTTATCGTCTGAGTTCCGCGCGGCACCTTGATTGTGTAGTCATACACCCATGGATTGAATTTTCCCTGCAGAGCATTGGCAACCGTCAATGACTGCCCTGCCCACTGGAATGGATTGCCAGGGGCTGCCCATTTCACTTCAACCCCTTCAAGCTCACCACCATGAATCTCAATATTTGAGAGCACGGCATACTTCATGAAACCGTTGCCATTGTAATTTATGGGAGTGGTACTCAGATATTCGTAGTTGTCGCCCATGACACCGCCAATCTTGAGTGCAATCCACTCAGTGTTGTCTTTCCACATGTCCCCAATGATCACGGTGCGAGAACCTGGAGCATCGTTCTTGCCACGGAGGGTTGGCGAGCAGCCTGACTCACCATAATCGATGGCTTTCTGTAGCGCCTGCTCAAATCGTGTGAGGTGGGTTTCGGCATTGAGTGGAGTTTCGTCATGACCAGTAAAGAGCAATGTGACCTTGCCATTGTTCGTGTAGTAAGCAGCATGTACCTGCTGCGCCAGCGAAAGCAGCAGATCAACTTTCACACCAGCTACGTTCACGTTATCTGCCGACCCTGCCCGTGTGCAGCCATAGATATCCGAACTGAAAATCAGCCCATTGACCTTGTCCTGGAGGATGACATTGCCATTCGCATGTCCAGGCAGCGCATATACCCAGAGATCGCAACCTCCGAGATGGAATACCTCGCCTTCATCAACATCCTTGATCCTGGCTTGATCTTCAGGCTTTGCCACTACGGCGGGGAAAGCACCTGCAGTTGCCAACGTGGACCACCCACGCCTGTTGGCATACACCTCGAGCCCTGCATTCAGGAAATTCATAGCCTGTGCATCATGGTCGCCGTGTTCATGACCTATGACGAGGAAAAATGGTTTGGTTGCAAGGTTCTTTTCGATATATTCCTTCAGATTTGCCTGCTCTGGTGGTGTCTGAAGCGCATCAAAGCAAAGACCACGCTCCTGGCCTTCGATATAGTACGCCATCGCACGTACAGACTCGGCGTCACACCAGATCTGGTAGACTGCAGGGCGTGTCGCCGACTTTTCGATAAGAAGCCGATGAGCGAATTCTGGAGTCTTTGGTCGGTACAGATGCCACGTGAAGGTTCGTACTGGACTCGCCTTCATGCCTGGTTTCGCTGCAAATGCCTTGTAGACGACATCCCGTTCTGGCAGCTGTTTGGCAGAAAGCATTTCATTCACGTGACCGTTGGTCGCAACAGTGTAGATGGGACTCTTTTCGCTGGGTTCTGATCCATCAGAAGTAAAATAGATGGTCGCGCCAGGTGTTGGCGTCCAAAGCTTTACATAGCGGCGCGGTGCAACACTGTTTGGGTTGGGAACTGCCTGCACTGGGGCAACTACTGCAGAAGTAATACTCTGAAATATGCTCTGGAATTCATCAGCAGTAAGCGGTTCATTCGGTTTGAACAACGACGCACTTCTGCCCTGCATGAATCCGAGACCGACGAGTGCGCTGGCAGCTTTGTAATTGGCTGGTGCGATCTCATTACGGTCAATGAATGGCCACAGTCCATCTCCGTCGAATGAAAGCATGAACAGATCAGCCAGCAGGGCAGCTGCTTCCTGGCGCGAAACAGGTTTCTCAGGGTTGAAGCAGTTCGCAGAATCGAGCGTCACTATGCCAAAATCGACTGCCGTCTCGATCTGTCGTGCATATAGCGCGCCAGGTGTAACATCAGCAATTGGTAGTGGCGGCGCTTTCCAGACGTCGTTGAACTCCGACCGGTGTGGCCAGCCGAAGTAATCCACCAGCGTTCCGACGAATTCGGCCCGGGTAACCACCTTGTCTGAGGAGGTAGAGGCTGTCGCAGCAAATGCATTGCCCGCGAGTGCCAGCGCTCCTAGAATCAGGATGGCGATACTGATTCGTCCTTTGTACATGATAGCCTCCTTCATGTCCATTTCAGCCTCATAGTGAGGCCTCATATTTCAGTCCTCATGTCATGAAGCAGCACTTGAAGCGGAGGGCTTGATACGATATATCGGTGATATATTTTCTTTATATAACTGATATATTGCTATCTGATGGCAATGTCAAGAAGAAAATTATCGAAAAGCGACGCAATCGCTTATTGAGGGCACACAAGCGATCATGGGCCAGTAAACTGGTACAGGCAGGTCAGGAATACGCCATCAATACATGGAATACCAGCAATTACGCCGAGAAAAGGGAACAGAATGGATTTTTTACAAATGCAGTCAAGTTCTGATACTACAACCGATCAGAAACTGGAGGATACAAGCCCCGCATGCTGCATGGCTTCTTCAACATGCGGGGCTCCTGTATAATCCTGATTATTGCTTGTACATGGAACACCCATTGAGTGTATTACAGGGACGCAGCCTGGAAGCGCCAAATAGATCCGGCCCCATCATTGAGGGTGCTGCGCTCGGCAGCAGGGATGCATTATCAAACGCAAACTGTGTAGAGGAATAGCCGGATCCATCATAAAAGAGAAGCCCGACATATCCCTGGCTGGCTGCGGTATCAGTCAGCCCATACACAAGATTCCCATCAAGGTAGCACTCAAAATACCCGGAACCATTGCTTTTGACATGCAGTGTGACAGTGTCGCTGTAAGAGTAATAGTTTTGCCATCCCGTCCAGGATGTGTCTCCGTTCAGGTCTCCCACACCAGCCCACCAGCTATAATTGCCAGCATAGCCAGCAACACAGAAATACACCGCATGCTGCAATGGCACGCCGGTAGCGGAAACCGAGGGAGCACCGATCCACAGGCTTTTGGTATATCCGGTGTATGCTTATCCAGGCAATGTATGGTATTCAACCTTATACTCGAAAGCACCGGCAAACTGCGACTGGCCATACTCACAGCCTTTCCAGGAATCGGTATAGGCAGGATTGCTGTACAGCATCGCATTCTGGACGGCAAAATTGCCATGGAGATTCCATCCCTGAGCCAGGCCATCGTTGAAATCTTCCACAAAGCCACCCGCAGGCTCGACCTCGAACACAAAATCAGCGGAACTAAGCACCACCCCATTCAAGACCAGCAGTGTGAGACGGTGTCTGCCCACTGCAAGATTCGGCCCCACCGTCATCGCAGTATATCCGCTGTCCTGCAGCTGGCTTCCATCAAGATACCACGCCCAGGCAGATGGCACCTGTGCAAGAGACGCGGTGATCACAAGAGTCTCCAGCGTGGTAATCCTTGTCTTCGGAGCGCTGAGCGACATCTGGAGCGGATTCTGCAGATCAGCGCCAATCTGGATGGCCAGATCACCATACAGCGTCAGATCATTCCTTTGCAGGTCGGTACGACCCGAAGTCGTCTGGTTTGCCACAATCCTGCATGCCACAGGATTGCCTGTCCAGGCTGTTTTGTCACCATCTTTCAGCGTGAGAGAGAACGCAGAATATCCAGCAGGAAGCTCCTGATCCAGCACGGCTGTAGTGCCTTGTACCGGCACCGTCACCTCTATGGGATCCTGATTCAGAATGAACAACGTGCCGGTAACCTGGGGATGTGCCACACCTGCATCCGAAGGCCAGGTGAGCGTATAGCGCAGTCTGCCATTGCCTTCCAGCGGAACCACAATCATTGACAGGGTGACGATCTGGTTGGGGAGCACTTCGGCATCTCCGCTGGTGGAACCTATCTTCTCACTATTGGCATTGTAGGCGTCCACCATAACATGCCATAACCCGGTGCGAAGTCCTTCCACCGTGACGGTCTGCTGAGGCTGCCCTGTGACCGCAAACTGCGCGCCAGAAGGCCCTGTCCCATAAATCTCGTAGTGATGGACTTCCATGCTGATATCAGGCAGCAAGGTTCTGTTGATCGCATCACTGAGGTTCAGCACGAGCTGGCCTTTGGGTGCGATGAGATCACAGGCCATCAGTAATACAGCCAGCACCAGCAGTGCAGCAATTCCTGCAATTCTTTTCATTTTCCCGACCTCCCTGTTTTTCGATGATTTGTATTCCATGGATCATTGTACGAACATGAGATAGAACTCCACGTCTTCATCCGCAGGTTTCTCGAGTGTGATCACAGTATTCTCCGGAGGATTCGCCCAGCTGCTGGCAGTATGGAGCGAGTGTCCATACGGTCTCAGAGCCAGTTGCGAGCCTGGTGCAAAGGTAACTGGCCCGCCGCCATATTCCCGCAGGCTGAAACCGGGGAGCGTGTAGGTCTGCCCATTCCACACGGTGGTACAGGCAGGGAAAGACCTGGCGCATGCAGGTGCAGGATTCCCGAACACCAGCGCGGTGGTATACTCCAGGAAGGCATCACTGAATGTCATTGCAGTGCCGGTACGCTGCAATGAAGCCGATACCGCTGCTGTCCCGGTTTCAGTGCTTTGTACCAGATCACTGAACAGCTCTGCTCCTCCAAAGTTCCTTGCAAGGTAGGCGCCAAAGGCATAGGCAGAAGCATAGCTCTTGAGCACATTCGACCCGCTCAGCCAATCCGTGACTCCAGATTCATAATAGAAGCTGTTGAACGTTGTCAGTCTGCTTCGTGGCGAATTTGCTTCAGGAATGCCGACGATTGACCCGACAAGATCCTCCGCAACCATCGAACACATCTCATTGAACCATGTCGGACTCGAAACTCCTCGCTGAATGGTCTTCTGATTGTAGTGAATCATGTGCTGGTATTCATGAGCGAGGGTCGAAATAATATGGAAGAAGAATCTATCAGCAAAATGGACATCCAGATAGAAGATTTCGGCTTCATTGGATCGCATCCCATACTGCTGCATGACGGAGTCAGAATACTCATCCTTCGCCCAGAAATAGCCCAGGACACCTCCCGTCTGGCTTGCCGAGTAATCGTAATCGATATCATAGAGGAGAATGTGAATGTGCTGATCACCATCGATGCCACCGTTCCCATCAGGTTCACCACCCCATTCAGTGGAGAATACATTTGAAACCAGCGCTCGTATGCCATTCCCGGCAAAGGGACCGCTACCGTGAAATTTCTGGTTCAAGTCCCCAAGCTGCGCCGAAGTCAGCAGATTATCATTTATTGCGGTTGAGCCTTCACTGAAATTGCTGTCAGGTATCCAGAGGTAGCAGGTTCCTGATGCAGCCCTGAGCCGGGCAGTGATCTGTATCCATACGCTGGAGGCGTTCTGAACCCAGAATTGCCTTGTCGTGGTGCCTACTACATAACCTGGTGTGTCCTCACCAAAATGGATGACATCCAGTTGAGTAGCCACCCTTCGGGGTGACACTCCAGGGGGCGGGGCAAATTCAAGCGCATCAGGATTATCAGGAATGAGCACCTCTGCCGGCAGTACCCCATTTCGCACTGCGCCATCTGTCGGAAGAGAGCCGTTGACCTTGCCGGTATCAGTTGCGCTGGCAACGGTCTGAGCATTATTAGCCTTACCCAGATAGAGCGTACCGGCTGGTACATTGCTCAGGGCAATCTCACGTGTGGCATCGTCGCCAAAATCAACACGCAAAACTCTCTGGCTGCCAACATTCCACGTCACGGAGCCGCCGCCTCCCCCGCCTCCCCCTCCTCCACCGCCACCTCCGCCATCATCGCGATCACAGGCAAGCGCGATGCTGGTCTCGAAACCAGTTACTATTCTGAAAGTCTGAGGATTCCATGTATATCTCTCTGTTTCCCCATCAAGGAGCGTGAGAGTAAGCAGAAAGTATCCAGGAGGCAGCGCGACTGATCCCACAGCCCCTGAGCCCAGCACTGTCATGGGAATGGCATACTGGTCCTGATCCAGATTCGTAGCGCGTACCAGAAGGGAAGGATCCGTCGGCTGCACCGAGAGCGCAGACCAGTCGACCTGCAAGGTGAGTGTTCCGCTTCCTTCCGTCAGAGGAGTGAGGGTAAGCTGCCTCGAGGTCGTCTGATTCGGGAAAATCTCCAGAGCAGCAGTGGCGCGTGCCACTATCCTCAGTTCCGCATCGAGCCCTTCGACCACAATGTTCCATGTGCCTGTGCGCAAGGCATCTACAGTATGCGAGCCGGCAGTATTCCAGCTTCTCTGGAATGAAGCTCCTTCAGGGCCCTCGCCCCGGCACACATAGGAATCGATTGACAAGACAGGACCAAAATGTGCTGCCTCAAATTCAGCTTCAAAATTCAGAGTCAGACTGCCTTGCCGGGGGCGCAGGAACGTGAGATCGCAGCCAGCAATGGCAAGCAGGAGGAAGCACAGAGCGATGATTGCTTTGCCTGATTTTTGTTTTTTTATTATGTGCATGTAATTGTCCTCCTGTAAATTATTTTTCCATTTTTTTCTTATTTTATTTTAGTTTAGGGATTTCATATTATAATCACAAATTACACAATTTTTGATTTCCGGATTCAAAAAACGGGGAAACAGATGTACAGTATCTGCCGCTGTTCCATCTCCCGTACTCTTGCACCAGGCTTTTCATCATGCGAACATGCTACATGAGGTGCAGATCCATGCCGCTCACTCTTCCGGGAGCAATCGTATTGTTTCTGCTGCTCCATTTTCCTCTGGCTGCACAGACCAATCTCTCAGACCCCGGCATTCCCGGCTCGGAAAAAATCATCTATCTCGAAAACAATAGCGGTACATACACGCAGCTGGTGGTTGAAGCGAAAAGGGTGGTGCTGGAAGGCCGCCCCATGATTGAAGTGCTGAACCGATCCCCCACGATGGAAGCGAGAATGCTGATCGATCCTTCAATCATGCTGTGCATCTCGCTTGAAACGCTCAACCGCTACCAGGATGCCGTAATTCGAAGGACTTCCACTATTACCGACATCAGCTACCGGGCTGCGCCTGGCGAAATAGTGTTGACTGACCTTACCAGCATCTACTATGCACTGCGAGGTTTCCCCTGGCAGGAGTTGAAAACGGTAAAACTCCACTTCCTCGGTACTGATGCCGGTACTGGCGCCACAGCTGGCTACTCTCTTGATCTCCGCCTCATCGGGAAAGAGGAAATTACAGTGGGTGGCAAACGCTGGCTCTGCTGGAAGCTGGAAATGGGTCTGGGGGGCATACTGGGGGCACTCTTCCGCAAATCAGTCTTCTGGTACAGCGTTGATCCGCCATGTATCATGGTACGCTTCGAAGGTCAGCAGGGGCCTCCAGGCACACCCCTCAAGATCATCGAGCTGGTTTCATATACTGCCCAGTAGAAGGCACGCACTGCAGCAGACAGGAAGCGCCTGGATGGAGCACGTGCCCGCCCCGGGCCTTGCATCACGACTATCCAGCCGCAGCAACTCCTGCAGGAGCATTTCTTTTTCTTGATAGCAGATAATGCACAACTGCCAGCACGACGAATCCGCCAATTGCTGCCAGCCTGACCGTACCGACGGGATCGACCAGAAGCACCCCCAGAATGAAGAATGCTGCCCGCTCCACTATCGACATCTTTGAGAACCATGTCCCGATAAACGACGTAGAAAGTGCAAAAATACCCAATGCAGCAAGCAGGAAGAGGTAGATGAATCGGCCGACACTGAACTCGATGCCGAGCAGAACCGGATTGTATACGAAGAAGAAAGGCAGAATGAGCCCTGAGGAAGCCAGCCCCAGCCCGACCACTGCCACCTTGGAAGGCTTGCCGCCCGAAAGCCCTGCAGCCGTAAAGCTGGTCAGCGCAACCGGAGGCACGATGCCCGACATGGTGCCATAGTAGAACGCAAAGAAATGTGCAGCGAGCGGCGGCACTCCCATGCTGAGCATGGCAGGCACTGCAATGGTCGCCACCACAATGTAGCAGGCTGTCGACGGCAACCCCATCCCCAGAATGAGCGAAGCCACCATCGCGAGTACCAGCGCCACCCAGAGATGGCCACCGGAAAATTCCATGATATTGAGCGCAACCACCTGACCGAGCCCAGTCATGCCCACCGATCCGACAATGAATCCGACAATGGCACAGGACACAGCAACAGGCGCCGCGCTCTTTGCTCCATCATCCAGAGCGCCAATGACATCCTTCCACCTCATGCGCGTCGTCTTCCTGAACGAGCTCAGTACGATGATGGCAATCAGGCCTGCCATGGCAGAGAACAACGGTGTATATCCCGAAACCAGCATGTACATGATGAAGGCCAGCGGCAGCAGCATGTGACCGCGTTCTTTCATTGTCTTTCTGAGCGAAGGCACTTCCTCCGGTGCAAGCCCCTTCATTCCCTGCTTCTTGGCCTGCAGATCGACCATGAAGAAGATTCCCAGGAAATAGAGAATTGCAGGCGCAAAGCCAGCCAGCATGATCACCGAGTACGGTACCCCGAGGAAGGAGCTCATGATGAAGGCAGTGGCACCCATGATGGGTGGCATGAGTATGCCTCCCGTACTTGCGCTTGCCTCGACAGCACCCGCAAAGAAATCGGGATAGCCGATTCGCTTCATGAGAGGAATGGTGAACGCCCCCGTAGTGGCTACGTTTGCCTGTGCACTGCCGGAAATCGTGCCCATGAGTGCCGATGCAATGACCGACACCTTCGCAGGCCCCCCACGGAACTTCCCTGCGAGCGCCAGCGCAAGGTCATTGAAGAGCTCGCTCGTATGGGTCGCAGCAAGGAATGACCCGAATAGAATGAACATGAAGACATAGGTTGCCGAGACACTCAGCGTGGTGCCGTAGATTCCCTCGTCAGTGAAAACCATTCTGAGCAGGATGCGGTCCCAGTTGAATCCTCTGTGTGCAAAAAGGCCTGGGAAATATCGTCCAAAGCGGGCATACGCCAGGAATGCAAGGCTGAGTATGGTGAGCGGCATGCCGATGGAACGCCTGCTCGCCTCCACCAGCAGCACACAGATAGTAATGGCCACGGCATAGTCGAGGCTGGTGAGCACCATATTCGAAGAAAGAATCCTGTCGTATGATCCCAGGACGTATGCTGCAGTCCCCAGAGAGAGCCCTGAGAAAAGCCAGTCGGTGATGGATGGTCTGTGCCGCGGTGATGCAGGAAACGCTGGATAGAGAAGATAGGTGATCGCCATCAGCGTGCCCAGATGCAGAGCATTCATCTTGATGCTCATCATGACGCCAATGGTGTTCATCCAGCAGTGGATGAGCGAAGTGCCCGCTGTGAGCACCACCACTACAGTTGCGAGGATTCCTTCAAATCGCCGGGGTGGCACGGATGCAAAAGGTGAATAGGACTTCAGTAAGGATGTCATTGGACGGCATCTCCTGGAGACTTCGGAATTATGGAAGACAGGCAGGCGCCAAAGGGCCTGCCTGCATCAGACTCAGGGCATCAGCTCCTTAGGGATTGCGATGCCTTTTTCCTTGAAGAACTTGACGGCACCCGGGTGCAGGGGTGCGCCGAAAAGACCATCAAGAGGATTATCGTAGTCGATCTTGGTGAAGGCAGCATGCTTCTTGGCCATTTCCTCCCGCTCGGCATAGATGACCTTGAGCATCTCATAGACGATATCATCCGGCACGCTCTTGTCCACAATGAGTGCCGACTTGATGCCAGCCACCATGAGGGGTTTATCCTGTTTGGGATAGGTATTGGCCGGAATAATGACTCTCGAGTAGTAGGGAGCTTCGGTTTTGAGCTTTGCCATGTCCGCATCGGAGAACTCGAGGATGCCCACTCTGGTGCGGCTTGCCATGAGTTCGGCAACAGCGCTCGTCGGGATACCTGCCTCGGCATTGAAGGCATCGATCATGCCATTCTGCATCGCCTGCGCGCCTTCCGAATACCCAACACGTTCGGGGATGATATCGCTGAAGGTAAGTCCTGCAAGAGCCTTGAGCAGCACGGTGCTCGAGAATTCAGTACCGGAGCCTGCAGGGCCGACGGCAATCTTCTTGCCCTTGAGATCCTTCCATGTCTTGATGCCGGAGTCAGCCCTGTACACGAATTGGGTAACATCAGGCCAGAGACCCATCACGAAGCGCAGATTCTCGAACTTGCGGCCTTCATACCGGACGGTGCCCGTGTATGCAAAACCGGTGAGGTTCGCCATGGCGATTGCCATCTCTGCTTCTTTCTTGTTGAGCATCTCCAGATTCTCGGCAGTACCGCCGGAACTCTGCGCTGACCATTTGAAGTTTTTCTTGGCAAGTGCCGCATTGAAATGGTTGGCCAGAATCGTTCCAACCGGATAGTATGTGCCGCCCGTGCTGCCGGTCACAATGGTAATGAAGTCCACAGAGAATGCCTGACTCACTGCCACCATGCCAAGCGTGATGAAGAGCAGTACTCGTAGAGCCCTTTTCAGATTCATACTCGCCTCCTTGCGGTTTGTAGGATAAGGGAGCCATGCTGCAAGACGGTACTGGCAGTGGCTCCCGAGTCCACGCACAGTATAAATGAGGAAACCATACTTCACCAGTCCAAAAAAGCGAGATTTGACTTGCGACATCTTCTGTGCATATATAGGAACATGAAACCTCGCACGCCACGAATGCGCCGCATTCCAGCATCGACAAAAGCCAGACAGATCGCAGCATCCTTTCTGATACTGTGGCTGGTGTGGATACTGTTCTCATGGACACTGGCACCGCTCTGGCTTGGCGTGGGAGCAGCAGGTGCTCTTGCGCTGTCCCTGATCATGCATCCCATATTCGTTTCACTCGACAGCCGCATGCAGATCAGAGTGGTGGCCAGACTCTGGCATCTGCTCATATCCATCGCAACCCTTATCGTTTCACTTTACGCTTCCAGCTGGCGTGTGCTGCTTGCCATCGTACGCGGCAGAGCGCAGCCCGGTTTCGTCTCCTTCGATACCACCCTGCAATCAGATATGGCGCGCGTTTCACTCGCGAACGCCATCACCTTTACTCCTGGCACGGCCGTAATCTCACTCGAGGAGCATCACCTGGTCGTGCACTGGCTGTTTGCCGGTCTGCATGAGGCTCCAGAAGCGCCCCGGCGCATCAAGGGCAGCATGGAGCGCCTGTTCGGGAAGGTGTGGCAATGAGAGCTCTGTTGCTAGACTTCATGGCCATCCTGCTTGTGTTATGGGCGGCCGGTGCAACTTTTCGACTGATAGTGGGCCCCGGAATCGAAGACAGACTTATCGCGCTCAATGTGCTTGCAGGCCTGGTACTGGGGTTTCTGGTGCTGCAGGCTGCCCGGATGCAGTCATCATTTCTGCTGGATGTAGCGTTGGTATACGATATTTTCGGATTTCTGGGTTTTCTCGCCCTGGTTCGGTTTCTCAGGCGCAGATCGAAAAGCATGCCCAAACCGCCAGCAGATCCGAGGTTGTCATGACAGGAATCATCCTTGCGCTGATCCTTTTCCTGGTAGCCGCGGTGTTCGGGACAGCAGGTATTCTCGGATTGTTCCGCTTCAGAGATCCGCTCTCCCGTCTCCATGCAGGCTCCCTGGCGTCCACAACAGCAGTATTCTCGATTTTTCTGGGCCTGCTCTTTGCTGATCCTGCTCCCGGTTTTCTTGCGAGAATGCTGGTGATCATTGTGTTCTTCATGATTTCATCGCCAACAGCGACGCACTTCATCCTGCACTACATTGTCAGAACAGAACATGAGAAAGAATCATGCCACTCCGGGGAGGAATCCGATGCTGATTAGCATCCTGCTGATCCTGATTGTGGCGCTTTCGGCTGCTACCATTTTCGTCAGGGATCTCCTGGCATGCATTCTGTTCATGTCGGGGGGAAGCCTGCTTGCCGCACTGGTATTCATGCTTGCGCAAGCCCCTGATGTGGCAATCACCGAAGCGGCGGTGGGAGTAGGACTCTCTACGATCGCCTACCTTTGGGTACTACGAGCAATCAACATCAAGGAGCGAAAATGAAGCGCCGGAATTTCTGGGTCGGCGGTGTCACGTGCCTGCTGGCTCTGCCGCTTCTTGTGCCGGTATTCTTCATGAGAGATCCCTGGCCGACCGGGCTCCGGGATCAGTACGAAGCCAGCACACTCGAAGAGACCGGCGCTCGAAACGTGGTCAGCGCAATCTACCTGGGCTACCGTGCCTACGATACGGCAGGCGAGGTAATTGTATTGTTCCTTGCGGTCATGGGCACGCTCTTTGTCATGAGAGCCACATCAGCACAGACTTTGGGCAGGCTCGCATGGGAAGCATCCGAGTGTCCGAACAGGCATGCCCCCATCATGCGACTCATTACCAGCAAGCTTGGACCGGTCATTCTTGTGTTTGGACTCTATGTGATGAGTTTTGGATTTGCTTCGCCAGGTGGAGGCTTTCAGGGTGGAGCGGTCGTGGCTTCGGGCATCATCTGCATTGCGTTTGGATATCTGGCCTCGCGGGCGCAGGCCAGGCATGTCATGCATCGTCTGCACCAGGTGGAGGTATTCGCATTCATGCTGCTGGTAGCGGCATTCTGTTCAGGGATGGCAACCGGCAGAGGATTTCTTGCCAATCCATTTTCCAGAAGTGATTTACAGCCTGTGGTCTTCATCACGCTGCTCAATATCGTAATCGGCATCAAGGTTGGTGTGAGCATCGGTCTGCTCTCGATAGGCATGTTTGCTGGAGATGTCAATGAATGAGGTTCTGATTCTGCTGCTGTTCATGATTGGCCTTTGGCTGCTCATCATGGATCCGCATGTGATACGCAAGGTAATCGGTCTGGGGTTCATGAATAACGCCGTGGTGCTGCTCTTCGTGCTCCGCGGTGCGACCGCAGGTACCACCATCGCGATCCTTACTACCGGTACGGAAAATATCGTGGATCCCCTGCCTCAGGCGCTCATGCTTACCGCAATAGTGATAGGTGTCTGCATCACCGCACTGGCATTGAGTCTCTCCTACAATCTGTATCTCCGGTACGGAACCTTCGAGATCGACGAAATCAGGAGCAGGACGGAACATGACCCAGAGTGATCTCGTATTTCTGCTGCTCGTGCTGCCGCTTGGAGGAGCAGCCTTTGCAGCGGGCGCACGCCTGGTGCACCGTCCTGGGCTGCAACGACTCATGCTTGCAGCAGGCGCCGTGCTGGCGCTTGCACTCCCCTGGGTACCGCTGATCATGCTCGCAGGTACTACAGCCAAGGGTCTGGCAATCAGTGGTACCGTCGGAGGATGGGCGCATGCTCTTGGCATCGAATACAGGTTTGACGGGCTTGCCCTGCTGATCACCATGCTGGGTATGCTGCTCACCATACCTCCCTGGATCTATTCGCGCAGCATGGCAGTCGACCATCCAATATTTGACTGTTTTGTATATATCCAGTCGGCATTTCTCGCTGCTGCCGCAATCGCTTCCGACCTGTTCAATATCTTCGTCTGCATGGAGGTACTGGGGATTGCCTCGTATGTTCTCATATTCTTTGCCAGAAAGCCTCAGGCAACACTTGCTTCCCTCTCCTATCTCTTTGTCAGCGCGGCATCCATGCTGTTCTATCTGCTGGGAGTCTATGTGATCTATCTGACCACGGGCAGCCTTAGTTTCAATGACGTTGCAGCGCGCATTCAGGAAGCGGAACTCTTGCACCGGCGTGAAATCGATATCGGGCTGGGACTCATGGTCAGTGCGATAGCATTGAGAGTCGCCGTTGTTCCAGTATATGGCTGGCTCCCCGATGCACACGCCATGGCTCCTCACCCCGTCTCTGCGATGCTTTCCGGTGTGCTGATCAAGACGCCTCTGTTTGTGCTGCTTCGCCTGGTAATCATGTTCCCGGAGCAGTACCAGATTGGCAGGGTGTTCGCGCTTGCCGGAGCTGCAACTGCGCTGCTTGGTGTCGTGCTTGCACTGGCGCAGTCGGACGCAAAGCGTCTGCTGGCCTACCACTCGGTGAGCCAGATTGGCTATGTGGTGACGGCGTGGGGCGGCAGCCTGGCTGCAGGTATCACGACCCCTCTCGGCATTGCGCTGGCTGCTGCATCCTGGCTGCACGCGCTATTGCATGGCATTTTCAAAGGCACGCTCTTTCTGGCGACCGGTGCAGCGATCAGCAGTGCGCATGAACGCAATGTCTATGTTCTGAGAGATGCTGCACAATGGTTGCGCGCACAGGGACTGCATCCCTTGCCGACAATCCTGGCGTTTGCAGCAGGAGCCCTGTCGATCACAGCGCTGCCTCCATGGTCCGGCTTCATCAGCAAGAACATACTGGTTTCCTTTATCGAAAACCCAGCACTCTCCCTGCTGCTTCTGCTGGCATCCGTGGGTACTGTCGCTTCATTTCTCAAACTCGCACGGATTTTCCTGCCAAACCCCGGCCAGCTGGCAGAAAGCGCGGTACACTCAATACCGGCACACCCGCATCCGAACCGTACTGCCACACCTGCCAGCACTGTACCTCTTGCACCTGCAGCACAGCGATGGGTAATTCGCCCCCACCCGCTCAATCTTGCACTGCTCATTGGTGCCCTGCTCTGCCTGGTTGGGGGGATTGCGGGTCCCGCGCTCTATCAGTTCTCTCTCACGCATATCTCTGGATGGATCCAGTCCTCGCCCGATAGAGTGCTCGCTTCCGATCTGGCAAGAGAAGAGATTGCAGCTTTGCTACGCGCAGCAGAGCTCTCGCCGGAAAAGCTTGCGCAGCAAGCCAGCCCGGCTTATCTGTATGCAGCTGCATCGCTCCTCAAAACGCTGTGGATCACGCTTGCCGGGGGCGCGCTCTTTCTTCTGCTCAGGCTGGGCCCCGCCAGGGAACTTCTGCACCGTATCGAAAGCAGGCAGCGGAGTTTCAGTGGTCTCTTTCTTGCTTTCTTTCTTGGTGCTGCGCTGCTGGCGCTTTCGATGTATTACCGCTGGCCGTAGTATGCGCCAGGGCCATGCTTTCTGAAAAAATGCTTTTCGAGAAGCCTCTGCTGCATTGGCTGCGGGCTTCCTATCGTGCGGGACAGCAGGGCGATCCGCGCGACCTCTTCCAGCACGGCTGCATTGTGTACGGCATCAGTGGCGTCAGTTCCCCAGGTAAAGGGGCCATGGGAGCGCACCAGGACAGCCGGCATGCCGGATGGATCAATGCCTCGCATGCGGAATGTTTCAACGATCACTGCACCTGTGTTCGCCTCATAGGACTGGGCAATTTCATCATCTGAAAGCAGCCTGGTACAGGGAATGGAGCCAAAGAAATGGTCGGCATGCGTAGTGCCCTCAGCCGGAATATCCATACCGGCCTGTGCCCAGGCCGTGGCATAGGTGGAATGAGTGTGCACCACACCACCAATGCTCTCAAAGGCTCGAAACAATGCCAGGTGTGTCGGCAAATCTGATGAGGGGCGTCTTGTCCCCTCGAGGATACTGCCATCAAGTGAGACGAGCACGATGTCTTCGGCCTTCATGATCTCGTAAGGGACACCGGATGGCTTGATAGCCACAATACCCCTCTCCCTGTCGATACCGCTGGCATTGCCCCAGGTAAACAGTGCAAGCCTCAGCCTTGCAAGTTCAAGATTCGCTTCGAGTACCTGCTCCTTCAGTGACTCAAGCATGCGCTATTCCCCCTTCCATCATGCGGGCGAGCATCCAGTCTCGAGCCTTCGCAACCTCGCCCAGTGGATCCGCGGACGTGCCGGTCCACATTTCAATGAGAAATGAGCCTCGATATCCAAGCTCTGCAAGTACCCTGAAAGCACCGACAAAGTCAACACAGCCAGTGCCAAAAGGTACATCTCTGAATTTGCCGGGGAAGTCAGGCCCGACCGGCAGCGTATCCTTGAGATGAATCGCAGTAATTCTGTCGAGATAGGATGCCAGCTCGGCCGGTACATCATTCCACCACGCACTCAGGTTGCCGAGATCTGGATATACACAGAACCACGGTGTTCTGATATGCCCCAGCAAGGCATGCCAGCGGCTGATTGAATTCATGAGCGGGTAATCCATGATTTCCATGGCGAGCATGACCTGCGCACCGGAAGCCAGGCCGGCAGCCCATTCCATTGCTTCCAGAAATCGCGCGCGTGTTGCAGGAGTCGATGGTTCATAGTAGACATCATAGCCTGCAAGCTGGATGGTCCGCACGCCAATATCGACAGCAAGCTGGATAGCTCTTTCAAGCATGTCCCTGCCACGCTCTCTGACCGAGGCGTCTGCACTGCCCAGGGGAAATCGTCGGTGGCCCGAAAGACAGATGGAGGGAACCGGCACTCCTGCATCAAGCACGGCGTCCCGGAATTCCCTTCTCTGGCTGGCGCTCCACGCAAGTCTCGCCAGGCGCGCATCGCTTTCGTCGATCGACATTTCTACGAAATCGAAACCGAGATTGCGTGCCGCGGCGAGTCGTGCTGGCCAGCTCATGCCCTCCGGCAGCGCCTTTTCGTAGATCCCCAATCGCGGTTTTGTCATGTCAGGACCAGTGTGCAGCTATGGCTGCCTTGAACTCCCGTGCCGCCTGCACAGGATCTGCCGCGTCCCGGATGGATCGCCCCGCAATGAAGACCTTGACAGGAATGGATTTGAACAGTGGAAGGTCTTCAACGACCAGGCCACCGGTGATCGAAAGCTCAAAACCCATCTCATGCAGTCTCTGTATCTTCTCGAGGTCTTCGCGTCCCCAGCCCTGCCCTGCAGCCTGGGCATCTCTTCCCCGGTGATACACAACTTGCCGTATGCCAGCCTTGCGCCAGGCTTCCGCTTCTTCCCATGTCCAGGAGCCTGTGAGCTCTACCTGTACATCGCGCGGCTTGCCATCCTGCTCGGTTCTTTTCCGCGCTTCCTTCATCGCTGATTCCACCGTCGCAATCGGGGCACAGCAGATGACCGTCATCCAGTCTGCACCGTTGTCGTAGACCATCGAGGCGAGAATCGAGCCTGCATCTGCTGCCTTGATGTCCGCAAGCACGATTTTTTCCGGATAGAGCGCCTTGAGACAGCGAACCGCCTGCATGCCTTCCGAACAGCAGAGAATGGTTCCGGCTTCAATTACATCGACTTCGGGCGCAAGCACACGCGTAGCTTCGAGTGCATCCTTGAGTGTCTTGTTGTCCAGCGCCAGCTGGAGCATCGGCAATGCCATATGTTTCTCCTTTTCCTGCATGTCAGGACCAGATGGTGGCCACCTGCAATAATTCCCACCTTCTTTCAGAGGAAGGAGGGGAATGGCAGATCCGGCTCATCCACAAAAGCATCATCGAAACCGCGCGGGTAATGGTACTCGAGCACG
Organism: Spirochaetaceae bacterium; assembly: GCA_026418115.1. Lineage (GTDB taxonomy): Bacteria > Spirochaetota > Spirochaetia > Treponematales > Rectinemataceae > Rectinema. Next base: position 5,219 of record JAOABY010000007.1, on the reverse strand, counting down.
TCTCTGTCATCGGGATAGGTGAACCTGCCGCCCACCTGCCAGATGAAAGGCTTGAAACCATAGCGCAGCCTGTACCTGCGCATGTTCCACAGCACCAGAATTTCCTGTGGATCAGCCTGGAAATTCGTCCAGATGTCGTGATGGAAGGGGATGATCACCTTGGTGTTGAGCGCTTCCGCCATGCGGAGAATGTCAACCGAGGTCATCTTGTCAGTGATGCCGCGGGGATTTTCGCCAAACGAGCCCAGGGCCACATCGATCGCATGTTCATTGCCGTGTTTGGCATACATGTTTGAATAGTGCGAATCTCCGGAATGATAGAGCGAGCCTCCGGGCGTCTTGAAGAGATAGTTGACTGCGCGCACATCCATGTCCATCGGCATGGTGCCTTTCAGCTTCACATCAGCGGGAGCAGTCACCAGCGCCGTTCGATCGAAGGACTCCAGCACGACGATCTCGATATCCTTGACCTTGACCACATCGCCAGGTTTGACGACTTTGCAGCGGTCTCTCGGAACGCCCCAGGATACCCAGAGATCCACGCAGGTCTGGGGGCCGATGAACGGCACATCAGGAGAGCAGTTTTTCATGACTGCAGCCGCAACATTCGCATCGATATGGTCATTGTGGTCATGGGTGGCAAGCACCGCATCGAGCGATCGGATGGCAAACGGATCAAGTACCGCGACTGAATTGCGCAGATTGGGCTGCAGTTTTCTGACACCCGCCATGCGCTGCATCTGATGGCCTGGCGTCATGTTGGGATTCTTCATGCTTTTCTTGCCGGTTCCCACCCACATATCCACAATGATATTGGTGTTGCCCTCGCTCTTGAGCCAGATTCCAGTGCAGCCAAGCCACCACATCGTAAAGGTTCCAGGCGCTACTTTTGTCGCTTCGATTTCCTCATTCAGCCAGGTGCCCCATTCGGGGAAGGTGCCCAATATCCACGATTCACGGGTGATGTCGTCAATTTTCGCCATATGATCACACTCCTTTGCGGGCCGGAAATTCCTCCAGAGTTGCCGGGAGGATCTCTGCAGGCCCTGCGTTCAGCACATTCCAACTCAGGCCGCAGCGCGGCCGAATTTTCCCTTGAACTGCCCTTCGTTGAGCAGCAGCGCCATCAGAATCACCGTACCAGTCACTATCGGGTGATAGGGGGCTGGAATATTCATGAGGTTCAGGCCATTGATAATGAAAGCCACCATGATGGCACCCAGCAGCGCGCCTGCAACCGAGCCTCTGCCTCCGACAGGGCTCGTGCCGCCAATGACCAGTGCAGTCATGACATCGAGCTCGATGCCCGATGCGGCCGCCGCGAATACCTGCTGGGTCAGCGATGCAAGCACCACACCGCCGATCGCCGACGTCGCGCCGGAAATCGTGTAGGACACAATCCTGATCCTGTCGGGGTCGACACCGGAAAGCTGGGCTGCAGTCTCATTGGCACCAACCGCCATCACCTTCCGGCCGAAGGCTGTCTTTCTCAGCACGAACTGACTCACCGCCACCAGCACCGCCATCAGATAGATCGGATTGGGCAGCCCGAGCAGCCGGCCTGTTCCAATTTCCAGAAATGGTCTGGGTTTGAGGATCGCCATCATGGCGCCCTGCGATACCACCAGGGCTATGCCGTAGAGATATGTCTTGGCTGCCATGGTGACGACAAAGGCCGGCACCTTGATCTTTGCCACGATGAAGCCATTGAACAGCCCGATGAGCGCTCCGATCAGAATGGTCAGAAGAATCGCAGGTATCCAGTGCAGACCCATGTGGTTCATGAAGCGGTCAACAATGATGCCGGTGAGTGCAGCCATCGATCCCAGCGAAAGGTCTATACCGCCTGTGATTCTCGGATAGATCGCTCCCGAAGAGAGAATGCCGATCAGACACACCGACCACACCACATTGGTGAGATTGTCGATGGTGAGAAATCGCGGCGAGAGGAGGGAGAGAGCAACCATGAGCCCAGCCAGCACCGCCAGCAGTTTGATCTCCGTCGAAAGAGCCTTATGCTTCATCTTCGACCTCCTCGGTAATGCCCGATGCGGCACGCAGAATTTTTTCTCCCGTGAGTACGCAGTCCTTGAATTCCTTGATGATCCTCCCCTTTCGGAGCACCAGCACGCGATCCGACAGCCGGGTCAGTTCGGGAAGATCGGACGATACCAGGATGATGGAGACCCCTGACGCAGCAAGCCTCTGGATATGTTCGTAGATTTCTTCCTTGGCCCCTATATCGATGCCCACCGTCGGTTCATCGATGAACAGAAGCCTGAGATTGCGCACCAGCCACTTCGCGAGGACCACCTTCTGCTGGTTTCCGCCGGAAAGATTCCCTACCAGATGGAGAGGATCTGCAGGCTTTACATTGCATACCTTGATCCCATCCATTGCCAGTTCCTGCTCGCGTTTCCTGCTCGTCACATGCCGAGGGGCGATCACATCAAGATTCGTGATGGCGATATTCGTACGGATGGTCTGAGTTGGCAGAATGCCCTGCCGCCTCCGCTCCTCGGGTATGAAGCCGATACCGGACGCGATCGCTTTCTGGACGGAAGGCACATAGGGCTTCCCCAGATACCGCACCGTGCCCGCATCAATGGGATCGATGCCGTACAGCGCACGGACCAGTTCTGTCCTTCCTGCACCGACCAGTCCCCCAATGCCCAGAATTTCCCCTTCATGGAGATCAAAGCTGATATCCTCGAACTTGCCCAGGCTGGTAATATTTCTGACTTCCAGCACCACTGGACCGTTTTTCGGCACCAGCCTGTGATGCACTGCCTTTTCCTCGAGCTTGTGCCCGATCATGAGCCTGATGATTTCGGCTGGAGAGATTCTGTCCCGCTCGAGCACATCGACCAGTTTCCCGTCTCGCAGCACTGTGACTCGATCCGAGAGATGATAGACCTCCTCCATGCGGTGGGACACATAGAGTACGCTGATGTTCTGATCTCTCAGCATGTGGATAATCTTGAACAGCATCTCCACTTCGGTTCTGGTCAGTGAGCTGGTAGGCTCATCCATGATCATGAGAGAAGCCTTATCCGAGAGTGCCTTGAGAATTTCAGCCAGCTGACGGTGCGCGATGGAGAGATCATCGATGATGGTTGTAGCCTTGAGAGGGAACTGATACCGGTCGATGAGATCCTGCGCCATGCGGTTCATCGCTTTCTTGTCGATGATCCTCACACCGCGCATGAGAGGTTCCTTGCCCAGAAAAATGTTCTGGGCAACAGTCATGCCGGGAATCAGGCTCAATTCCTGGTAAATGCAGGCAATACCTGCTGCCTGCGCATCCCTGCGCGAGAACTCGAGCGGAATCGGCTTGCCGTCAAAGATGATGTCGCCTTCATTGCGATTTGTCGCACCGGTGATAATCTTGATCAGGGTGGACTTGCCGGCGCCATTCTCTCCCACAAGGGAATGCACCTCGCCCCGATAGACCGAAAAGTCCACATGATCAAGCACTATCGGACCGTTGTAGCTCTTGACGATACCCTTGCAGGAGAGGAGGATCTCCCTTGATCTGGCTTCTCCCTGCATGCCTCTGCTCTGCACATCCATTTCCTGCGATCTCCTGAAGCTCGTGTCTTCCATATTCATGCCGCCTTTGCGGTGGGTCCGATCTTCCGGAGCCTTGCCCGTGTCCTGATGGCTTCACCGAGCTTCTTCTGCCATACGTCTATGATGACGGTGACAACAATCAGCCCGCCAATCACGATTGGCTGCACCCATGGAGAAATACCCAGCTTCAGGATTCCATTCTTGATCAGCGCCAGAAACACGGCGCCCATCATGGTTCCCCAGATGTCGCCATATCCTCCGCTGAAACTCGTGCCGCCTATGACCACGGATGCAATCACATCCATTTCCGAGCCAAGCCCGAGCTCCGGCATTGCCGTCATCATGCGGGAGGAAATGAAGATCGCCGAAATCGATGCGGTCAATCCGGAGAACATGTAGACGCCGACCACTACTCTGTCGGTATCAATGCCCGTGAGCCGCGCCGCACCGGGATTGGCTCCGGTTGCGTAGATGTTGTTGCCGGTCTTGGTGTTCTTGAGAAAGAACTGCGTGGCGATTCCGAGCAGAAGAAAGGCGATGGTGGTGCGATAGATGCCGCCGAACGTCTGCGATCCAAACCATAGATAGGAATCATTCTGAATATAGACATTCTGGACGAAGCCCATCGAGTCCTTGACCGCAATCACAAGCGCCAGACCGCTCAGAATTCCTTTGGTTGCCAGCGTGACAATGAATTCCGGCAGTTTGAACCTTGTGATGAAGAATCCGTTGAACAGCCCTGCGAACACGCCAACCAGCAGGGTGACCGGCACAAAGGCAAACACGGGAAGTTTGGTATAGGTCAGAAAATTGATGCTCACCATCGAGGTGATCGCAATGATGGCACCAATGGACATGTCGATTCCCGCAGTGATCATCACAAGGGTAAAACCTATGGCAACAATGCCGGTCTGGGCTGCTTCCTGCAGCATTTTCTGGATGTTGCCCATCGTCAGGAATACCGGGTTGATCAGCGTGAGCACGATGATGATGACGAGCATGAGCCCGCCCAGGACGAGCCTGCGTTTCACATGACTTGACATCGTGTACCCTCTTGAGTGGGTTGCAAAACTGGAGGCTGGATGCCCCCTTCAGAAAGTACCCGGGCTTTCCGGACTGTCACATGGGCAATCCGGAAACTGCATGCCCGGGTATTCGTAAACTCCAGACTACCAGCGGTCCTCGGGAGGAATCTGCTTGACAGTCTCGATGGTGGCTGCAAAGGGAGGAATCTGGATGATCTTGGTTTCGGGGTCGGTCGAGGGGCCAAGACCCTTGGTCAGGCGCTCCATGAGCATTTCTGCGATCAGCGATCCCTGGGCAAAACAGTTGTTGTAGGCAGTACCTGCAATCTTGCCTTTCTCAATCAGTTCCAGCGTACTCTTCTGACCATTGGCACCCCAGATCTTGATCTGGCTGAGTCTGCCGGCCGCTTCCGCCGCGATCATGGCGCCTTCTGCCATATTGTCGTTGACGGCAAAGACGCCATCGAGCTGCTTGAAAGACTGCAGGAAGCTGTTCATGATGGTAATGGCGATTTCCTTCTTCCAGCCTTCCGCGCTCTGCGCTGCAACGATCTTGATGTCTGGATAGAGTTCAGCCATGGCCTGGCGGAATCCCTTCTCGCGGTTGACACCCAGCAGTGC
>JAOABY010000079.1 GCA_026418115.1 Spirochaetaceae bacterium | reverse complement strand
CTCCACCTCTCAACGCCAGATTCCCGGATGGCGTATTCAGGCTAAGTCCAGGGGAGTCAGGGTCGATCTCTTACATGGTGAGAGTCCGGTAATCAACGGGGAGCCCAATGGGCTCCCCCTTCTGTACAGGAATACCGAAGTTTTCTACTATGGAAGCTATCCATGAATGCTCTCATTTCTGATAATGATTTGCCATGCACTGAGCCGCCTCATGCGACTGCTGATGGACGTGTCGTCGATCACAGCCGTGGCGAGCATGCAGCAGCAATCATTTATCCGGTTGTCGCGCGGCGTTCCCATGGGCTCTCGCTTGGGATCAATCTTTTCCCTGCACGAAAGATTTGTACCTACAACTGTCCCTACTGTGAGGTGCAGCCTTTCACAAACGAAGTAGATGACCTGCAAGCTGGGATGGTAGAGCAGGCGCTTCGACATTTTTTCGAGTATGAGTGGCCTCAAATGGCCTCCGTCATGCCTCTCAAGGATATCTGCATTTCGGGCAATGGCGAGCCAACCTGTTCGCCCGTACTGGAAGATGCCCTGCAGGCCTGTGATCGCGTACTTCGGGAGCTGGAAGCCCGGGATGCCGCATGGGGCAAGATTCCTGTCGTGCTCATCACCAATGCCACAGGCTTCCTCAAACCAGAGCTCAAGGCAATGCTGGCGCGCTATGCGGCAAGCATGAGGCTCGAAATCTGGGCCAAGCTAGATGGCGGCACCCAGGAACTGCACCGCATGCTCTCTGGTTCCGCGTACCGTTTTGAAGACATCGTGCATGGCATTACCACTTTTGCGAGAGAGCATCCGTTGACAATACAGACCATGATCTGCCGTGATAGCCGTTCCGGACGCCTTCTCTTTGACCTGGAGGAATATGCTGCGGTAATCCGACACATGCGAGATCAGGGAGCTCAACTCAAAGCAATCCAGCTCTACACCCTTGCACGACCACCTGTTGAACCCTGGGTCGAGGGGCTGGAAGATGCAGCCATGCGCCAGCTAGGCCACGCTCTTGCTGACCAGGTGCCTGATCTGCAGATATCCTGCTATGGCAGATATCAGGAGCTCGAGATGAGGCAGGCAGGTTCCCCAATGGACAGCGCATGGCAATCATAGACCTTCATACCCATTCGAGCGCTTCGGATGGTGAGCTCAGCCCACGTGAACTGGTAGCCAAAGCTGATGCGATGGGCCTCCAGACGCTCGCGCTCACCGACCATGACTCGGTTGCTGGTCTTGCGGAGGCATCCCAGGCTGCGCAGGACTGTGGCATAGAATTCATCCCCGGCATAGAAATCGAAATCGAATTCAATCCAGGCGAATGTCATCTGCTGGGATATGGGATTGATCATGAGAGCGAACCATTGCAGGAAGCACTCTCGATGCTCGCACAAGCCAGGCATGAACGCAACCGGGCTATGCTTGAGAAGCTGAGAGAAGAAGGTTTCAGACTCGATTATGAATCCATACTTGCAACATCATCGTTTGCCTACATTGGCAGGCCTCACCTTGCCGATCTGCTGGTACGCGCAGGCCATGCCCGTACACGCCAGGATGCGTTCGACCGTTATCTGGGTAAGGGCCGCCCATTCTATCTCAAAAAAGCATGTCTGGAGCTGGATGATGCGATCGCTCGCATTGAGGCAGCAGGCGGCATCGCTGTCCTTGCCCATCCCTATTCGCTGTTTGTCTCAAAATCAATGCTCGCTGCAATCTTTGATGCATGGAAGGAGAAGGGAATTCGAGGCATCGAGGCGTATCATCCGACGGCTAAGTATGGCCAGTGTGTGATTCTCGAGCGCATGGCGAGAGAGCGGGGGCTCTTTGTCACTGCCGGCAGCGATTTTCATGGTGCCAGACGGCCCGAATGCGGGTTGGGCAAGACGGCGGGAGGAATGCCAATAAGCCACCGATTCCGGGATGAGCTGGTGCACGCGCTTGAGTCGTTCAGACGGGGATGAATGGCGGACTGCACTTTGTACAGGCTTCTATGGAGCGTCCGCCGGTTCCTCGCTGATTGCCTTGTACAGATCGCCCGCAGCAATGAAGAGCATCAGCACGAGCGGACCGAGAATGATGCCGTTAAACCCGAACAGCACAAGCCCTCCCGCAATGGAAAAGAACAGGAACAGCGGATGAACCTTGAGCTGGCCACCCAGCACCACTGGCTTGATGAAATTATCAAGGGTAGACACCAGAATACCCGCACTGGCAAGAAAGAGCAGAGCTCTGCCGATGTCTCCCGAAAAGGCCATGAAGAGCCCCAGAGGAAGCCAGACCAGGGCAGTACCGACCATGGGAACGAAGCTTGCAATCGCGGTGAGCACCGAGAGCACAAGCCCATTTCTGAGCCCGAAGATGGCGGTGAGTATCCCCATCATGCAGGCCTGGAACACCGCAACCAGAAAATATCCCTTGACGAGCTGTTTGCCGGTTTCCTTGAGCTTGTTCATGAACAGTCTTGTATGAGAAGGGTCGATGGGCATCATCGAGACGACGGTCTCGCCGAGCGACGCTCCATCCAGCAGAAGATAGAAAAGAGTAAACATCATGAACAGCAGCGCAACCATGAAGGCTACAAGGTTCTTAAGGATGCTGCCGGACAGTGAGAGCAGGCGGTTTGTGCCCATCAGGAGCAGAGACTGAATTTCGCGATATAGATTGAGCGATCTGAAATCAAAGGACTCGCCCAGCAGACCCTTCAGCAGCACGCCAAGCTGGCTGGTCTCCGAAATGCTGAAACGATCTCGATTCGCCTCAAAAAAATGCAGGGCATTTCTCAGCAGGTCCGTGAGCTGTCGCATGACTGCAAAGCCGAGAAAACCGAGTGGAACCACCACAATCAGCACTCCCAGCACAGAAAGCAGGAGGGCACTCACTCGTTCTCGCACAGTGTGACCAGGCCTTTTTGAGCCTGGCTGCCTGTCCGGTTTTCTGCAGCCACAGAAACGTCGGTGCAGAGGCTCAAGAAATACGAAGAGAATGCTGCTCCACAGAATCACTGTCAGAAATGGATAGAAGATTCGCGCCACGATAATGAAGAGCAGCAGAAAGAATATGAGAAAGGCAATTTTTCTGGGTGCGAGCGTTTTCATGTAGCAGTATAATCGCCTGAAGTATGGCGTGCTGTAAAGCATGGCCCCCTGCGAAAGGCCATCTGGACACGGAGCTGCGTTCTCGAGCAGTATTGTGACGTGAGTACTCTCTATATAGTAGCAACACCTATTGGCAATCTATCGGACATTACACTTCGCGCGCTCGAAATTCTGAAAATGGTGGACGCAGTGGCGTGTGAGGACACGCGGCATACTCTCAAGCTGCTCACTCACTATGGCATTCGCAAACCCCTCATATCCTGCCACGCCAATGATGAGCTTCGAGGGGCAAGAAAGGTCATAGCCCTGCTCGATGAGGGAAAGCAGGTCGCCTATTGCTCCGATGCAGGCACTCCAGGTCTCTCCGACCCTGGCGCAGTGCTGGTGCGTGAAGCACGCGCGAGCAGTCATACCGTTGTGCCACTGCCCGGGCCCAGCGCTTTTGCGTGCCTTATCAGCGCTGCGGGGATTTCAGGTCGCAGCTTTCTGTTTGATGGTTTTCTCTCTCCAAGACCGGGACGCAGAAAGGCCCGACTCCAGGAACTGCTCAACCGCGAGGAATCCTTTGTGCTCTACGAATCTCCTTATAGAATCGGGAAACTGCTCGCCGATATCGCAGCCCTTGATCCCCACAGAAAAGTTGTCGTCGGCAGAGAGCTCACCAAATTGCATGAGGAAATCCTGGTCGATAGCGCTGCTGCATTGGCACAGCGATTCGGCCCGGACAGCCAGGCCAGGGGCGAATTCTGCATAATCGTCGAGGGGCGTGCATTGGCCGATGCATCAGACAGGGAGGATGACTGATGGATCTGCGGATCATCAGCCATCTGCATGGTCGAGCCCGGGTGCGGAAAATAGCGCTCATGCTGGAAAGGCTGGAGCGTGAACAGGCCTGGTCGCAGGAAAACCATGATTTTCTCATCTCCCTCGCCCGATTTTTGCTCACTGATACCGAAAGCAGCCAGGATCTGATGGCTGCCTCTCGAACATTTCTCGATGGTCTGCAGGGCGCAGAAACCATGGAGCGCGCTGTCAATACATTCCGTCATGCCTGCATGCGCATTTCAGGACAGGCTCCTGCAGACTGGGACTTCATCAAGGCTCCGCGTCCGGTACATCTCGTACCCCAAAGGCCGGGCATGCGCGTGTACCTTGAAGATATCCGCTCTCCTTTCAATGTGGGAAGCATTTTCAGGACTGCGGAGGCTCTTGGTTTCGAGGAGGTTCTGCTTTCGCCGGAATGCGCTGATCCTCTCCATCCGAGGTCAATCCGTTCTGCAATGGGGGCCATCGACATGCTTCTCTGGCGTCGCATGCCACTGGAAGACCTGGCGGGTATGAATGGAGTCTTTGCGCTTGAGGTGGGAGGAGAACCCCTTGATGCATTCGACTTTCCGTCTGAGGGCATCATGGTGCTGGGGTCGGAGGAACTCGGCGTCTCACAGGCTGCCCGGGAGCTGTGCAACGCCGGTATCGTACATATCCCCATGGTGGGGAAGAAAGCTTCTCTGAATGTTGCCACTGCCTTTGGTATTGCAGCATACCGATGGCTGACACGTTGACGCCGCCTGTACGCAGTAGTACACTTTCAGCATAACATACCCTCACCACATGGGAGGCTTACATGGCAAAAGTGGAACTCAAGGGCATTGGCAAGGTATACGAAGGCAACGTCCGCGCAGTCACCAACGCCAACATCACCATCAACGACAAGGAATTTGTCGTGTTTGTCGGACCTTCCGGATGCGGCAAGACCACCACGCTCCGCATGGTCGCAGGTCTGGAAGACATCACGGAAGGAGAGCTGTACATCGATGGCAAGCTAGTCAATGATGTACCGCCCAAGGACAGGGACATCGCCATGGTGTTCCAGAATTACGCTCTCTATCCTCACATGACCGTCTACGAGAACATGGCATTCGGTCTCAAGATCCGCAAGATTCCCAAAGAGGAAATTGATGCGCGAGTGAAAGAGGCTGCCCGCATTCTCGACATCGAGAAGCTGCTCGATCGCAAACCCAAACAGCTTTCAGGCGGACAGCGCCAGCGTGTTGCCGTCGGACGTGCGATTGTGCGCAAACCAAAGGTCTTCCTCTTCGACGAACCGCTCTCCAACCTTGATGCCAAGCTGCGTGTGCAGATGCGCGCCGAGCTGATTGAGCTCCACGACCGCCTGCAGGCCACCATGATCTATGTAACTCACGATCAGGTAGAAGCCATGACCATGGGCGACAAGATAGTGGTCATGAAGGACGGTATTGTCCAGCAGATTGGATCACCTCTCTATCTCTACAACAACCCCATCAACAAGTTTGTCGCGGGCTTCATAGGTTCGCCCCCCATGAATTTCCTCTCTGTCACAGTCACTGAAGAGGGCGGCCAGATCTGGATCGATGAGGGTTCCTTCAAGCTGCGGCCCGACGAGAAGCACGAAGCCCTGCTCAAGCC
>JAOABY010000078.1 GCA_026418115.1 Spirochaetaceae bacterium | reverse complement strand
TGCTGGGCTCTGACAACCTGGTTGCCCTCTCCGGCTGCCGCCCAGGAAGGCGGCTCACTGGACGATCTGTTTTCGGACGAAATCCTCGATGTGAAAGCCTCCGAAGCCACTGGCTTACCTGCGGCTGCTCCCTGGGCGACCTTTCTGAAATCGGAAGCAGTCCGAATCGGTGGCAGCATCAGCAGTTCTATCAGCGCCACCGCTACCTGGAACAATCCATGGAATGGAACTGCCAGTCTCTGGTCACCGGATTCGAGCAATCTCAAGCCATCACTGAGCGGACTGCTGTATTTCGATGCGCGCCCCGATGACAGTTTCCGCGTCTACGGCTCATTCAAGACCAGGTGGCCTTTCCGCAGCACGGTGGCTGGCCTGGCGGACCCCACGGTGCCGGTATCGGTGCCAACCATCCATATCTTTGAGCTCTTCTCTGATTTTCAGCAGGGTGACCGCCTCTCCTTCCGCTTCGGCAAGGCTACGGTCAAATGGGGTGTCGGCTACTTTTTCAGCCCGGCCGATATCATCAATCTTGAGCCAATCAATCTTTTTGATCCCGAGGCACAGCGCGAAGGGCCAGTCCAGTTCAGGCTGACCATGCCGTTCGGCCCCAGCATGAGCATGCTGAGTGCGTACGCGCTGTTCGACGAGCGCAACCCCGACTGGTCAACCACCGCCCTCGCTGCCAAAATCGAACTCGTCGCCGGGAAATACGAAATTGGGCTGAGTGGATACTATCGTCAGGACACGGCAGAGCGTGCTGCATTGACGCTGGCCGGGCCATTGGGTGACTTTGATGTATTTGCCGAAGCCGTAATCTCGCGCGGGAGCTCGAAAACCTTCTATTCGATCAGCGCTGTTCCCCCGTATGTGCAGGCTTCCACACCAAGCGATCATCGAACCACGGTGTATCCATCGGGAACCATCGGGCTGCTGTACAACAATCAAAGCAGCCGCTTCACCACCATTGTGCAATATTACTTCAATGGCGAAGGCTATTCGAATGCGGAACGCGATGCTGCCTATGCAATTCTGCAGCCCATGCTCGCCAATCCATCAACCCCCGAGCTGGTGCGCGCTGCGCTCCAGATGGCGGCAAAGGGTTTTGCCCTGGGTTCCGGCAGGCACTATGGGGCGCTCAGCATGACCAGATCAGGCATATTCGATACAGAGCGAGATGTTGATCTCTCAATCCTCGGGTTGTGGAATCTCTCGGACAGTTCAGGCCTGGTCCGCCCCTCGATAACATGGAAGCTCGCCGACAGGATTTCTCTTGGCGCTGCTCTCCTCTTCGTATTTGGTGAAGAAAAATCCGAATACGCTGTGCTTTCGGGAGGCAACCCTGCAAGCCTGACGCTTACTCTGTCTGCCGGATCGGGCAGATTCTGAGGTTATGGCGGAAATCGCTGCCATGATGTATAGTGACAGCAGATCGTCAACGAAATCATACCTTTCCGGAAAGCTGCGATAGCCCGGAGAAAGGACAAATCATGAAAGTGCACAGTATCACAGACCATATCTTCGCCATCCACGCCGACATCAGAAGTGAAGACCTTTTCGAAGGGATATGGCCCATCCCCTATGGAGTATCCCTCAATTCGTATCTGGTGAAGGGAGACAGAATCGCCCTGATCGACCTGGTCAGGGACTGGGTTGGCGCTCCCGGCGAACTCGCGGGCCAGCTTGCAGCGGCAGGTACCAGTATCAGTGACATAGATCTGCTTGTGCTCAATCATCTGGAACCGGATCACACCGGCTGGCTTGGTGAATTTCTGGAGCTGAACCGCAAGGCCGTCATTGTCACGACCAGCAAAGGCGCCGATCTCGTAGGAAATTTCTATTTCGAAGCCGAGCGGATAGCAGTCGTCAAGGATGGCGACAAGATAGACCTTGGCCAGGGTCAGGTACTGCAGTTTTTCGAAACTCCCAACGTGCACTGGCCTGAAACCATGATGACCTATGTCTCCGATGGAGGCGTGCTCTTCTCCTGCGATGGTTTCGGAAGCTTCGGTGCGCTGGGCGACAGAGTGTTCGATGACGAGTTCAGCCCCGAAGAACACGAGTTCTTTGAAGGTGAGTCGCTTCGTTACTATGCGAATATCGTGGCAAGCTTCGGCCTTTTCGTAAAGCGTGCCATAGACAAGCTGTCGGGACTGGACATCAGGGTGGTCGCACCGAGCCACGGCATCATCTGGCGCAGCGAGCCATCCGTCATCATCGAGCGGTATCTGAGGTACGCCGGTTATCTGGATGGCCAGAGAGAAAAGGAAATCGCGGTCATCTGGGGATCGATGTATGGCAATACCGAAGCAGGTCTGCAGTATGTCCTTGAAGGCATCGAGGAAGAAGGTGTTCCCTACACCCTGCACAGGGTGCCGAACGAGGATGTATCGTGGATACTCGCCGATGCCTACAAGTGCGAGGGAATTGTCATTGCCATGCCTACCTACGAGTACAAAATGTTCCCACCCATGGCCTATGTGCTCGATATCTTTGACCGCAAGCATGTATGGTACCGCAAGGCACTGCGCATCGGCAGCTTTGGCTGGGTCGGAGGTGCCAAAAAGGAATATGAGGCGAAAACAGCCCCACTCAAGTGGGAAAATCTGGAGGCAGTGGAATGGGCCGGTGCTCCCGATGCAGACACAGCAGAACTTTTGAGAGCACGGGGCCGCGAACTTGCCCGCAAGGTCAAGGAAGCCTGAAACAGGATCGCAGACACTCACTGAATGATGAGTTTCCACAAAGCTGGAGCCTGCCGCATGGCAGGCTCCATGTTTTGCATTGCAGTCCGGGAAGAGTCCGGGAAGGCTGCTGCGTCAGATATCGGCGCTCTGTTTCCTCATTGGGTATGCAGGGGAGCCTGTCCGCTGTTTTCTGCGGTACTGCGATCGGAGGTTCGACTTCCCCATCGATCCGCAGCCCAGATAAGCAGATAGAAAAAACCGAGCGTGAGGAACACCCCCAGCAGGCCCCCCATCGTCACCGCGAGCGCCTGCACTGCAGTGGATTCGGTTCTCAATATCGCAAGCAATGCATCCATTCTTCTGCCTCCTCATCGTGCCAGTAGAGGCACCAGCGCCAGCACCATGCCACCAGCGATGATGGAGCCGAGCTGACCAGCCACGTTTGCACCGATCGCCTGCATCAGAATAATGTTGCCGCGCTCCTCTTCGTTGGCCATCTTCTGGATAACCCTTGCCGACATGGGAAATGCCGATATGCCGCACGCTCCTATCATGGGGTTTATCTTTCTGTCTGCAGGAAGAAAGAGGTTCACCAGCTTCGCAAACAGCACTCCTCCCGCTGTATCGAACACAAAGGCAGCCAGCCCCATTCCCAGAATGAGCAGCGTCTGAACGTTGAGAAACTGGTCTGCCTTCATGCTGCCACCTATGGTGATGCCCAGCAGCAGCGTGACAAGGTACGCAAGCTCATTCTGCGCCGTCTGCGAGAGCCGCTCGAGCACTCCTGACTCCCGGATGAGATTGCCGAACATCAGAGACCCCACGAGCGGTACCGAGATCGGTGCAACAACACCTGCAGTCATGGTGACGGCGATCGGAAAGAGTATCCTGAGCCACTGAGGCACCGGTTTCTCATGCAACACCATGTGGATGCAACGCTCCTGCCTGGTGGTGAGCGCACGGATCACAGGCGGCTGAATCAATGGTACCAGCGACATGTAGGAATACGCGGCAACGGAGATGGGCCCCAGATACTGGCGGGCGAACTTGGTGGCAACATAGATGGCCGTAGGGCCATCCGCAGCGCCGATGATCCCTATCGAAGCCGCAGCCTTGAGATCGAACCCAAGCAGAGTCGCCACGATCATCGTTGCAAAGATGCCGAATTGTGCCGCTGCCCCGAAGAAAATCATGACAGGATTGCGGAACAGCGGGCCAAAATCAATCATTGCCCCGACTGCGATAAAAATGAGCAGAGGGAAGAGCTCGTTTGCAATGCCGGCATCATACAGCACCTTCAGAAATCCTGGCGCGCCGTCGTGTTCCCAGGCGATGGCCAGAGGAAGATTCACCAGCAATGCGCCAAAGCCGATCGGCAACAGCAGCATCGGCTCATATTCCTTCCTGATTGCCAGCCAGATCAGAAGGCCCCCAATACCATACATCACCAGCATTTTCCAGGTGATCGAAGTGAAACCAATGAAGATGTCCTGCATGAGGTTACTGTATCGAGTACGTGCCAGGTTTGCAACCGCTTGGGAATGGTATCGCTCCGCCGCGGTACACCTATGGAACAATTTTCCATTTCTTTTTACAGTATCGCTCTATGAATACACACGCGACCATTGCAGTCGGGCTTTCGGGAGGCGTTGATTCATCACTTGCAGCCTGCCTTCTCAAGGAACAGGGTTACAGAGTCATCGGTCTGACCATGAAGATATGGAAAGGAGCCTACCGGATCCAGGAAGGCCTCAAGCACGCATGTTTCGGCCCAGGCGAAGAAGAGGACATTGCCACCTGCGAGCGCCTCTCCTCAATGCTGGGAATCCCCTATCACGTCATCGATCTCTCCGATGCCTACGAACAGTACGTCATCGAATATTTCAAACGCGAGTACAAATCCGGCAGGACGCCGAATCCCTGCATCATCTGCAATCGTGAGCTCAAGTTCGGCTTTCTAGTGGACAAGGCGCGCGAAGCGGGCATTTCCTTTGACCTGTTTGCAACCGGACACTATGTGCGGACAGAGACAATCGATGGCATCACCTATCTGAAGCAGGCCCTTGATGTGCGCAAGGACCAGAGCTATTTTCTGTACGGTCTCGATTCGGAACGACTCAAGTCCATACGCTTCCCGCTGGGAGGCATGACGAAGGAAGAAGTGCGCGAGGCTGCGCGTCGCTATGGACTTGAGACAGCAGACAAGCCAGAGAGTCAGGATTTCATTGCAGGCGGAGATTATGCTCCTCTCTTCGAGGGCGAAGAGCCTGCGCCAGGCGATATTGTCGATCTGTCGGGCAAAGTTCTTGGTCGCCACAGGGGACTGCCTTTCTATACCATTGGCCAGCGCCGCGGCCTGGGCATTTCTGTGGGGACTGAGCCTCTCTATGTCGTGGGGCTGGATGCAAAACAGAATCGTGTGATCGTCGGCCCCAACCATGGGCTCTTCGCTGCAGGGCTTGAGTCCGATGCGTTCAGAGTCCAGGATCCTGCGCTCATTGGTACGACTTTCTCCTGCCTGGTAAAAATTAGGCAGAATCATGCACCTGCTCAAGGCACAGCTGAAGTTCGCCGCGATGGGAGCGCCCATATCGAGTTCGAAATCGCACAGCGAGCGGTGGCACCAGGGCAGTCGGCTGTGCTGTACGATACAGAAGGACGTGTGCTGGGAGGCGGCATCATAGAGCGGGCTATCATGGCTGAGTGAACCAGCAATACATCATGCAGCTAGCGGTTCAATGCTGCGTACCTGATGTCATCGAGAGCGCCGGCGGGCGGATTTTGGCCTGTCTCGCGGCGCTTTTTCTGTCCGATGCTTGACGAGCCCATTCTTTCATGCATATTGTTACGAGGTGCAGAGCATGCACACAATGGGGGTGCACCGGTTTCGACCCGTGCGGTCCGCGGTGTACGCTGCAGGTGGAGTGGCTACCCTCCTCAAAGTGGCAAACCTTTCAAGTGCCAACAACAACGGCGCTCTCGCTCTCGCTGCATAACAGCGGAACGACGGACATGCGGGCGGCTCTTCCCCACCACCCGCGATGTCTGTAACCACAGGGGAATCACCCTGGCAGCAGTCCGGGGCCTCCAGGGGACATTACACCGGAATAGGGAGCAGGAAACGTGCCGATCCGCTCGCCGGCTCCCGACAATGCAATGACCGGCTAAACCTGTAGAGG
>JAOABY010000077.1 GCA_026418115.1 Spirochaetaceae bacterium | reverse complement strand
CGACATCGCTGCGCCCTATGGCACACCGATCTACTGTGCGGGCGAAGGACTTGTAACCGAGACAGGCTATTCCCCCATTACAGGGCGCTTTGTGGTGATTGCCCATTCTGGCGGCTTTAAATCGCTCTATGGCCACATGTCGGAGATCCTCATTCATGAAGGAGCCCGGGTCGGTGCCGGCACTCTCATAGGCAGGGTGGGCACAACCGGCTACAGTACCGGGCCGCATGTACACTTCGTCATCATGAAGAGCGGTTCGACCGTGAATCCCATCAATTATCTGCCATGAGGGCACTGGGACAGAGCCTCCGCAGCCGAAGGTCGGGATCGTTGTTTGACGCATCTGTAAATATCTGCTAGATTGTTTCCCATGAAAGTAATAAAGGGCATTCCTGTCTCGCCTGGTGTGACGATTGCACCAGCTTTCGTATTCGCCGATGATGCCTCGGATATTCCCGAATATGCGATCGAACCGGATCATGTTCCAGAGGAGATCGCACGCTATCATGAGGCATCCCGTCTTGCCCGCCAGGAAATCGAAGCGTTGCGTGACAAGGCAAAATCTGAGGCAGGAGAAGAGCAGGCTGCCATTTTCGATGCCCATCTGATGATGCTTGAAGATCCGGATGTGCTCGAGCGCATTGAGCGGGAGATCAACGAGACGCTGAGAAATGTCGAAGCAGTGCTCCTCGCGTTTGAAACCGAGATGATCGAGACACTCTCTTCTTCTCCCGACCCTCTCATTCAGGAGAGGGTTTCCGATGTGCATGACGTAGTCAGACGGATACTTGGCCATCTTCTCAAAAGAGAGCGCCTGTCACTCGCGGATCTCGAAGCCGATGTCGTCATCATTGCCAAAGAACTGCTTCCTTCCGATATGGTCGGCATGGCCCGCTCCCGGGTAAAAGGTATTGTGACCGAGGCAGGAGGCCGCACCAGCCATGCAGCCATTCTCGCCCGTGCTTTCCAGATTCCTGCCGTACTGGGTGTTGGGCATGGGCTTGTTGCGCAGGTGAGACACGGCCAGGAAATCTTTATCGATGGAGACAAAGGTATTGTGGTCATCGAGCCCGACGCTACCATGGTGCAGCGCCAGCGTCTTGCGATGTCGGCAAAACTCGAGCGCGAACGAGCCGATCGGGAGTTGCGAGACAAGCCTGCAATCATGAAGGATGGGACGCCCATCAGGCTCCTCGCCAACATCGAAGTGCCTGAGGAAGTGGAGAATGTCCTTGAATATGGTGCTGATGGCATAGGCCTGTTCCGTTCAGAGTTTCTCTTCCTCGGCGGGCATGTGCCTGGTGAAGAGGAGCAGTACCGTGCATACCGCAAGGTAGTCGAAGCGCTCAACGGCAAACCGGTAACCATACGGACGCTCGATATTGGAGGCGACAAGGTCCTGCCTGAGCTTGGAGCCGCGGGCGACAAGAATCCTCTGCTCGGGTGGCGGGCCATACGCTTCTGTCTGGAAAAGACCGAAATTTTCAAGACCCAGCTCCGTGCAATTCTGCGTGCCTCTGCGCATGGCAAGGTAAAGATCATGTTCCCCATGATCAGTACGCTCGACGAACTCATACGGGCACAGGGCCTGCTTGCAGAAGCAAAATGGGAATGCAAGGCACATGGCTACGCCATGGATTCGGCGATAGAGACTGGTATCATGGTGGAAGTACCCTCGGCAGCTATATGTGCCGATGTGCTCGCCCGATCCTGCGATTTCTTCTCAATTGGAACGAACGATCTGACGCAGTATACACTTGCGGCGGATAGAGGCAATGAGAAGGTTTCCTACCTCAACGAGCCCTACAATCTTGCCGTGCTGAGACTCATCAAGATGACTGTGTCGTATGGCAACCATGCCCATATAGATGTGAGTCTCTGTGGCGAGATGGCTGCTGACCCGGTGAGCGCGGTACTGCTGGCAGGCTTGGGGCTGAGAAGCCTTTCCATGTCCGCACCATCCATTCCTGCGGTCAAACGCATGCTCATGTCCGTATCTCTGGAAGAAGCCTCCTCGCTCGCTCATCAGGCACTGAACCTCAACAGCTCTACTCAGGTCAGCGCCATGCTGAATTCCAGACTGAACAGGTAGGTATTCATGAACGAGCCTTCATCAAACGAACGACACGAGGATCAGACAGCTGAACCGCAGTTCAGATATGAGAATCTTCCTCTTGTAGTGCTCGCCGGCCGTCCGAATGTCGGCAAATCAACCCTCTTCAACAGGCTGCTGGGAAGACGCCGTGCAATCACCGATCCGACCCCGGGAGTGACACGAGATCCTATTGAAGAAGAATGCGGACTTCGTGGCACCGAACACCGCATCCGGCTCGTCGATACAGGCGGTTTCAAGATTGAACGCGAAGGCTTGGACGACCTGGTGGTTGCCCGTTCGCTTGCCTACATCAGAAGAGCAGATCTCATCCTGTTCATGGTGGATGTCTCGGAGATCACACCGGAAGATGAAGAATTCGCAGACATGCTCAGACCGTATGCTGACAGGCTCATCCTTGTGGTCAACAAGGCCGATAGCCCCGAGCGTGATGCACTCGTCTGGTCGCATGCCAGGTGGGGCTTTGATCCTATCTGCTTTATCTCTGCAGAACACAACAGGAATATTGATGACCTCGCCGAAATGATGGCTGCGCGCCTCGATTTCTCCAAGGTGAGGGTAGTGGAATCAAAGCGTGCCGACATCCGCATTGCGATCATGGGCAAGCCCAATACCGGCAAGTCAACGCTGCTGAATGCGCTTCTCGGCCAGGAGAGAAGCATTGTTTCTGATATTCCCGGTACGACGAGAGACATCGTGGAAGGCCGGTTCACGTGGAAAGGCAGAGGGATCGTCGTACTGGATACGGCAGGCATCAGGCGCAAGAAAAAAGTAACGGACAATGTCGAGTATTATTCGGTCACACGATCCATCGGAGTGGTGAATCGCGCCGATATTGTCATCCTGATGATTGATGCACAGGAAGGACTCACCGAGCAGGACAAGAAGATTGCGGCATTTGCCGTGGAAGCGGGAAGGCCCGTCATTTTCGCGCTGAGTAAATGGGATACCATGCCGGCAATGAAGAATGCGTTCGAGGCAGCGCGCGACCGTCTGAGGTTTTTCTTTGGCCAGATGTCCTATGCGCCGGTTATCGCGCTCTCGGCAAAAGAGGGAACAGGCATCGACCGGCTGATGAACACGGTAATCTCTCTCTACGGGAAATCGACCAAGGTTATTGAAACTTCGAAGCTCAATCAGGCAATTGCGCGCTGGGTAGAAGAAACACCGCCTCCCGTAGGGCCGAGAACCCGCTTCAAATTGAGGTATGCGGTGCAGGCATCGGTGAATCCTCAGCGCTTCATCATGTTCGTGACACGGCCCGAAGCGGTTGCGGATGCCTACCGAAGTTTCCTGAAAAACAAACTCAGGACTGAATTCGGACTTGATGGCATACCGGTGATGCTCGAATTGAGGGCCTCGAGAACAGACAGGAAGCAACGGAGCTGACCGATGGCACATCTGGGCATTGGGCAGGTGGAGCGCCTGCTTGGGATTCCGGCAACCACGCTCCGATTCTGGGAAAAGACTGTTCCCTATCTTGCCCCTGTCAGAACACCATCAGGCCGCCGTGCCTACTCCGTCGCTGAAGCAGCACTCCTCTCGCGTCTGAAACATCTTGCGCTCGATCGCCGACTGGGACTCACGGAAGCCGCGTCGAGGCTCGAGCTTGAGCTTCTCTACGCCGACCCGGAGCTGCGTGCCAGGCTTGCAGGGTTGCGCTTTGAGTGCCTGCTGCTGGCTGCCGACCTGGAACAATCCCGAGAAAGAATTCAGCAATTCGCTGCAGAGATAATGAAGGAGCACAGAGATGGATCATGATATCAGGCATCTTGTGGATTTCATCGATGCGTCGCCGACGGCTTTCCATGCAATAGAGAATCTTGCCGCGAAGCTCGATGCAGCAGGGGCGACAAGGCTTCCGGAAGAGGAGCCATGGGCTCTTGAACCTGGCGCCTTGTACTATACGGTGCGGCATGGGAGCTCACTTGTTGCGTTCAGAATGGGCTTGCTGGATCCTGCTTCCCATGGCTTTCTGCTGGCAGGAGGGCATACGGATTCTCCCGCACTCCAGATAAGGCTCGAAAAGCAGGTACATTCGAGAGGTTTCGATCGTGTGGCGGTAGAGATGTATGGAGCGCCCATACTCTCAGGCTGGCTGGATCGCCCACTGGGCATAGCCGGCATGCTTGCGCTGCGCGAAGGCGAGAAGGTGAAGACTCTCCTGTACAGAAGCCATGAGGCAGCAGCGATCATTCCCAATCTTGCAATCCATCTCAACCGCGACATCAACAAGGGTTTCGAATACAGTCTGCATCAGCATCTTCCGGCCATCATCGGAATTGAGACTCTGCCGGCAGGTTTCCATCGATATCCGCCGCTCCTGACGAGGATCAGCGAAGAGCTTGGCATCAAACCGGAGTCCGTTATAGCCGCCCATCTCAACCTGTTCGAGCAGACACCCTCATGTACCATTGGAAACGATCTGCTCAATGCACCGAGGCTGGACGATCTCGCTGCCTGTGCAGCAATCATCGAAGCGCTCCTCTCTGCGCAGGCGACTGCTGCGACGCAGGTAGCCTGTTTCCTCGATGCAGAAGAGATTGGATCGATGACGGTGAATGGTGCACAGTCGGTCTATCTGCGAGACATTCTTGCGCGCATCATGCTTGCTGGACGAAATTCCGGTCAGGATTTCTATCGGGCGCTTGCGAAGTCGTTCTGTGTGTCGGTCGATGCTGCCCAGGGATTCCATCCTGGATACCCTGAGAAATTCGACGACTACTATACGCCGCTCCTCGGAAAGGGTATAGCCATCAAATCCAATGCCAACATGAACTATGCGACAGATGCAGCAACGGCGCTCAGAGCCCGCCTCATTGCTGATGCAGCCAGAGTCAGCCTTCAGCATTACAAGGCAAAGGCCGATATTCAGCCTGGCAAGACCATAGGTCCCATCACCGCAAGCAGGACTGGCATACCTGCTGTTGATATAGGTCACCCCATGCTCGCCATGCATGCAATACGTGAAACAATTGCGCTTGCAGATCACACCGCCATGATTGCATTCCTCAGGAGTTTCTATTCTGGAGCATGATGAGTGCCGCTTCGTGCCTATTCAGCATGAAAAAAGCCGCCCTGTACGAGGCGGCTTTTTGTTGAGCAGCAGATACAGCTCTGCCTATTTGGCGAACGGCTGGTAGGTCTTCCTGGGATCCCACTCACCCACGCGCTCTTCACCCTTGATGCTCGGGATTACGAGAATCTGTCCGGGGTAGATGAGATCTGGGTTGCTTGGATCACGGAATGTCTTCTTGTTCGCCTCATAGAGCACCGGCCACTTGAGCGGATTGTTGTATACGAATGGATACTCTGCAATTCTCCAGAGGCAGTCACGGCGCTCGGGAATCAGCCTGACTTTGTAGGTGGCCGGGAGCGGCGCAAATTCGCCAATCTTCATGAGCGTTGCGTAAGCCTGATCAGCCAGTGCCTGGGCACGCTTGTAGTCGCGCGCCTCAAGTGCCTGTTTGGCCATGGCAAGCTCGCTGCCTCCCTGCTGGTAAAGCTCGGGGTAGTTATTGGCAGCATTGTGTGCGCCTGCCCAGTCATAGCGATTCTGGGCTTTTGCCAGCGAAGCTTCGGCTGCAGCTTTTTCCTGGGCGAGCCGTTCGGCTTCGGCTTTGGCTTTGGCAGCCTGTTCGCGGTCGGCCATTACCTTTGCCATGAAGTCATCTGACAGAATGGTGCACACTTCTTCGGCAAGTGTCTTGGCAGGCACATATTTCTGATTGTCGTAGGCCATCTGTGCAGCGGTCATGGCTGCCTTGGCATTCTTGTACTGAGCCGGATACTCATCTTTGATGTTCATCTGCTCAGCCCATTCGATTCTCCACTTGGCGCAGGCGAATGCCTGGTCAGCGGCAGCCTTGTCCTTGGCGAGCTGTTCACGCTCGGCCTTTTCCCTGGCTGCCTGCTCGCGCTCGGCGACTACCCTGGCCATGAACTCATCGGAGAGAATGCGGGACACAT
>JAOABY010000076.1 GCA_026418115.1 Spirochaetaceae bacterium | reverse complement strand
TCGGAGATGTGTATAAGAGACAGGCCGCATCCTGCGCCTGCAGTACGATCGCATCGTACTTCTGGTTGATCACGTCATCGATGAAGGAAACCTGCAGATCCGCTCTCAGCTGGGGATCAAAGGACTGTACCTTCACATTGGGATACTTTCTGAAGATGCGCATCATGCCTTCGAGCCATGCATTGGTATTGGGCTGCCCGATGCTGGTCGGAATGTAGGCGATCTTGTACGTCTTGGTTGTCTGTGCACCGATTGATACGGCGATAAGTGCGCACAGCAACACGGCCAGGATTTGACGTCTGCTCATTGCTTGCCTCCTGTAGGATGGTGGATCGTCGGCAACGGCCTCGAAGACCTGCCTTTTGCGATCCAAAATAATTCTACACCCTAATTTTGCAGAAAGCAAGCAAAATTTTCATTTTTCTTTCAATTTTTTTGATTATATGTTCATATTTGATCAATTTTGATCTATGCAATGATCACTTCCAGTCCGAGAGCATGCAGGCCATCACGGTATTCCTTCGGACAGCCATCATCAGTGATTACAATATCTACCTTGGATAGACCTGACGAGATGAAGTTTGCCACCTTCCCCATCTTGCTGCTGTCGGCAATCACGATCACCTTGCCGTGCGTATGCTCGATCATCGCCTGATTGATGCTGCATTCCTGATAGACGCTCGTGGTGAGCCCTTTTTCAAGACTGATGCCATTGGTTCCCAGAATTGTATGGTCTGCGTAGACATTGCTGATCGCCTGAAGAGTAAATTCGCCAACAAGTGATCGTGACTGTTCGCGGTATTCTCCACCCAGAATGACCAGCTCCACTCCAGGGCCTGGATCCAGGCCAATGGCCGCTGCATTATTGGTGATGACCCTGATTCTGCGTCCCTGCAGCGCCCTCAGAAAGCACAACGTAGTGGTGCCTGAATTCATGAATACCGTCTGCCCATCCTGAATGAGCTGAGCAGCCATGACGGCAATACGCTTTTTCTCTTCTATAAAAAGGACATCTTTTTCATTGAAGAATCGCTCTGTCGGTTCAGGCATTTCCCCAGATCGGTTCGAGACCGCACCTCCATGGGATCGCTGTACCAGACCCGCAGAGGAGAGCTCAGCCAGATCCCGGCGGATGGTAATTTCCGAGGTGTCCAATGCAGCCGCGAGCTCCTGTACACTTGCCCTGCCTCTGGCATTGACGATCTCAAGGATTTTCTCTCTGCGGTCTATCACCTGACCATGTGTCGCCATGTTGAATGCTCCTCTACTGAAAATTGCCATTCCAAGCCTAGCATGGCTGCTGCCTTTGAGAAAGAGCTCATTTGATTGTTTTTGTGAAAATTTTTCGATTATTTGTATTGTATCTTGATCATTCATTGATTATCATCAGCCTTGCAGGTGATTACCTTGAAACAGGAATGCATCATTGTTCTGGATACTGGCACCACGAGCATGCGTGCCATAGTCTTTGACCAGAGAGCCCGCGCGCTGGCCAGTTTTCAATCGGATCATCCACCCACATACTACCCGGACGGCAGGGTTGAGCAGCCGGCACATTCCTTTGCAGACACCTGCAGCAGGCTGCTATCCCAGGCTCACTCCTATCTTGAGGAACACAGTCTGACCGCAGCATGCATTTCCCTCACCTCACAGCGATCTTCGGTGATCGCGCTCGACAGCGAAAATAATGTCATGCTGCCTGTGCTCATGTGGCAGGATCGCCGGGCAGCCGCTCTCTGCGAAGCACTGCAGCATGAAGAGCCATGGATCTATCAGCGCACCGGCCTCCGCCTTTCTCCTGTGTTTTCTGCACCCAAAATGCTGTGGATCGCCGAGCACCAACCCGACCTCCATGCCCGCGCCTCCAGACTTATGGGCATCCAGGATTATCTCATTTTTCTGCTCTCCGGAAGCTTTACCATTGATCGCTCCCTTGCATCACGCACCCTCCTCTACAATCTTCACAGCGGGACATGGGACAATGATTTGCTGGCTCTCTTCAAGGTGTCGCGCTCCCAGCTGTGCGAGATTATCGATCCCGGCGAGATCGCTGGTCATGTACACACCGATGCCGCCAGGATTACCGGCATTCCTGCAGGCACGCCGCTCATCGCTGCCGGTGGTGATCAGCAATGCGCTGCCCTGGGGCTGGGCCTCCTTGATGCCAGCCATGCCATCTCCAATACCGGCACCGGCAGCTATCTGATCGCGCTCTCCGATCAGCCTGCGCTGGACCCTGACAGAGGCATCTTCTGCAATGTTGCCGCCATCCCTGGCAGATTCATTCTGGAGGCTGGCCTGCTCGCGGCTGGCGTTGCCTATCGCTGGTTCAGGGATCTGGCCTTTCCGGAGGATACCGCTACCGGTACCTTCGAATGCATCAACCATGCGGTCGAGACTTCACCTCCCGGCGCACACGGAGTGCTGTCCCTCCCCTATCTGGCAGGAGCGGGAGCGCCTTGGTGGAATCCGCAGGCACGAGGCATGTTTGCAGGCCTCTCGCTCGGCACGAGTCGCAACGACATGGCGCGCGCAATTCTGGAAGGCATTGCTGCGGATCTTGCCGATAATTTCGACCGAATCTGCAGGCTTGCAGGGCACAAGGCGCGGGTCATGGCAGCAGGGGGGCTGGCACGATTCGCCGAATTCCGGCAGATACAGGCAGACATGCTGGGCGTGCCGGTGGAGTATGGCGAACGATCCGAAGCAACAGCCCTTGGCGCATGGATCAGCGCTGCGGTCCGGCTTGGTTGGTATGGGACATTCGAGGAGGCATGGCGGGCTCTTCGCCATGATCAGGCTACAAGCCTCAGCATGCCGCGCGATCGTGTGAGAGACCTCTATCGCTCACTGCGCAGGGAAAGAATTGCGATGGCCATCGACCACCATGTCGCACGCCAGCACGAAAGGTAGACACCAGGTTGCCGGCGGCCAGGAACCGCTTCCATCTGCTCCAGACGGTGAATTCTCTATTTCCCGACCTGAGGGTGCGTTGCTTTCATCGAAGCATCAAGCCGCTGCAGTGCGCTGTCGAGATCACGCGCCACCAGCACATTGAAGAGAATATCCACGACTGCAAGCTGCGCCAGACGCGAGCGTTCCGCCGCAGCGCGATAGGGCCCTTCCACTACCGGCACTTCCAGGGTGACCGTTGCGTGGTCAGCAACCGGGTTCGGCCTCTGCGAGGTAATTGAGATCACCGCACTGCCACAGGCGGCTGCAAGCTCCGCCACCTTGATCATCTCCGCCGTATGCCCGGAATACGAAATAATGCACACCGCATCCGAAGGCCTGAGCGAGCAGGCCGTCGCAATCTGCACATGCGAATCTGCACTGAAGGATGCCGGGATACCGATGCGCGAGAGTTTCTGCTGCAGGTCCATCGCCACCACTGCAGAAGCCCCTATGCCGCACAGCATGACCAGCGAGGCTTTCCGCATGATGTCGGCCGCCTGTTCAACCGCTACGGGATCAAGCGTCTCTGCAAGCAGGGAGAGCGCTCTCCGTGACGATTCGATCACCACCTGCATGGCCTGCGCGCCCGAGGTCTGGGTCTCCATTTCCAGCAGGGGTAGAAACAGATCGCTGCGGTCGCGATAAATCTCGCGGGTGAGCTCAACCTTGAACCGTCCATAGCTTTCCATGCCGACTCTTCTGCAGAAGCGCACCACTGCTGCCGGACTCGAACCAGCCTCACGAGCCAGTTCGGTCACCGTGCACTGCAGCACCTTGAGCGGATCCGCCAGCACGCAGGCAGCGATGAGCTGTTCCGATCTCCCCATGCCGGATTTCAGTTCTTCTATCGAAGCCAGCAAAGAACGCACACTCATTGCTCATTCCTGTACAGACGCAGGGCGTCCGCAATCCGCCCTTCGCCCTGCGCAAGCAGTTTCTCTGCTTCATCGCGCCCGATGCCCAGCATCACCATGAGGATGGCGAGTTTCGGCCTGCGGCCCGAAGCGAGGAACGCTGCCTCAGCCTCCTCTTTCGAGCATCCAGTTGCCTGCCTGATGAGCCGCTTGGATCGCTCAACCAGCTTTCTGTTGACAGGTGTCAGATCGACCATGAGGTTGCCATACACCTTGCCGAGCCTGATCATGCTGGTCGTGGTCAGCATGTTGAGCACCAGTTTCTGCGCCGTGCCGGCTTTCATGCGTGTCGAGCCGGTAATCACCTCGGGGCCTACTTCGAGCAGGATGCGATGTCTGGCCAGCAGAAAGGTCCTTGACTCCCTGTTGCACGAAATCGCCCCCACCACGGCGCCCAGCGACCTTGCATAGTCCATCGCACCGAGCACATAGGGCGCGGACCCGGACGCGGTAATTCCCACCAGCACGTCTTTTGACGAGAACGCAATCTCCTGCAGCGCCCGGGCACCTGCTTCGGGATCATCCTCTGCCCCTTCAATGGGCCGGCGCAATGCCGCATCGCCACCTGCAATCAAGCCGATCACCATTCCCGGCGGAACACCAAACGTAGGGGGGCATTCTGACGCATCGAGCACGCCAAGCCGCCCCGATGTCCCCGCACCAATATACACAAGCCGCCCTCCCGTCCTGAAGGAAGCAACGATATCTTCTATGAGCGCGGCGATATCAGGCAGCGCCCTTTCTACCGCATAGGGCACACCCTTGTCCTCATCATTGATGATCCTGAGGATTTCCATGACAGGCAGCCTGTCGATGGCTGAACTCCGTTCGTTGCGCGCTTCCGTCATCGCATGTTCCAGACTGTCATCAATCGCACTGATGTCCATGGCCGCTCCTCGCACGTTCAGGTGCCTTCAATTCTCTACCATACTGCAAAACGCACCCAAATGAAAATATTTTTCACTACAAAGTGTCCTTCTCGCACAAATCCTGCCGGTGTCCGAACTTTTTTTTCATTGTTTGATTGACAACGGGCGGGATTGGCTCAATACTGAACATGGAGCACACCGCATCGTCGATGCGGCGCTCCGCGTCGTGCACTGCAGCCAAGGAGGCATGATTCCATGAAAAAATTCGTACTTGCAGTCCTGCTGGTACTGCTGCTCGCCCCGATCTGGGCCCAGCAGAGAACGGTTTCCATCTGGGGATGGCGCGCCCAGGATGTGGATGTCTGGAAAGCTGTGGAGGCAGCGCTTCGCGCCAGGGGTGAGTCGATCGCCATTCGCTACGAAGTATTCCCGCCTACCGAGTATGATTCCAAGCTCCTCGTCTCGCTCCAGGGTGGTGTGGGCCCCGACATCATGTACACCAGACGCCTTCCCGGCGCACGCACGCAGGCACTTCTGGACAATGGCTACCTGACCGCCCTCAATGGCCTTGTGGATTTCGCCAATTTCGATCCCGTCTCGCTCAGCTTCATCAGCTCGAACAACAAGATCTGGGGCGTGCCCTTCGCCAACCAGATCATCGGCATCTTCTACAACAAGGCAATGTTCGACAAGTACAAGCTGAAGGAACCACAAACCTGGGACGAGCTGGTACAGATTGCCGAGACACTCAAGAAAAATGGCATCACACCATTCTTTGTGACCGGCAAGGAAGCATGGACGCTTGCCATGCAGAACGCCATGGTGGGCGTATCCTACCCCGGCGATGCATGGATCGGCAAACTCGCCGAAGGCAAGGCAAAATTCACGGATCCCGAATACGTGAACATGCTCAAGGACCTGAATGCCCTCAAGAAGTACTATCAGAAGGACTTCATGGCCAACACCACTGCCGAGCAGGATGTGGCCTTTGCCATGGAGCAGGTCGCCATGGTCTTCTATGGTGTATGGGGCAATACGAACTGGCTCAAGACCAATCCCGATCTCAAGTTCGACTATTTCCCGATTCCGCCCAAGGACAGGAATGTACCCGCCAGGGCCTACACCTACATGGACGGTGCCTATGGCCTGAACAACGCATCCAAGAACAAGGATGCGGCACTCAAGGTGCTCAATTACACCGCAACCAAGGCCTATGGAGAGCTCTTCTCCTCCACCACCGGAGAGATCACGGCCATTAAGGGCGTGACCATGCCCGCTTCCAAGCCGATTCTGGTCAAGTGCTATGACAAGATGGTCTCGATTGCAGCAGTCAACCGCTACTGGGTCGGCTCCCCCTTTGATGCAGGCATGCCGAGTGTCTACAACATCCTCCAGGAGCAGATGCAGGCCATGTACCTTGATCAGATTACTCCAGAAGAGCTTGCCAAGAAGCTTCAGGACGGTATTTCAACCTGGTTCCCCGCTTTCAAGAAATAAGAGTGCATTGATTCGTGCGTCGTCCCCTGCAATTGCGG
Source organism: Spirochaetaceae bacterium (assembly GCA_026418115.1). Classification (GTDB taxonomy): domain Bacteria; phylum Spirochaetota; class Spirochaetia; order Treponematales; family Rectinemataceae; genus Rectinema. The sequence goes on along the minus strand of JAOABY010000076.1, from coordinate 111 downwards.
GGTGACGGCGCACGGCTCCGGCGAGGTTGCTGTGAAACGATACGCCTATCTGTGGATGCTGGTACCGGCACTTGTGCTCTACACTGTCTTCATTGCCTACCCCTTCTTTTC
>JAOABY010000075.1 GCA_026418115.1 Spirochaetaceae bacterium | reverse complement strand
GGAAGATCGATCTGCCTGAGGCGACACGCTCCGACAGCAGACCGTTTGCCTCTATGATCCGGTCAACCGAAATCTGGTAGGATTCCGCAATCTCCTGAACGGTGGTGTCCTTGGAAGCGGTATACACAATTCCCGACTGGCTCGGCACACGAAGGAGCTGACCGGGGCGCAGTGACTTTGCGGATTTGAGGTTGTTCATGCTGATGAGCGAATCGAGCGACAGGTCGAAGGAGTTTGCAATGCCGCTCAGCGTATCGCCTTTCTGCACCATATACACGGAATACTTGACCAGTTTGTCTTCCGGTTCGGGCAGCTGCTGGCTTTCCGAAGCTACAAGTTCCTCGAGATCGGCACTTCCCCTTGCAGAAAGGGGACCTGGCTGAGGCCTGAAGCTTGAGCCGAGAAGAATGAGCATGCAGCTGATCGAGAAAAGCAGTTTTCGAAGATTCGAACCCTTGCCGATGTAGTACACCCAGTTGTGACGGTTCAACCGAAGTCTCATCTCCGTGCGTGCTCCCGATAGTAGAATGGTACAGAGTACAGGTCATTATAGAGCCAGATGCCTGTACACCGCAAGTGGCGCTTGAGACTTTTCCTTAAGAGGGACTATACTGCCCACATGAAAAGCATACGGCATCGGAACATTCTGCTGGCATGCGGTATCCTGCTCCTGCTGGGGACAGGGCTGGCACATAGCCTGGACAGCAGTGATGGCACCTGGTCGATTATGGAGAAGCAGGAAATCCACCAGGGTGCATGCCTCCTCACCATCACCGTCCAGCCTGGTTCGGCGGTTCTGGTGCTCGATGGCCGCACTCTCGGAAGGGGGAGCTACAAGGGCCCGGTAAGCCCGGGCAGCCACATGCTGCTGATAAGTGCACCCGATCATCATACACTCTCCATCCCGTTTCGCTGTGCTCCCGATACTGCAGTGACCATTACCGCAAGCCTGGCGCCGTATACAGGATTTGTCATACTGGATGTCTGGCCGGATGATGCAGAAATTCTGATCGACGGCAGACCGCTCAAGGGAACTTTTGCAGAGTTGCCTGTTGGCATGCACACGGTGACAGCCAGAAAATTCGGCTACAGGGAACAGAGCACAAGGTTTTTAATCATCCGCAATACACTCACCCGAACAAGCCTGATGCTTCCTGTCGCCACGTTTGACATTACGGGAATTTCGGTCTCCAGGGAACGATTCAATCCACGCAATGGAGGCCCGTATGGCAGAACAACGCTGCAGTTCAGGGTGACTGCTCCAGGATCAGGCGAGGTTCATGTGCTGGACGGCAGGAGTCAAGAAGTTGCTCGAGCCATATTCCCTTCCTTTATAAAATGGCAACAGAGCTTCACCTGGGACGGCATGCTGGGAGATGGCCCCGTACCTGATGGGCGCTATCGCTTTGATGTGAGCGCACAGGGAGATGATGGCAGAAAAGCTCAGGCGACCCGCGAAGTGATCATTGACAGCACACTCATGTTCCATCCTTCAGGCGGTTCTGGAGGATTTGCTGGTCTTGCTTCATTCCCATGGCCGGACACAGCAACGAACATGCCCGGTGGAATAACTGTCTGGGCAGGCGGCGGTACGGAAGGGCCCGGATTGGGCTTGGACCTGGCTTTTTCAGGCCGCAGTATTGCATTCGCACTCGACAGCAGCGTATGGAGTATCAGCGGCCCCGCCGGCTCAAGAAGCGCACTGGGAGTGGTAGTGCCGATCAGCAACGGAAAAAGCATGAAACTTGCAGCGGCAGGCCGAACCCTGTGGGGCACCCTGCCTGAGGCCACTTCGTGGAAGGGAAACACTCCTGCAATCCAGTGCATGGTTCCGGCATCGATCCAGTTTGGAACAGCAGAACTTGGCGTTGCTCCTGCAATCTCCCTTCCGCTTGATGGCAGCAGCCCTGTTGCTGGAGTATCCCTGGGTCTTCGCACGAGAAGCAGCTCTCTTTCGGCAGGCGCAAGCTTCTGGGTCGGCTGGAATGGCATGCCGCCACTCACTGCAGGCAATCCTCTGGCAGTGCGGGCGGAAGTTCGTGGCTATATCAGCAAGAGTGCCATCACCTGGCTGGTTCGCAGCGAGGCCGATATCTCCACAGTCTCAGCACGTCTCGCACTCTGCGCAGGTCTGGGTCTGGCTTTCTGAAAGGAATGAACCGTGAATATGCAACACACCGAAGTCGCACTCGTCCCATGCACGTCGTATGATCCGGTGCTGCTGGATGCTGCGCTCCAGCAGGCTGCAGAGATTGCCGGATTTCCTGATGTCAGAAACAGAAAAGTCCTCATCAAACCCAATGTGCTCAATGCAAGTCCATCTGCCAAGGCGGTCACTACTCATCCCGCTTTTGTAGCCGCCGTTATCCGGCTGTTGCGCGCACGGGGCTGTACCGAGATTCTGGTCGGCGATTCGCCTGGCTGGCAGCCGGGACAGCTTGCTGCCAGGGCCTCAGGCATTTTCCAGGCAGTGGAAGCGGAAGGTGCCCGTTGGGTGGATTTCAAGGAGGTTACCGCGCACGCAGTATCCCAGAGCAAGGTGTTGCGGAACATTCCTCTGACGTCATGGCTGGATGAGGTTGATGTTGTTGTCAATCTCCCCAAACTCAAGACCCATCGTCTCATGACGTACACAGGAGCAATGAAGAACCTGTTCGGCCTCATCCCGGGCACGGCGAAAAGCGCCATGCACATGCAGTACCCGCTCGCACGAGACTTTGGCGAAGTGCTGGTCGACCTCGCCCTGTCCATACAACCCTCATTTACTTTCATGGACGCCATCGTAGCCATGCAGGGTGAGGGGCCGGGCAATGGAACACCGTATGCATTGGGTGTCATCCTTGCATCACGGAGCATGCCTGATCTGGACTGGGTAGCAGCACGGTGCATTGGCTACGACCCCGCCAGAATCCACTATCTCGCTGATGCCATGGAAAGAGTGCATCATGGCATATCAGGCTATGAGCCATCGACTGCACCGCTGAGCCCCGGCGAAGTCAGACACGAGGGCTTTCAGCTTCTGCCCTATGAGAGCGATCTGTCACGCAGACTCGGTGGCATGCCGTCACGAATCAGGCAGACTGTGCTCAAAGTCCTGCAACGCAGACCTGTTTTCCGGACTGCCAGATGCATCGGGTGTCAGGCATGCATACGGATATGCCCTGCCAAGGTGCTCTCGCTTGATACACATATGGGAAGCAACACGGTACGCATCGATGACAGCCACTGCATTACCTGTTTCTGCTGCCATGAAGTATGCCCCGCCAATGCCATCGAGATCGGCAGGGTACTGACACGTATCTGGCACCGGCCACAGAGCAAGATATCTTCGAAAACCTGAATCACAGCATAGGAGGCATGCTTATGCCACACATAAGTCTGGACAGTCTTATTGACTTTGGTGACAGTGCAGCATACAGGAAGCTCCCTCTGCCTCCTCCTTACAGAGATCACGGGAAGCTGGTACTCGATCCTGCAGCGTTGCGAACCTGCATAGCAACTGCTTTCAGCGAAATTGCCTATGCAATGCCAGAAAGCCAGATAGAGTCTTTTCGTGCCATCGCCGCAGATTCCGAAGCAAGCGCACCGGAACGGGTAGTTGCCCACTATCTGCTCGAGAATGCTGCGATATCCGCAGAAGGGATCTTCCCCATCTGCCAGGATACCGGCACAGCCCTCATCTATGGTTGGCTGGGCAGCGATATCTCACTCGCTGATGATCAGGATTGGGAATCAGTATTCATTGAGGGAATTCGTGATGCGTATCTGACTCAGGGACTTCGGACATCACAGCTCGCCCCTCTCTCCATGCTCGAGGAGCGCAATACCCGTGACAATCTTCCCGCCGCCATCTGCCTGCGTCCGGTCCGTGGGGAAACACTCCGCCTCCTCTGTGTCGCCAAGGGAGGCGGCTCAACCTCCCGCACCAGTCTCACAATGGAAAGCCCTGCAATTCTCAAACCGCAGACACTGCGCACCAGACTTGAGGAACGCATAGCTGCGCTGGGCGCTTCGGGCTGCCCTCCCTACACCATTGCTGTCGTGCTCGGCGGCCAGACACCGAGTCAGACGCTCCTGACGGCAGAACTTGCAGCACTTGGGATGTTCGATTCGCTGCCCGACCATGCGGAAGCAGACGGCATGCCCGTGCGCAGCAGGGAATGGGAAGCTATCATTGCAGAAATTGCCGCAAAGACTGGAATTGGAGCGCAATGGGGCGGCAGGCACATGGCAGTACAAGTCCGCGCCATCAGGCTGGCACGACATGCGGCAAATCTTCCGCTTGCGGTTGCGGTATCATGTGCAGCCAACCGACATGTACGCATCATGGTGCATGCAGATGGATGGTATATCGAAAGACTGGCTGATGCTGCAGATGCCCTGCACGGACTGAGCACCACGCTGGCAGGAACCATGCCGGTGCTTGCCGCCACCGAAGTAACCATACAGAAGGACAGTACTGCGTGGCTGGACGTCCTGCGCTCACTGCCTGCTGGTACCATCGTGCGACTATCAGGCCCGGTGCTCGTAGCAAGGGACGCAGCACATGCACGAGTACTCGCGATGCTGGAAAAGCAGGGATCCATGCCGGAATGGTTCAAGGGTCTGCCAGTCTTCTATGCCGGACCTACCGAAGCCAAACAGGGAAGGCGATCGGGGGCATTCGGTCCCACGACAGCCTCACGTATGGATAGCTATCTCTCTCCCTTCATGGAACACGGAGCTTCGCTCGTCAGCATAGGCAAGGGAGGTAGAAGCGAGACAGCCCGTGCTGCCATCGCCAGGCATCGTGGCATCTATCTGGCCGCTCCTGGCGGAGCAGCTGCGCTTACTGCCGATCGATGGATTCGCAGCGTGCATACCATCCAATTCGAAGATCTCGGCATGGAAGCCCTGAGAATAGCGGAACTTGACGGCCTCCCCGCACTGATTGCAATCGATGCTCAGGGCAGGGATTTCTATGCACGATGAGCGGACAGTGATGTATCGGAGCCGGGCAGACCGGCGAGCAGTCTCTCGGCAAGAAACAGTGCCGTCACCATCAGAGCATGCCGCATCTCTCCTTCTCCCATCGCCCGACGAATCTCTTCGACTGGCATGAGATGCGCATCGATGATTTCATGCTCATCAAGATTGCGCGCTACGGCTGGTCTGGGATCGAGTGCAACAAATACATGGAAGCGGTTATCCTGAATTGCCGGATTGGGGAACACCGTGCCCGCATGCAGGATCGTGTCCGACATCCATCCAGTCTCCTCCGAAAGCTCCCTGGAGGCTGCATGGAGAGGATCCTCTCCCGGTTCAACCACACCACCGGGAAATTCAAGACTCACCTGATCTGCACCATGACGGTACTGCCGAACCATGAGAAAGCAGTCGCCATCAGGTTTCCGTACGTATGGCACCACTACGGCCCAATCTTTTGCGCTCAGCACTGAGAAGGTCCCTACCCTCCCGTCCGGACCCTGGCTCCGGCGCTCATGTACGGTGAACACACCGCAACGGTATGTCTCCCTGGAGGAAAGTGTTTTCCATTTCAATGCTCCATCACCATTTCCTGCTATCATGACCGGGACTCCCCTTCCGACGTGGCACGCAGCACCGACACGCACCAGATATATTGCACCGTATCGTATCGCCTGCATCTGATCATGACAAGGGTGTGGCTGCAGGATGGCCGGTATCCGATTCGGTTCAATGACAGAGAAGCCGCATGACGCACTGAAATCTCGAATTACTCCATTCGCTTTACTTTCAGTCTGCTTCAGTATACTATCATGAGCAAATTACTTCTGATGAAGGAGCAACGTCATGGCTTACCTGCGACGACTGGTTCTCCTGCTGATTGCTGCAGTCACGCTCACATCATCCTGCTCGACTTTCTGCTGCAATAAGGAACGTGCCAGAATCGAAGCTGACATACGCATGGCAACTGAAAAAAAAGAGGATGCCGAAGCAGCCCAGAAAGATGCCTACCTCAGACTCGCCTGGGCGGACCGGAACAACCTTGCGCAGGATTTTCCATCCCAGCATGAGGCAGCAGCGCAGCGTCTGAAATCCGCAGATCAAGCCTATGACAACCTGAAATACGCAACTGCCCGAACCTTGTACCAGGAAATCTCAACAATACTTTCGGATGATTTCCAGAAGAAGGTGCTGGAGCTGCGCAAGGCACGGACTGCTGCGTCGAACGCTCTGGCTGCAGCGCTCGATGCCGGAGGCAGCTCTGTTGCTTCCAAGCGATTTGAATCGGCAAAAACCATGTTCCTGAAGGCCGAGGCTCTGAAAGCCAGCGATGATCTCGCGAACGCGATTCCAGCATACTGGAAGACCGCAGCGGCAGCAGAGAACGTGGCAGAATACGCCGAGGTCAACAAGCTGCGCTCCGACATTGCCAAGTATGGCTACGAGCCATATGCAGACACCCTCTACACGATCGCGGAAAACAAGCTTGCCGAGGAGCAGGTGCTGTGGAACCGCGGCACGACCGAAGACTACAAGGCCGGCACCGTCATCCTGAGAGAAGCGAAGGAATACTATGCCAACGTGCTCGCCGAGGGCAATCGCATCCATCTGCAGGGTCTGTCGCTGGATGAGCGCGACAAGGCACTGGCTGCCCGGGATGCGGCACTGGCATGGCGTGCCGATGTCAATGCGCCGGACGAGTTCGAGAAGGCGGAAGTGCTGTTTGCCGATGCCGAGCGGTACCACGATGGAGCCGAATACGAGAAGGCGATGCCCCGGTACAAGGATGCTGCGGCTGCCTATGAGGTGGCACGTGCAGCAGCCGAAGCCCGTGAGCCGGATGCGGCGATCGCGATAGCGGGAGCCGAGCAGCGTCTGGCGGGCGGCACGGAGCGTGCGGCCGAGCTCGGGCTTGAAGAGAACATCTTCCTGGTGGAAGCGGGGCAGCATCTGGAGCGTGCGAAGGCGCTGTACGCCGACCGCTACTTTGGCGATGCGATCTTCGAGGCCAATGAAGTCGCCAACTACGTGCAGCTGTCGGACAACTATGTAGCCGAGGAAGCGGCGATTCGCGAGAAGGTGGCGATGGAGACGATGGTGCGGGACAAAGCGCAGGCTGATGGTGCCTACCAGTGTGCCCGCAACCGTCTGGCCTGGGCCGAGCAGAACAATC
>JAOABY010000074.1 GCA_026418115.1 Spirochaetaceae bacterium | reverse complement strand
GCACCAGTGCAGATAATGACCAATGTGCAGGCGATTGCAGCGGGTGGCTATCACACCATGATCCTCAAGACCGATGGCACACTCTGGGCAACAGGATCCAATGGGGTTGGCCAGCTTGGTGATGGTACGACCATAAACCGTTTTTCTCCGGTGCAGATTTATTGATTGCAAAAAGGGATACAACCAAGTTCAAGAGTGTTCTCAGCATGTAAAATGGCAGGGAAGAGTAGTATTGCTCATACCTGTGAGGTTCTGCGATAGTTAATGAGAACATGGGAGACATGAACATGCCTGCACGATTTCTGCTGCTCTCGGATATTCACGGAAACAGAGAAGCTCTTTTATCAATTATCAATACAGAAAATAATTATGATATAGTAATCATTGCGGGCGACATTACCGGTTTTGGCAATCGCGAGGAAGCCTCGGAGATGCTCTCGATCATCAGAGAGCACGCCTCAGGTAGACCGTACTTCTTTGTTGCAGGCAATTGCGATACCCTGCAGGCACGGGAATGTTTTGCTGAAGATCCGGGCTATCTTGAATCAGTCTGCTCGAGAGTACACCTGACACGTTCAGAAAAAGAGGAGCCTTGCCTGGCCGGCAGTGGAGGGGGTCTCCTGCATACAGGCATGACCTGCTTTGAGCGTACCGAAGAGGAACTGGCCAGGGGTCTGCGAAGCGGACTGGAGCATGCAGGCACTCGAACTGTTGATATTATTGTGACGCATACGCCACCTCATGGCACGATGGCAGACCTGAGGCATGGACGCCATCTGGGGAGCAGGGAATTCCTTGCCTTGCTCTACGAAGTGCAGCCCGCCCTGTGGGTGTGCGGCCATATCCATGAAAGCGCATCAGCCGTATATGAAGAGCGAACGCTTGTCGTCAATCCTGGTCCGGCAGTACAGGGGAAGTACGCCATTGCCGTGGCAGGGCAGCGTGATCATGCAGGCTTTCTGCATTTCCATGCCGAACTGCGATCAATATAGAAAAAGCCGGCCCGACAGGCCAGCTTCCCCTCTATCTGCCAATGACGTGCGGTATCAGCGTCCCTCAGGGGAGTAGAGGTACTTGAAGTAGTTCATGTCAGTGGAGAGTGTCTTATTGAACTGGGGCAGAGTCTTGCGATAGGACTCGATCGCCTTCCAGAATTCGTAGAATGCCGGATCGCGTCCAAATGCTTCTGCATAGATTCGGGAAGCTTCTGCATCAGCCTTGCCCTTGATGGATTCGGATCGTGCATAGGCTGCCGACAATACCGAGCGTTTCTCATTCTCGAGCTTGCCGAGCCATTCTGCCTTCTTGCCTTCACCAAAGGATCTGAAAGCCTGAGCTATCTGGTTTCTTTCCTTGATCATTCTCTGGTAGACACTTTCCGTCAGCTCGTCCGAGTACTTGATCTGACGGGGCAGAATATCAACCACCTCGATGCCGAACGATGGTACGATGGAGCTGACAATCTGCTTCATCTCTTCAGAGAGTACCCTGCGTCCCTTTTCGATTTTTTCATACTGCACCGGCGTGAGGGCAAGATTCTGCAGCGAATCAGTGTTCTCAACTTCTCCCGTCTGGAAAGTCTCAGTCTGCCCGGATTTGAGAATTTCGTCGCTGCTGCGCACGGCTTCCCGAAGGTAGTTGGATGAAATGACTGTTCGCACTGCCGAATCAATTACATCATCGAGCCTTCCATAGGCATTCTCGAGTGAGCTTACTGATTCATAGAATTTGACAGGATCAACAATACGCCAGCGGGCTGTGGTGTCGACATAGATGAACTGGTTTTCCTTAGTAGGAATCCGCTGTGGCTCACCGTCCCATGACATGAGTTTCTTCGGATAGGTAATGACATCATCGACAAAGGGGGTTCTCCATTTCAGGCCTGCTTCGGTGTGTACGGCAACGATCTTGCCAAATCGCACCACAACAGCCTGCTCGCCTTCATTGACTACGAAGAGAGGACCAAAGGCGATCAGAAATACCAGCGCGAGCGCACCAACAATCAGGAAGAGTATGCTGATTTTTTTCATCGTTGTACCCCCTCGCCGGTCAGTGCAGCATCCAGATTCTTGATGGGTATGAGATTCTTCAGATTTTTGTCGACGAGATCAACATTTTTCTGATCCTTGAAAATCGCTTCCATCATCTCATAGTAGAGCCGCTTTCTGGTTATTTCGGGAGCTTTGCGGTACTCATCGAGCACTGCGTTGAAACGGGCTACATCGCCACGGGCAATATTCACTCGTTCTGTAGCGTAACCCTGGGCGATTTCAAGCAACTGATCGGCCTGGCCTTTCACCTTGGGGATTTCGGCATTGTAGGCTTCCTTACCTTCATTGATAAGTCGGTTCATATCCTGAATTGCCTTGTTGACATCCTCGAAGGCTGCCTGTACGCCTTCGGGCGGAACAATGTTCTGCAATTGTACCTGTGTCACTTCAATACCCAGTCCATAATCACGGAAAAGACTGTTCATGAGTTCTACTGCTGCTTCCTGAATTGCAAGCCTGTCTCGTCCAATCACGCCAAGAATCGCCCGGTCGCCTATCAGCATATTGAGTACTGCCTGAGAGGTATCACGGATTGTCTTCTGGCGATCGGAAACATTGAAAAGCCATGCCTTGGGATCGGTTATCCTGTACTGAATGATCCATTCAACATCCACTATGTTGAGATCGCCGGTCAGCATTGTTGATTCTTCGGGATATTTCTTCTCTGAATATTGGGTGACTACACCTGTCTTCAGAGTTCTGAAGCCAAAAGTCTCCGTCTGGATAACCTGGGCTTTTACGACATATGCCTTCTGGATGCCGAATGGCAGTTTGTAGTGAAGTCCCGGGCCCAGCGTCTTCGAATACCTGCCGAATGTGGTAATGACCGCGCGCTCAGTCTGGTCAACAATAATGAAGCTTGTGGAAAGAAACACTATTGCCGCGACTGCTGCAAGAGCGATAACAACTACGGACCATTTGAGTACTATGCCTGGTTTTTTCTTGAATGGCTTTATTTCTGCCATTATGCAATCCTCCTTGCGAGTGCTTTCCTGCTGCTGCATCAATCATGAACCTGGCGAGCGATTGTCTTCGCCAGTTCATACATCCTCTTTCTGAGCATTTCCCTATCAATGTCGAAACAATCGAAGATCCAATCAAGAATCAATTTTTCCGGTTCGTCTTCGATCAGCAACCGATCGACGCAGGTCATCTCTTCTTTGAATATAAGTGAATATGCGTGCAAAAGATACCGTCTCAGGCCCGGAGGTGGTGAACCGCCTCCGTATTTCGCATCGCCGGCCAGTGGTAGGCCATGGGCAGCCATTTGAACCCTGATCTGGTGAGTAAGCCCGCTCTGCAGATCCACAGCAACAAGGCTCATCGCTCCAGAAGTTGCAAGCCTGAACATGTGCATTGAGGCCTTGCGAACTTGCTCATGTTGAGGCCTAATCGGAGGCTCGGCATGTTGCAGCACAGTCGATCGACGCTGTACATGATCCCTTACCAGCAGGTCATCAAAATGCTGCTCATCATGCACCGCGCCCCGCACCACGGCAAGATACAATTTGCCTATCTTCCTTTCTCTCAGAGCTTTGGAAAAACTGTCTGCTCCAATGCGGCTTTTTGAAAACATGACGATTCCCGACGTATTGCGATCAAGCCTGTGGAGAGGTCCTGGTCTGAAAGAAACCGAGGGAGCCAAAGCATCTCGCAGCAGATTGCTGATAAAACTGTCGAGGCTATGGGGGCCGTCATGCGTGAGCATCCCCCAGGGCTTATGAACTGCAACAAGATGGTCGCTCTCCCAGATGATGCGTGGAGGATCCTCCACTTTCTGTTCGTCCCGAGACTGTTGTCGCAAAGGCATGTGTTCTGCAGAAGATTGAACCTTCGCAATCTCCGTGAGAATGATGAGCTTCTGGCCGGATCGGCATCTATCATCTGGTTGCACGGCGCTGCCATCGACCAGTACCTTTTTCTCACGAAACAGACGATAGATAAAGGAAAGAGGGTATTTCCTGAGAAGTTTTCGGACTATTCTGTCTGCTCGCCTTCCTTCGTCGTCGATGCCGAGCATGCATACATATGGTTCTGACACAATGCTACCTTACTCGTGATCTCAGACAACCGTCAACATGGAAATTGCTTGTCTCTCGCCTTGACACCCGCGGCCTTCTCGGGGAGACTAGAGCTGTGGGAAACCAGGTCATTTCCTTGCAGCAGCTTCTGGGCAACCCTGTATTCCAGTCAGGCTTCTTCAGTCTGGTGCTGGCCCAGATGGCAAAGGCAATCGTGCTGTTGCTGAAACGAAGAAAACTTGAAGCAAAAGAAATCGCATTTGTGCTGCTGTGGAAAACGGGGGGCATGCCCTCCAGCCACACCGCGCTCGCAGTTTCTTTGACGGTATCCATCGCTCTGACAGAAGGCTTTGACAGCCTTTTCGTGCTATCCTTCTTTGTGGCACTCATTGTGATCAGGGATGCTCTTGGTGTGCGGCGCTCATCTGGCCTTCAGGCAAGGGCACTCAACAGACTGGGACAGGATATAATGAAAAAACTTGCAATCGACTACCAGCCGGTCAAGGAAATTCATGGGCACAGTTGGGAAGAAGTGCTGGCCGGAGCGGTGTTGGGGCTGCTGGTTGCGCTTTTCATGTGCCGGAACAGCATGTTGCATGTTGCGCTACTGTTGCCGAATGCTGGAACTGTGGCATACTGTCATTTCCACGCATGACAGGAGATGGGGAACACATGCAGAGCATTCGAGTGGCAATCGGCCTCTACAATATCATGCCACAGGGAGCTCGTGGTGAGCTCATGGAGCATGCCTACCAGAATGCGTGGCGGCCTTTCCTGTCTTCGCTGTACAAATTCCCTTCCATAAAGGCAATGCTGCATTTTTCAGGGAATGTCCTGTCATGGATAGAGCATGGCCACCCGGAGTATCTCTATCTTCTTGTCGAGATGGTCAAAAAAGGCCAGGTGGAATTGCTTGGCGGCGGATTCTATGCGCCTCTGGCTTCGGTAATACCACAGTCTGATCTCACCGGTCAGATCGAATCACTCAGCGCCTATCTGCGCAAGACTATCGGGAAAAGACCTCTTGGTGCCTGGCTCTATGAATGCAACTGGGTGCCATCCATCCCGGGAATTCTTCGCAATTCAAAGCTCCAGTATACCTTTCTGCCGGCTTCTACCTTCATGGATATGCCTTCGAAAGGTGATCCTCTCGAACCTTTCATTGCAGAAGATCATAGGAAGAACATTCTGGTATTTCCGGTGTTCGGTACTTCACTGGAGGCAAGACATGCACAGCCCTTCGAAGCGACACTTGCCGACCTCATGGCTCGTTACCCTGCATCCCGTCTCTTCTGCATTCTGGAAGATGGCAATGCCTTTGCCGATTCGTGGCAGCTGAGCGACTGCGAATCACCGGACATTTTCTTTGAACGAAGTTTTGCCTATCTCCAGAAGAATTGTCTGGAGTATGAGCTGACCACCATGGCTGCCCTGTATCAGTCGCTGCGTACCTCACATGGTAGCCGGACTCTGTACCTCTCTCAATGCATGACAGAACGCTATCGTCAATTCTCGTCAGGCCTGTTAGGCATTCAGGCACAGACTGCGCCTCTGGTGAATCTTGCCAGGCAGGCAGCCATCACCCATCCTCTTGCAAGAAATCTGTACAACCGGATGCAGTATGTAAGCGCCATGGCGAATCTCTTCAGAGGCGACAAGTCGAGAAAGAAAAACTCACTGGATGACATATGGAAAGCGCAGAGTGGAGAGCTGTACTGGCAGAGTCTCACGGGCGGCATTCTGCTGCCTGAGGCTCGTCTCGGCGCCTATCGCTCGCTCATAGAAGCCGAACGCACCATCAGGCCATCCCATTTACCGCCCAGCCTGTCTGCGGATGATTTTGACTGTGACGGTCGGAAGGAAGTGCTGTTTGCTTCCATGATGTACAACTGCTTCATAAATCCTTCTGCAGCAGCTGTCTTTGAACTCGACTCCTTCCGCTCCTCCATGAATTACTGCAGCGCCTGCAATGTGGAGACCGGGTCGACCCATGCGTTTGTCGATGATATCCGCAAGCCGGGAGGATTTTCTGATATACTCGCATCCCGCCGTGATGACTGGGTGCCAATCGACAGTCAGCGGCATGCTTTTACTGCACAGTTTCAGAAGGAATTCATGATACCCACCGAGCAGGGCAGCGTCCATCTGGGGTGCAGAAAGAGCTTTGGATTCGATAAGACATTCTTCCACATAGACTATGAATTGCACAACAAATCATCCGAGCCATGCACCATTCGATTCTGCACCTCTGTGCAGCTCATGGCAGGAGCCTCGCCACGCGAGCATATTCTGCTCTCCCGGAAAGGACATGATGAGGTCTGCCTTCCCATGGAAAGAGAGCTGGAAGGAGAAGCATCTGCCCTCATTTTTGGCAACAGATCGATTTCAGAACGCCTCGCCCTTGTCTCGGACAGACCGTTTGCCTACAGAATCGTAGAGCTTGCGGCAAATGATAGCCTGCCAAAGCCGAGTATCCTTTCTCCCGATGGGGAGCTGGCGCATGGGCTCTATACAGGTCACGAGATGCTGCTTGGATGGGATTGCATGCTGCAGCCTGATGGCATAGAGTTTCTTTCGCTCTCAGTGCATTTTGAACATTGAGTGGGTACTTGTGGCATTACCCGAGTTTTCTTACAATCATCTGGCAATGGATAAGAATACGTTTCCTGACAGTCTCGAGAATCTTCACATACATCTTGTCGGTGCAAAGGGCACAGGCATGGCGGCTCTTGCGGAAATACTCAGCGCCAGAGGTGCCATACTCTCAGGGAGTGATGTTCCGGAACACTTCTATACCGATGATATCCTTGCTGCTCTGAAAGTCAGTCTATACGAAGGTTTTGACCCTGCTCATCTGCCTGAGCATACCGATCTGGTCATCCATTCTGCTGCCTACGGAAGAGAGCGAAATCCCGAGCTGCAGGAAGCTGTCCGCCGGAATCTTCCTGTCTTCACCTATCCCGAGGCTCTTGGAGCTCTTTCGCGACTGCATCCTTCTGCCGGAATTGCGGGTGTACATGGCAAGACCACCACGACAGCCATGACAGGATCGATTCTCCGCGCGCTCGATATGCCGGCGACCGTACTCGCCGGTTCGGCGGTGAGCAGTTTTGGAGGCACCTGTAC
>JAOABY010000073.1 GCA_026418115.1 Spirochaetaceae bacterium | reverse complement strand
CAGGAAGGCAGAGCGCAGTGCTATGGACCGATATACCGGAGCTTGCATTGGCGGTAGAGCTTTTCAACAGCACGCAACCGGAGTACAGAATCGAAATGCGCTACAGGGAGCAACCTGCCCTGGATCTCCTGCGGAAGGCGAAGCTGCCTTCCCGTGAAGCTCCGTCCCTCGTGATAGGATCCTACCTCCTCTCGGATTCCGTGGTTCGTCAGCTCCGTCCCCTCGATGATCTTTTCAGCCGCTATTTCGTCGATCCAAATGATTACCATCCTGCGTTGCTCGAGGCTGGCAGGAGGGGTACGAGGCAGATGCTGTTGCCAGTTGCATTCGACTGCATCGTAATCATCCAGCGGAACAGCGCATCTTCCGAATCTGGTACCGGAATTGTCGAATGGGATGATCTGTTGAAAGAAGCGGCTGCTGCGAATGTAAAGGATGCAAAGGGCGAATACCTGGCCATGGGTTTCTCTCCACGATGGAGCAGCGATCTTCTGGCTGCGCTGCCTCTTGCAGCAGGAGCTTCGTTTACTGAAAACGCAAGGTGGAAGCCTACCTCAATACAGGAAATTCCTGTCGATTATGCGGCATCACTGCAATCTCCTTCTGGTGTTGATACTTCGGGCGCATCTGCAGCAGCGGGAGAAAAAATCTCTGTTCCTGGAACCGCTGCAGGTTCCCTGCCCTTTTTATGGAAGCAGGGTTCGCTTGGCACATCGGTGCTGGAAGCGGCTCGATGGTCGAAGGAAGCCAATGGATCGGTGGGGCTGGAGAATGCATTCTTGTATCGATTTGGCACCAGGCCGGGATATCGGCTGGTACTGGATGGTCTCGCAAAATTCTGGCCCATGAAAGCATCCACATTCTTCGGGCTGCCGGTTGATGTTCGCAGCAGGCTTGAATATCGATATCTGGTGAAGGACGGAGCCTGCGTGCTGCTTCCTGATGTGCGGTATGCAGCCTTGCCGGCAAGAGCTCCCAATCAGAAAGCTGCCTATGCATTTCTCCGATGGCTATCGAGTCCGGATATTCTTCAGCAACTCAATGCCTTCATGCAGGAATCGGGAATCGCAGCTGGAAGATTTGGCATATTTGGAGGCTTCCCTGCACTTGTTGCGTTCACCGGGAGAAACATGAAGAGCATGTTTCCAGATTATGCGAAGAATCCTCTGCAGGCAGAGCTGGTACCTCAACCATCAAGGCTGCCTCCCTTCTGGGGCGAGGTATCACGCGAGTTTGTGGAGCCATGGATGGCTGAAATGCTTGATGGGAAAGCAATTACGCTCGATGCTTCCGCGATCGAGGCTGCATTCACGCGTGCTGCGATACGTTATCTTGCCACGTTGCCCGACTGGCTGGAGGCGTTTTCAATGCAGGCAAATGGAGCGGCACAGAATCGATGAAAACCATTGCATGTGAATGATACGGCATACATGCCGGAAGCATGAGCAGATCAGGATCTCATTCAATCGATTGCATGCTTCTCAGGTGTGGCTGGCAAACCGGTACAGGAGATCCTCGAATTCGGCAAAGGTAGATGAGGTGACGGCCTTTGCTCTCAATGCGGCGCCACCAGGATGGCCTTTGGTATAGGCGCAAAAATGCTTCCGGAATTCTATGCAGGCTGTATGCTCTCCCAGGTAGGTGATGGCAAGCTGCAGATGCCGCCTTGCTGCCTCAGCTATCATCGCTGGAGTGGGATTGGAAGGAATCGCACCTTGCATCAGTGATCGAATCTGTTCAAAGATGAATGGATTACCCATGGCACCACGCGCAACCATGACTCCTGCGCACCCGGTTTTCCCCCTCATGGCGATGGCCTGTTGCGGGCTGAATACATCGCCTGAACCAAAGACGGGGACAGAGCTGTACTGCACAAGTTTGCTGATTGCATCCCAATCGGCGGTGCCTGCATATCCCTGCGCGCGGGTGCGTCCATGAAGGGTGATGGCACAGGCTCCTGCATCGATCGCAATGGCTGCAACCTCAAGGTAGTTCTCAGACCCGGCATCCCAGCCCTTGCGGATCTTGATTGAAACGGGGACGGAGCTTGCGCTGCGCATTGCCCGCACAATTTCACCTATGCGGTGGGGCTCTTTGAGGAGCGCCGAGCCGGCACCCGATTTTACGATTTTGGGTACAGGGCAGCCGCAGTTCAGATCGATCACCGCAGGGTTCCATGCTGCAACAATCTCTACAGCCCTTGCGAGCACGTCAGGATTTGCTCCAAACAGTTGGATAGCGTACACCGTTTCGGCAGGATCGCGCTGCAGCAGCTCCCTTGTTATGGGATGATGGCGCACCAGTGCCTCGGCACTGACCATTTCCGTATAACACAAACCTGCTCCATGCTCGTAGCAGAGCGCTCGGTAAGCTGCATCGGAATATCCGGCTACAGGGGCAAGAAAGAAAGGGAATTCTCGTCGGTCTTCTGCAAGCGCAAAGGGCAGCTCGTGATTCATCGGTTGGATCCGAAGGCTATTGTGGCATGGAAGGTATGACCGCTGCAAGAAATCCCGTAGTGGGGTTTTCTGCAGCGGCCTTTCTTTCGTCGACAGGGTCAGGGATTGAGCCTGAAGAACCTGCAGGCATTCTGGTACGTGGTTTCTGCGACCGTTTCAAGATCGATCTGCAGGAACTCGGCAAGGAAACGGGCAGTCGAGGGAAGGTATTCCGGCATGTTTCGCTTGTTGCGATACTCGGCGGGCACCATGAAGGGGGCCTCGCTCTCGAGGAGTATGCGATCGAGTGGAACGAATGCCACGGTCTCATGAAGGTTGCGCGCATTGCGGTAGGTCAGATTGCCCGCAAATGAAAAATAGATATCGAGCCCGAGATCCAGTATCTCAGCTGCATAGGCAGCGTCTTCGGAATAGCAGTGCAGGACGGCGCCTGCAGGCGGCATTCTGTCCTTGAGAATATCAAGCACATCCTTGCCTGCTTCACGATTGTGAATGATCACGGGAAGATTGAGACGCTGAGCTATCTCAAGCTGATCGATGAACAGCTCGATCTGGGAGCGCTTGTCGCCGAATTTGTGATAGTAGTCAAGGCCAATTTCCCCAATCGCGACGACTCTCGGCAGCCTGGCAGCTTCTTCAATGAAGCGGCGCCAGTCCTTACCGGGATTGTTCACCTCCGAAGGGGACACACCGACAGCATGATAGACATACTCGGCTGGCTTGAGGTTTTCGTAGACCTGCCTGAAGTCGATGAGGCTGTTGCAGATGCTGACAATTCTCGAAACACCGGCAAGCTTTGCCTGCTGGCATACAAGAAGTTGTTCAATCGGGTCGTCATAGATCAGCCCGATGTGGGCGTGAGTATCGAAATACCTCATTGCTTTTCCGCACAAAGAAGTGGTGGGCAGCCCATACGGGCTTTTGCTAATGTACCATGAGCCTTTGCTGGCGTCAACAGCGAAAAATTGACCATGATAGATATGCTACATTTCGAAATCTTTGCCAAGATAGGTTTCCCGCGCAAGCGGATTGTCGATGATTGTCTGTGGATCTCCCTGTGCGATGATCAGCCCTTTTGAGATGATGTAGGCATGGGTAGTGATTGCGAGCGTATCCCTCACATTATGATCCGTGATCAGTACTCCGATGCCTCTGTCTGCAAGGGTTGCGACAATGTGCTTGATTTCCCTTATGGCGATTGGATCAATGCCGGTGAAGGGCTCATCAAGCATCAGAAAGCGGGGTTCGAGCGCGAGAGCCCGGGCGATTTCAGTACGGCGCCTCTCGCCGCCCGAGAGAGAATATGCTGGCTGTTTCGCCAGATGCAGGATGCCAAGCTCGTCCATGATGGCCGCAGCACGATTCCTGCGTTCCTGGGTACCAAGATCATTCCGCATTTCGAGTACGGCGAGAATGTTCTGTTCTACCGTAAGCCTGCGAAACACGGATGCTTCCTGAGGCAGGTAGGAAATGCCAAGTCGTGCTCTTCGATACATAGGAAGGCGATCAATCTGCACCTGGTTGAAATACACACTGCCGCCGCTTGGCTTGAGCAGCCCAGCGATCATGTAGAATACAGTGGTTTTGCCTGCGCCATTCGGCCCCAGGAGTCCTACGACCTCGCCAGTCTTCATGCTGAAGCTGACGTCGGCAACCGCCATGGTTCTCCCATAGAGCTTGCGGAGATGGCGTGCTTCGAGCGTTGTGGAACTCATTCCTGCTTTGTGGTCTCTTTGGGCTTGATGGTGCCGGATACCATGCCCGACACTTCCATGTCCGAGGCACCTGCGTTTCCTGTAATGGCCTCTCCGGTGAGAGTGCCATCTTCGGTGATCGCCACTACTCCTCCTCTGAGTTCCATCTCCTCGGTGTTTCTGTTGAATTTTGCATACTCGGCACGGACTGACAGGTCTTCTTTCACCACAACAACGGAAATGGCTGCCTCGAAGATTGATTCAGCCTGATCGAAGCGTACCCATTCTGCATTGATTTGCGTCGAGTTTTTCGTGTCGTCCACGAACACCTTGCCCTGTGCAACGCCTGTCTCGGTGTCTCTGTCATAGCGCAGTCTGTCAGAAGCCAGGGAGAAGCCTTTGTCGGTATCATTGACTTTCACATTGCCCATGCAGAGTACATCCTTGTAGTCATCGCCGCTGAGTTCCACGCGATCGGCGAGTATGGTAAGGCTCCCCATCGTAATCGTGACCGAACCAATCAGCACGGTTCGTTCCTTGCCTTTGGCGAGCACGCTCTGGACACTGCGAGCCTTGAATTGTATGGGCTCCTTTTTCTTTGCCTGGGAGGCGTCAGAACCCACAGTACCGGCAGCCTGGGGTGCCTGGGCGGTGAGGGGTAGGGTCATGCCCAGTGCGAGCACAAGCAGGCATGCAACACGCAGGCGAGGGAAAAGGACAGCATGCTTGGAAGCAATCGATCTCATGAAACCAATTCTACTCAATTTCCGGGCGTAATGGTACCCTGCACATTCTGTCTCAGTTCGAAGTAGCGGTTCTTAATGTCAAAGAGCAGCCCCTGGCCGGAGAGCACAAAGAGATTCCTGCCTTTGACGAGCACAGGTGTATCATCAGATGTTTCAAGCCTTTCGAGCGCACGTCGATAGGTGAGCCTTTCGGTCTCGAATGACGCTTCTCCATCGGCGCTGGAAAACGTCACGAAGCTCGTAAAGTCGATGTCGCCGGTATCTTCGTGCAGCAGAGCATGATCTGCCTGCCCGGTTGCCGAGGGCTTGCCCTCGTCATAACTGGTGAAAGAGAGCCCTTCGATCTCAAGCCTTCTGTCGGAGTCGAACCAGGATGCCGTGCGGGCATGGATAACAAGGGCAACCTGACCATTCCGGTACTCTGTGCGGGTGACATTGGTGAACACGGCATCTGGAGGCTCGATGGCAGGAGACGTGTCCAGCTCATCAAGGTTCTGGCTGCACGACGCGAGCAGGACAAGCAGCACAAGGGAAATGGTACGGCGCAGGATAGTGGATGTACTGATCCGGGAAATCGTACCTGCCCTGCCTGCCTGTCCTTCAGCAGTCATATCATCCTGTCCGTCATGCTCAGGACTTCGCGTGTTCAAGACTTGCGCGTACGAAGTCTCTGAACAGGGGATGCGCCTGAGTCGGCTTTGATTTGAATTCGGGGTGGAACTGCACACCAACTGCCCATGGATGGCCAGGCCACTCGCATGACTCGACCAGCTCGCCATTGGGTGTCGTAGCACTGATGATGAGGCCGTGTTCCTTCAATGGCTCGCGTGCCTCATTGGAGACTTCGTAGCGGTGGCGGTGGCGTTCCGAGATTTTTTCGCTGCCATATGCTTTGCGGACAAAACTGCCTTCCATGGTGACAGCCTCGTATGCTCCGAGGCGCATGGTGCCACCATAGCTGGTGATGCGGGTCTGCTCTTCCAGAAGGCATACCACGGGATGTGTGGTGGTCTTGTTGAATTCTGTGGAATGGGCGTCCTGCCAGCCGAGCACATTGCGGGCATACTCTATGACCATGATCTGCATGCCGAGACAGATGCCGAAATAGGGTAGCTTATGCTCGCGGGCGTACCGCGCTGCCCTGATCATGCCCTCGATTCCCCGCTCTCCAAAGCCACCGGGCACCAGGATGCCATGCACGTCTTTGAAAATGGCATCAAAATCGGCATCAGGGGATTCCAGACGGGAAGAATCAACCTTTTCTATCTCAAGGCCGGCATTGTTGGCGATGCCGCCGTGGCAGAGCGCTTCCCAGATTGACTTGTACGAGTCGTGCAGCTCCATGTATTTGCCGACGACAGCGATTTTTACTTTGCGTGAGGGGTTGGTGACTGCCTGTACTACATTCTGCCACTTGCCGAGTTCGGCATGGCGGCTTTCGACATTCATTTTGCGAAGCAGGAAGGTGTCGAGCTTCTGGCGGTAATAGATGAGGGGTACTTCGTAGGTGGTCGGAGCATCATAGCCCGAGATCACCCCTTCTTCCTCGACATTGGTGAAGAGTGAGATCTTGCGGCGGACATCGTCGTCGATTGGCTTGGCCGAGCGCAGAATGAGGGCATCAGGCTGGATGCCGACTTCCTGCAGCTCCTTGACCGCATGCTGAGTCGGCTTGGTCTTGATTTCGCCGCCTGTCACTGAGGGAACCAGCGTTACATGAATGGAAATAGCATTCTGCTTGCCGAATTCATGAATGAGCTGGCGGCATGCCTCAAGGAAAGGAACTGATTCGATATCTCCAACGGTACCGCCAATTTCCACAATGGTCATGTCGACCTCGGGGTTATTGGCGACCGCGAGTATCCGCTGCTTGATTTCGTTGGTGATGTGAGGCACTACCTGTACAGTGCGGCCAAGGTACTCCCCTGCGCGTTCTTTCTCGATGACTGCCTTGTAGACCTGCCCGGTGGTGATCGAGTTTGACCGCGAGAGTTTTGCGCTGGTGAAGCGGCCATAGTTTCCAAGGTCAAGGTCCGTCTCCGCACCATCATCGGTGACATAGACCTCGCCATGCTGATATGGCGACATGGTGCCAGCGTCCACATTGAGGTAGGGATCCATTTTTTGCAGGCGGACGCGATAGCCCCGCCGGCCCAGCAGGAGCGCGATAGAAGCCGCGGTCAGGCCCTTGCCCAAAGATGAGACCACTCCCCCCGTGACGAAGAGATACCGCACGGCGGGGCGACCGCTCACGGCAAGCCTCCTTGCCGATGGCGCTCGAGCTGCTCTTTGCTCATGTCCGAGGGAGTGGGTACCGGATAATCGCCGGTGAAACAGGCGGTGCAGAAGCCTTTTCCGCCTACGGCTGCGAGCAGACCTTCTAGACTCAGGTAGCCGAGAGAGTCGGCGTCGATAAATTCGCGTATGGCCTCCACCTCGCGCGCGCTGGCGATCAGCTCTTCGCGGGTGGGAAAATCGACACCGTAAAAACAGGGATATCGACAGGGAGGAGAGGCCACGCGGATGTGCACCTCGGTGGCGCCAGCTTGCCGCAGCCGCGCCACGCGGCGGCGCACGGTTGTGCCGCGGACGATCGAGTCATCCACCACCACCAGGCGTTTTCCCCGCACAATATCGGGCACGATTGCCAGTTTCAGATCAACCCCCTTTGCGCGCTCTTGCTCCTTGGGCATGATAAATGTTCGGCCAATATAGTGGTTGCGGATGAACCCATAGTCAAGGGGTATGCCGCTCTGTTGCGA
>JAOABY010000072.1 GCA_026418115.1 Spirochaetaceae bacterium | reverse complement strand
CACCAGACCTCCTGCTTCCTGCCCACCGCTTCGTGGCAGCATGAGCCCTGTGGCGCGCAGCACTCTCGGGGTGCACCACACCGTGCGGTGTTGTCTGTCCCTTCTGAGCGGAAAAGAATTCCCGGCCAGCCGCTGGCGCACTCCGCCTCGACCTTCATACGGAAGATATACTACACAAATGTATAGTAATCAAGAGCGAATCGGTTCCATTTGCGCACAGGATCAGGGCCCCGCCCTATCCCGCCTCTGCCTCTACTCAGCGCGGATTGACCATCATCGCTGGCTGCTGGGTCGCCTCGATGGCATCACGCCAGAGACTGCCTTCGGGATCGACTTTCTTGCGCCCCATGGTCGCCGTTCTGATGGGAATATGGACAAAAGTGTTGTTGACCAGTCCTATGATGAGTTTTGTCTTGCCTGCCATTGCCGCATGGACCGCATTGTTCCCCAGCCGTTCGCAGTACATCGAGTCTATGGGCTCTGCGATTGCAGACCGAATCATGTAGCTGGGATCGATATACTTGAGATTGATCTCGATGTTTCGCTCCTGAAACCAGTGTTCAATTCTGTCTTTGAGCAACAGGCCGATATCGCCCAGCTTCCGGTTCCCTGATGCATCATAGGTCGTCTCATTCTGGAAAAAATACTGACCCGCACCTTCCGCAACGACAATCACCGCATGTCCGCGCCGCGAAAGCCGCTGTTCCAGGAGCTCCAGCAATCCTCCGGGGCCTTCAAGATCGAACGGTACCTCGGGAATCAGTACAAAGTTGGCTTCATGCACTGCCAGCACCGTATGCACCGCAATGAATCCGGAGTCACGGCCCATCAGCTTCACCAGACCCACACCATTGCGCTGGGAATGCGCTTCCATGTGCGCGGCAGCCACCGCCTCGGAAGCCTTGACGACCGCCGTATCGAAGCCGAAGGTTTTTTCTACGAATTCGATATCATTGTCGATGGTTTTCGGGATGCCTACCACCGCAATCTTCAAGCCTCGCCGCTCAATTTCCTCTGCGATGGCGAGCGCTCCCTTCTGCGTCCCATCACCGCCGATGGTAAAGAGCATATTGAGATTCAGCTGTTCGATCGTATCGACGATCTCGGAAGTCCTTGTGCCGCCACCTCGTGAGGTGCCAAGCATCGTGCCGCCGATCTTGTGAATGTCATCCACCACATCCGGATTGAGGGGGACGACATCGAGACCATACTCCGGAATCAGTCCTTTGTAGCCATATCGGATGCCTGAAATCCGCCGGACTCCGTACAGATGCCAGAGGCTGCGCACAATGGATCTGATCACATCATTGAGGCCGGGACACAGGCCTCCGCAGGTCACAATACCTGCATGTACATGTGCCGTGCTGAAATAGATGTGGCGGCGGGGCCCTGCCAATTCCAGCAGATTTTCCCTTCCAACAGGGGAACGGGGGCCTGGCTTCGCTTCGATCTCGTAGCAGATATATTGGTCATCTTCCACAAAGACCGGTTCGGCATTCCCTCGCGCAACCGAAAGCCTCAAAGGCGAATCGATGGAACATCTGCCAAGTGTCTCGATACTGAAATCAGGCATGACTGCATCTCCCTGTCTTGTTGTTGTGCATACAGGAGGCTTCCCCTCTGTGAAGTTGATTGTACACGAACAGCGCGCACACTGCAGCCTTCCGCCCCCAATCTCCATGCAGATTCACTGTAAACCTGCACCTGCATAAAAATGGAGGAGCCCCTGCAACCCACTTCCTCTGATGCCCTCCTGCATCATCGGTAGAGAGGTTCCAGGGCGCTCCTCCTGATCATCCAGGGAAATGGTTATTCCAGCACTGCTCCTCTTGCTCCCGAGGTCACCACACGGCGGTAGCGATCGAGGAACTCGCTCTCAACAGGCTGGACCCAGGGTTTCCATGCAGCCTTTCTCTTTGCGAGCTCCGTCTCGTCGACCAGCAGATCGATTCTTTTGGCAGGAATATCAATGCGAATCATATCGCCTTCCTGCACCAGTGCAATCGGCCCGCCAGCCGCAGCCTCGGGTGAGACATGCCCCACCGCCGCTCCCCGCGTTGCTCCCGAGAAACGACCATCGGTCAGCAGCGCAACGGTCTTGTCCTTGCCAAGACCTGCCAGCGCTGCGGTCGGCGAAAGCATCTCACGCATGCCCGGCCCGCCTTTCGGCCCCTCATAACGGATAACCACCACATCCCCATCATTGATTTTCTGATCCATGATGGCGGCATAGGCCTCTTCCTCACTGTTGAACACCCGCGCAGGGCCAGTATGCACCAGCATCTCTGGAGCAACTGCAGCCTGCTTTACCACCGAGCCATCAGGAGCCAGAGATCCATGCAGAATCGCTAGTCCGCCCTTTGCGTGGTAAGGCCTGTCCAGCGGGCGTATTACCTCATCATCACGTACCCTGACATGCTGCAGATTCTCACCCACTGTCTTGCCAGTCACCGAGAGCGCATCTTCGTGGATCAGTCCACCACCTGCCAGCCGCGCCATCACTGCCTGGACTCCGCCAGCAGCATACAGGTCCTGGATATGGTACGGTCCTCCGGGAGAGAGGCTGCACAGGTGCGGTACCCGCTCGCCGATCTCATTGAAGAGATCGAGGGGGAAGTCTACGCCAGCCGCATGCGCAATTGCCGGAAGATGCAGCGTGGTGTTCGTCGAACCACCCAGCGCCAGATCCACAGCCACCGCATTCTCGAATGCCTTGCGCGTCAGGATATCCCTCGGTTTGATGTCTCGCTCGAGCAGGGCCATGATTGCACGCCCCGCATCCTTCGCCAGGCGTTCCCTGGCAGCATAGACCGCAGGAATGGTGCCATTCCCCGGCAGTGCCAGTCCGAGTGCCTCCATCATGCAGTTCATGGTGTTCGCCGTGAACATGCCTGCGCAGGAACCACAGCCGGGGCAGGCAATATCCTCGAGTTCAGCAAGTTCTTCCATGCTGAGCTTCCCTGCGGCATGCTTGCCCACTGCCTCAAAGACAGTCGAAAGATCGATGTCGCGGTCGCGGTAGCGCCCTGCGAGCATGGGGCCTCCGGACACCACGAGCGCCGGAATATTGAGCCGAGCCGCTGCCATCGCCATGCCCGGAATGATCTTGTCACAGTTCGTGACCAGCACGAGCGCGTCGAAGGCATGCCCTTTCGCCATGATCTCGATGGAGTCCATGATGAGTTCCCGTGAGGGAAGCGAGAATTTCATCCCGATGTGATTCATCGCGATGCCATCGCATACTCCGATCGTGGGGAATTCGATGGGCAGCCCTCCTGCAGCATAGATGCCAGCTTTCACAGCCTCTGTAATCCGCCGCAGATGCGTGTGCCCGGGGATAATCTGATTGTAGGGATTGGCGACACCAATCCATGGTCGCTCGATCTCCCAGTCGGAAAATCCATTTGCCTTCATCAACGAACGGTGCGGAGCTCTGCTCACACCCTTCTTTGCCTGATCGCTTTTCATGAAATGCTTCCTTTTCCTAGACATTCCCCATCACCAGCCGCGGCAGCGCAAGCACGATGCCGGGGACATACATGGCGATGAAGAACACCAGAATGAGTATGATGATCATCGGTATGATCGGCCGTGCAATCCTGCCCATGGGGAGCCCTGTGATTGCCGAGGCCACGTAGATGTCGATAGCCACTGGTGGCGTCGCCATACCGATGGCAAGCCCTACGACCAGTACTACGCCGAAGTGTACAAGGTTGCCACCTACACCCATGACCGCCGGGATGAAAATCGGCGTCAGAATGATCAGTGCAGAGGCCGTTTCCATGAACATGCCAGCCAGCAGCACGATGACGCCAATCATGAAATACACGAGCGCCGGCACATTACCAGTCAGGCTCAGCATCGCCGAGGCAACCGCCTGCGGAATCTGATAGAACGCCAGCCCCCAGCCAAACAGCTTTGCCGTTGCAATGATGAACATGATGAGTGCCGAGGTAACGCCAGCTCCTACCACCAGCTGATAGAATTTCTTGAAATCCAGCGATTTATAGACGAATGCCGCTACGATGACCGAATACACAACGGCCACGGCAGCTGCCTCCGACGGGGTGAATATTCCGCTGAAAATGCCGCCGAGTATGATGACCGGCGCCATCAGCCCCCAGAATGATGCAAGAAATTTCTTCCCCACATCCCTGATGCTCATGCGCTCGCCACGCGGGTACCCTCGCTGCTTTGCCTTCCACGCAGCCCAGCCGATGAGACCCACGCCCATCAGAATGCCGGGGATGAAACCACCGACAAACAGCTTTGCTACCGATTCACCTGCTATGACGGCATAGAGCACCATGGGCACGCTGGGCGGTATGACCACTCCGATGGTCCCGCCAGCCGCAATGAGCGCTGCCGATTCAGCGACATCGTATTTTTTCGTCTTCATGTCGGGGATCAGCGACGCCCCTACTGCAGCCGTCGTCGCCGCACCGGATCCTGAAATTGCCGCAATGAACATCGAAGCCAGCACCGCCACCACCGACAGACCACCGCGGATCCGTCCCAGGGCAGCTTCCGCAAATGCCACGATCCGCTCGGAAATCCCACCCTTTGCGAGAATATCACCCGCCAGCACAAAGAACGGCACCGCCACCAGCGCAAACGAATTATTTCCTTCAAGAAGCGTCTGCGGCACCATCTGCAGCGGAATCCCCATGACAGCGAATACAATCAATGCAGCAAGGCCGATCGCCAGTCCGATGGGCACGCCAATCAGCATGAGAGCAAAGAATGCACCAAAGAGTACATAACCCATCCTAGCGCTCCTTCCGCCAGGCTTCCGCCAGCGAATCGACGATATGCAGCATGATCAGTGCGCCACACACCGGATACATCAGATAGATCCAGCGCATGGAAAGCCCCATTGCCGGCGTCACCTGCGAAGCCTCGGTGCCCATCAGCACGCCGCCATACCAGACGACAATACCGAAGAAACCAAGCCCGAGCAGACCGATAAAGCTCTGCACAAGTCGCCGCGCGCCAGGCGACAGCTTCTCGACCATGAACGTCACGGCAATATGGCTGCCTCGCTTGAACCCGACCGCGGTGCCCAGCAGACTCACCCACACCAGCAGAAAGCTCGAAAGCTCTTCCGACCAGCTGAGCGCCGTGAAGAAGAATCGAAACACCACCTGCAGAAAC
Organism: Spirochaetaceae bacterium; assembly: GCA_026418115.1. Classification (GTDB taxonomy): domain Bacteria; phylum Spirochaetota; class Spirochaetia; order Treponematales; family Rectinemataceae; genus Rectinema. Next base: position 2,676 of record JAOABY010000072.1, on the reverse strand, counting down.
GTCACCGTCACCAGTACGAGAAGGGATGCAAAGAGCACCCCTTCCGTAATGGCATTGGCACGGTCGCTCACGCGATGCAGGAGGGATGGGCGTGATGCCTTTCCGTCGCTTCCCGCCATTTCGCACTCCCTCGCCTACTTCGTTTGCAGGATCGCATTGACCAGATCCTTGCCGAACTTTTCCGCATACTGGTCATACACTGGTTTCACCGCCTGCAGGAACGCCGAAAGATCAGGCCGGGTGATAATCATGCCTTTTGAAGCAAGTTCCTTGAGCCACACTTCCTCATTCTGATTGTTGTAATCGCGCTCATACTGAGCCGCCTCGCGCCCTGCCTTGAGCACTGCAGCCTGCTGAGCCGGTGTGAGCTTCTTCCAGGTGATCATGCTCATGATGATGGGCGCCGGTGCATAGGCATGGCGCGTAATGGCAAGGTATTTCTGGCTTTCATACAGTTTGAACGACACAATGACATTGAGCGGGTTCTCCTGGCCATCAATCGTGTGCTGCTGCAGAGCCGTGAGCGCTTCAGTCCAAGCCATGGGTACAGCGTTCGCTCCCAGCGCCTTGAAGGAATCAACATAGATGGGGTTCTGCATCAGGCGGATCTTGAGGCCTGCAATATCCTCGGGCTTGTTCACCGGTTTCTTGTTGTTGGTGAGGTTGCGGAATCCGCGCTCTGCCCAGGCGATACCCTTCCATCCCTGGCTCTCAAGCTCGGCAAAAAGCTGATCGCCAATCGGGCCATCGAGCACCTTGTAGGCATGTTCCGGATCCCTGAACAGGAAGGGAAGATCGACGACACCGAACTTTGGCACAAAGTTGACAAAGGGACCGGATGTGATGACTCCCGCGTCCACGATACCCATCTTCATGCGCTCGAGCAGTGTGCGTTCATCACCCAGCACAGCATTGGGGAAAATCGTTACCTTTACTTCACCATTCGTGTACTTCTCCACCAGCTCCTTGAATCTGGTCGCTGCCAGATGGAACGAATCCTGCTCGTTCACCACATGGGCCAGCTTGATGTCGAGGGCGAATACAGGCGCCAGTACCATACTGCACACAAGTGCCAGTACCATCAGTTTTCTCATACGGACCTCCTTGCAATATTGGTACTACCATGGTTGTACCAATATTGCATTTATGGTAGCACTGGAGTATACTCCTGTCAATCGAATACAACATGAAAATACATGATTATTGCATGATTTTTCGGAGGAGCCTCATATGGACAGAAAACGGCACGAGCTGGTACAACGCCTCAAGGAAATGATTCAGAATCCGGCCACCTTCCCTGATGGCAAGCTTCCTCCGGAAAGGGAACTCGCGTCACAGCTGGGAGTCAGCAGAAATCTTGTCCGTGAATCTCTCATCACTCTGGAAGCGCTGGGATTCATAGATATTCGCGACCGGCTTGGCGCATTCATCGTGAATCCCTATGCGGAAGACCTCACCCCCGGGCTCAAGTTCGTCTCTCTCTGGCCTGACGACATGCTGATTCATGTAATGGAGATGAGGCTTGTCGTAGAGGTATCCATCGCCGGGCTTGCGGCACAGCGACGGACTCAGGAAGAGCTTGAGAAAATGAAACAATGTCTGGACATGCTGGTCATGGTCCACACACAGCCGGACGGAGGGGCATCACAGGGAGCACAGTGGGACTCCATGCTGCACATGCTTATCGTACAGGCTGCCCACAATCCACTGCTCACAAGACTGTACGAAGGCCTCTCCGCAACGATGGAGCGCTACATCTCGATGAGCCGGGTAAAGCTCCTTGCCCTCGAAGAGTGGCCTGCAAAAATAGTTGCAGAACATACTGCGCTGGTTGCCGCCATTGAGGCAGGCGATCCCGATGCTGCACGTGAAGCGCAGCGTCAGCATCTCGCAAGTGCACTGGAAAGACTGAAGGCCTTCTCTTCGCGCACCTGACGCGACAGAGACATCATGTTCATCTGCTGCGGCTATCGAACCAGGCAAGTATTTCTTCAGGATGCTGGGCCGGCGTAACTTTCGGGAATACCTTCAGAACGACTCCGTCTTCGCCGATGATGACAGTTGAGCGAACCACCCCCATCATCTTTCTGCCGTACATGGTCTTCTCTCCCCAGGCGCCATAGGCAGCCAGTACTCTCTTCTCCAGGTCTGCGAGCAGTATAAAAGGGAGCGAAAACTTTTCCTTGAATTTGCGATGAGAGGCTGCCGTATCGGGGCTCACGCCCACGACCTCGATTCCGCGCTCACGGAACGCCGCATGGCGATCTCGAAAGGCACAGGCTTCCGTGGTGCAGCCAGGTGTATTGTCACGTGGATAGAAATACAGTACCAGCGGCTTTCCTGCAAAATCCGCCAGCTTCCACACTTTCCCTGCATCATCCTCCAGCGCAAAATCGGGTGCCCGGGTTCCTTCCTGTAACATGCAAGATCCTCCCATACATTGATTTCCTTAAATATATGGATGACTGCGCCAACAGCCAACACAGGCCGCATCCTTGCCGTTATCCCTTTCTGTCTGTAGAATAAGCCCACTATGCTCTTCGAACAGCGAACCGTTACCTGCGGCCAGCTTCGTGCTGCCGACATTGGCAAGACTGTTGTCCTCAACGGATGGGTCCACCGCAAGCGCGACCACGGTGGCATCACCTTCATCAATCTGCGCGATCGCTACGGTAT